>JAJRYZ010000126.1 GCA_024275515.1 Spirochaetota bacterium
GGAAGCTCTTATCGGAATCGTTCCCGTTCGCATCGCCGTTCTCATCATCCCGGTCGGGTACACGGTCATCGCGGTGCGCTTCATATCGGACGGCAAGGTCCGGTCGGAGGACCGCTGGATGCCCGCGATCGGTGTGCTCGTCGGCTCTTTCATCGCGATCAACTCGATCATCAACATCATGTTCTTTCTCGTCGACGACGTCGGCGAGTTCATGTGGCGCCTCTCCGATTTCGCCTATCTCATCGCCGGAGCGGCAAAGGCGCCGGTCCTCATCATTCTGCTCCTCTCCGCCGGACTCGGCGCGCCGCTGTTCATCGTTCTCGGCGGGTTGGCCGTGACGTTTTTTTCGGCCGTCGGCGGGTCTTTCGAGGTGATTCCCAACGAAGCGTATTCCATGCTGATAAGTCCGACGATGCCGGCGATACCGCTGTTTACCCTCGCCGGGTTCGTGCTGTCCGAGAGCGAGTCGGGAAAGCGACTCGTTCAACTGTTCCGCGCGTTTTTCGGTTGGCTGCCCGGGGGGCTCGCGATCGCCGCCGTCGTGGTCTGCGCTTTCTTTACGACCTTCACGGGCGCATCGGGCGTGACGATCCTCGCGCTCGGAGCACTGCTTTCGTACGTGCTTATCGAGAGCGGAAACCGGCCGGGGTTTACGCACGGACTCTTGACCGGATCGGGAAGTATCGGATTGCTGTTCCCGCCGAGCCTTCCGATCATTCTCTACGGAGTCACCGCGCAGACCAACATCAAGCACATGTTTCTCGGGGGGATAATCCCGGGGTTCGTCATGGTGCTCGCGCTTGCGATCATGGGTGTCGTATCGGCGGTTCGGGGGCGAATAACTCCCACGCCCTTCAGGATAACCGAGGCGCTGCACTCGGTGCGGATCTCCATCGGCGAGATTCTCCTTCCCGTCATCATTCTGTTCGGGTACTTCCTGGGGATCATGACGCTCGTCGAGTCGTCGGCGGTCGCGGTCGTTTACGTGATCATTCTCGAGGTGTTCGTTCACCGCGATATCGAGCCGCGGAATCTGATGCGCGTCGTGCTCAAAAGCCTGCCGGTCATAGGCGGGGTGCTGATCATCCTTACGGTGGCGCGGGGGCTCTCCTATTATTTGGTGGACGCCGAGATTCCGATGTGGCTCAGCGCCTGGGTCAAAACGCACATTTCCTCGAAGTACGTCTTTCTGATTCTGCTCAATCTCGCGCTGCTCATTACCGGATGTCTCATGGACATCTTTTCAGCGATCGTGGTCGTGGCGCCGCTCGTGATACCCCTGGGGGAGATTTTCGGCATAGATCCCGTGCATCTGGGTATCATTTTTCTCGCGAATCTGGAGCTGGGATACCTCACGCCGCCGATCGGGCTTAACCTTTTTCTCGCTTCCTACCGGTTCAACCAACCGCTCGGCACGGTCTATCGTGATGTGTTGCCCTTTTTCTTTGTGCTGCTCGGAACCGTGCTCGTGATCACCTATATTCCGTGGTTCTCGACGGCGCTTGTTCCCGGATAGTCTGGCGACGGGACCGGCGGCGCCGGCGGTAGATTGCGCGAGACCGGTCGGTCGGGCTACAATCGGTACGGTTATGCATTTTCATCAAGGCCCGTCCGGCGGAGAAGGGGCGGGTCTCGTCGTTTTTATTTGCGGGGGCTGCGACCGCTGATGTCCGTTTCACCGTCGCGTTTGTTCGATCTCTCCGATCGTACCGCGCTCGTTACCGGCTCGTCGCGCGGGCTCGGCTTCGTTATCGCACGCGGGCTTGCGCGTTCGGGTGCGCGGATCGTTCTCAACGGGCGGGATGTTTCGGCTCTCGAGCGCGCCTCCACGGAGCTCGAAGGAGAGGGTTTTCGCGTGTGGAGCGCTGCGTTCGACGTGACCGACGAGGCTGCTGTCGACGAATCGATCGACCGCATAGAACGTGACGTCGGCGTCGTCGAAATCCTCGTCAACAACGCGGGGGTCCAGGAGCGTGGGTCGCTCGAAGTCGTGGATTCGCAGAAATGGAGACGCGTCATCGAAGTCAATCTCACGGCGCCGTTCCTGGTGGCGCGACTGTGCGCTCGTCGGATGATCGGCCGCGGCCGAGGTAAGATCATCAACATCTGTTCGCTCATGAGCGAAATCGGACGCAGAACCGTCGGTCCCTATGCCGCTTCCAAAGGTGGGCTCAAGATGCTCACCCGTGCGATGAGCGTCGATTGGGCCGGCTACGGGCTCCAAATCAACGGCGTCGGCCCCGGCTATTTTCTGACCGACATGACGCGTCCTCTGGCCGACGATCCGGAGTTCGACAGGTGGGTAAAGGCGCGAACGCCCGCGGGACGATGGGGCGACCCGGAAGAGTTGGTCGGAGCGGTGGTTTTTCTCGCCTCCGACGCTTCGAGCTACGTGAACGGACAAGTCCTGTACGTCGACGGCGGCATGTTGTCGGCGCTTTGAAACAGGCAGGGAGCAAAACCGATGCACGACGTATTGGCACGAATAGAGACCGTCCGACTCGTTCCGGTCATCAAAATCGAGCGCGCAGGGGACGCCGAACCGCTGGGCGAGGCGTTGCTTGAAGGCGGTCTTCCGATCGCGGAGGTGACCTTTCGCACCGACGCCGCGGCGGAGGCGATAAAGTCTCTTGCGGATTGTTTTCCCGATCTTCTGGTCGGCGCGGGGACAGTCCTGTCGGTCGACCAGGTCGCGCGCGCGGTCGACTCCGGCGCGCGATTCGTCGTCTCACCGGGGTTCAATCCTCGCGTTGTGGATTACTGCATCGGGCGCTCGATCCCGATTACACCGGGCGTTAACAATCCGACGCAGATCGAGATGGGGCTCGAACGAGGGCTCGACGTGCTCAAGTTCTTTCCCGCCGAAGCCTCCGGCGGAATGGCGTTGCTCAAGGCGATGTCCGCGCCGTACGGCGGAATCCGGTTTATCCCGACCGGCGGGATCGGCCCGGGAAACCTGCGTTCGTATCTCTCCTTCGACCGTGTGCTCGCCTGCGGCGGCAGCTGGATGGTAAAGAGTGAGCTGATCGCCGCCGGGGATTTCGCCGAAATATCGCGGTTGTGCCGCCGGGCGGTGGAGCTTGCGCGGAGCGTCGAGTGAACGACCGATACCGCCGACCCTACGGTGTGGCGCAAGTCGGCGTCGGTGGGTACGGCCGCAGCCATCTCGCCTCGATCGCCGCGTGCTCGGCGCGTGGATTGTGCCGGCTTCGCGCCGTCACGATACGCGAGCAGGACGCCGACGGGCCGTTTGAAGCCGAGCTTGCCGCTCGGGGTGTCGCAGTCTATCGCGATGCCGAGTGGATGTTCGATGCCGAGTCGGGGAGGTGCGCATTGGCGGCGATACCGACCGGGATACCGTCGCATAGAATCCTCTCGACGCAGGCGCTCTCGTACGGGTACCATGTCGTCTGCGAAAAACCGGCCGCCGGAACGACGGCCGATGTGGAGGCGATGCGTGCGGCACGGGATGAGGCGGGGCGCATTCTCGCCGTCGGATATCAATACATCTACTCGGCAAGCGTTCAGATGCTCAAGTCGGCGCGACTCGATCGGAGGTGGGGTGAACTCGTGCGGGCGCGGTGCATCGCGCTATGCCCCCGCAGCGACGCCTACTACGCACGAAACGAGTGGGCCGGAAGAATGGAATCCGGCGGGACGCGGATTTACGATTCGCCGGCGCAAAACGCGGTTTCGCATTTTCTCAACACCATGCTCTATCTTGCCGGAGAGAGTAAGGATGCAAGCGCCCGAATCGCCGAGCTTTACGGTGAGAACTATCGAGCGAAGCCGATCGAGTCAGCGGACACCCAGTTCATCCGCGGTGTTGCCGATTCGGGCGTCGAAATCGGCTTCTGGTGCAGTCACGCGGTCGCCGAAGAGCACGGCGTGCGCATGATTCTCGAGTTCGACGAGGCGGTGGTCGAGTTCGAACGTGACGGGGCGGGGAGCCGGTATCATCTTCTTCGCGACGAGGTGCGCCGGCCGTTCGGCGCGCCCGACCCGGACGCCGCGATTCGCGAAAGAGTGTTTGAGGACGCGTTCGCGGCGATCGCAGAGAATCGTTCGCCGCTCTCTTCGATCGACAACGCATCTTCGCACACCGAACTCATAGAGATGCTTTTTACGCGTTGCGCGCCGGTGGTGACGGTGGGGGCCGAGCACCTTGAAACGGTTCGTTTCCCGGATTCGAAGGAGGACGGCGGAGCGAAGACCGTCGTTATCCGCGGACTCGACCGACTCGCGCTCGCGGCGTTCGAGAAGAGAGCGAGCTATTCGGAGATGGACGCAGCGTGGGCGGTCCCGGGGAGCACGGTATCGATCCGGTAATCGGAAACATTCTGCACGTGTCGCACACGGAGACGGTATTGTGAGACCACGAATCGCTTTCGCCTACGATGAGGTCCGTACGACCGACGCTCCCGACGGCGACGATCCCGGACTTCTCGACGACGTCGCCGCCGAATACGAAGACGCCCGCACAATCGCGTGGATGCGGCGCAGTCTCGGCGTCGTCGGTGAAGTAGTTGATCTACCCTGGGGGTCGGATTTCGCCGTCCGACTGTCGAAGATCGCCCCCGATGTCGTGTTCAATATCACCGAGGCCGCGGGAAGTCGAAACCGCGAGTCGCTGGTCCCGGCGATAGCGGAGGGTCTCGGAATCCCGTGTACCGCTTCGGACGCGGTGGCCTTGGGAATATCTCTCGACAAAATGATCACCAAGGTGATCGCCGCCGACCTCGGGATTCCGACGCCGCGCGCGCGTCTCGTTCCCGGATTCCGAGAGACGCGCGAATCCGATCTGCGATCGCTCCGCTTCCCCGTCATTCTCAAGCCCAACACCGGCGGATCGAGTATCGGGATTCACCGGGGTTCGGTGTTCGGCGATGCGGGGGAGGCGCTTCGAGAGGCGGCGGCGCTCTCATCGAGGCTCGGCGAGGCGACTTTGGTGGAAGAGTTCGTGAGTGGAAGAGAGCTGACGGTGTCGCTGCTCGAGATCGACGGAGAGCTGACCGCGCTTCCGGTCGCCGAGGTTCGGGTGGGGCACGGGGCGCCGGATGAGTTCTACTCGATCGAACGAAAAAGCCGTCACGAGAAACAAGTCGTCTGTCCGGCGGATCACGAGTGCGTCGACCGACTTGTCGAATGGTCGAAGTTGCTGTTTCGGCGGCTTGGATGTCGCGATCTGGCGCGGGTCGATTTTCGCGTGAGTCGTCACGGCGCGCCCTTTCTGCTCGAGATCAACCCGCTCCCCGGGCTTTCTCCCTACTACAGCATCTTTCCCCGGCAGGCCGCGGTCGCCGAGATCTCGCCCGAGGGTGTTCTTGCGATCCTTGTTCGCAACGCGGAAAGCCGGGGAAAGAATTACGGCAAAAGGACGGTTTCATGAGCGACAACGTCTGGAAGGACCAGATTCGCCGCACCATCAGAAAGGTCGAAGATCTGGACGCTTTTATAGAGCTGAATGAAAGAGAGAGGGCGGCGATTCGCGCGGCCGAACGCGAGTTCAAGTGGCAACTCACGCCCTATTACGCGAGTATCATGGATCCGAGCGACCGTGGCTGCCCGGTTCGGCTGCAGGCGGTTCCTCAAGCCGTCGAGCTCGACACGCTCGACGTCGCGATCCTCGATCCTCTGCGCGAGGAGGACCACAATCCCGCGCCCAATCTGATTCGCGTCTATCCGGACAGAGTCGCGTGGACCGTGTCGAATACCTGTCCCGTGCTCTGCAGGCACTGTTTGCGGAAACGGATGGTCGGCCGCGAATCTTTCGCCTTTTCAGAGGCGGCGCGCGACGCGGCGCTCGGCTACATCGCCTCTTCGCCGGCGATTCGCGACGTGCTTATCACCGGGGGCGACCCGCTGATGCACTCCGACGAGTTTATCGACGACCTGCTCACGAGGCTGCGTTCAATCAAGCACGTAGAAATAGTTCGTATCGGCAGCCGAACACCGTGCACGATGCCTCACCGGATCACCCCGGAGCTGTGCCGCGTTCTCAAAAAGCATCATCCGCTCTGGTTCAACACGCAGTTCAACCATCCGAACGAGCTGACACCCGAGGCCGAGGAAGCCTGTGCGCGACTCGCCGACGCGGGTATTCCGCTCGGGAATCAATCGGTGCTCCTGCGCGGCATCAACGACGACGTCGATACGATGAAGAGGCTCGTTCAGGGACTCGTGCGAATGAGAGTCCGGCCCTACTACATCTACCAGGCACAAACACTCACCGGAACGGCGCACTTCATTACGCCGATCGAGCGCGGCCTCGATATTATTCGCGGACTCCGCGGCCATACGTCGGGGCTGGCGGTTCCGGTCTATCTGCTCGACACTCCGTACGGAAAAATACCGATGCACCCCGAGACGATAGTCAAACGGGACGACGACGCGGTCTACCTCAAGGCGTGGAACGGGAAAGTGTGGCGCGAACCGAATCCGAAAAGCGGGTGGCAAGGCGTCGGTGCGGATTAAGAATCACCGGAACCGAGGCGTGCGGCGGTCGCCGGCCGTGTCTCCCGGCGGCCGTTCCATCGAGGACAAATCGGGCGCGCGGATTCCCACGCCTTCACCGGTCCCGCGTTCTCCGCAGGGATTTCCGACTCCACTCCGCAAGAGGCGTTTCGAACGCTCGAGCTCACGACGGCGCTTCAAAACTCGGCAGTGTGAACCGCCCGCGGGAACGGAATGACGTCGCGGATATTCTGCATCCCCGTCACGTACTGTATCAATCGTTCGAAACCAAGCCCGAAGCCCGAGTGCGGCGCGGATCCGAAGGCGCGCAGCTCGAGGTACCACCAGTACTCTTCGGCGTTCAGTCCGAGCTCCTCGATCCGCCTGAGCAGCTTGTCGTGGTCGTCTTCGCGTTCGCTGCCGCCGATGATCTCGCCGAGCCTGGGGACGAGCATATCCATCGCGCGGACGGTTTCGCCGTCGTCGTTTTGCTTCATGTAGAACGCCTTTATCCGCTTCGGATAATCGGTAACGATGACCGGTCCGCCGTATACGTGTTCGGTCAGATACTTTTCGTGTTCGGACTGCAGGTCGGCGCCCCATTCGACCGGGTAATCGAACGAAACGGTCGCGGCCCTTAGCCGGTCGATCGCCTCGGTGTATGAAATTCGCGCGAAATCCGCCTCGGCAACGCGGCGCAGGTTTTCGACGATGCCCTTCTCGATCCAACGGTCGAAGAACTCCATGTCTTCGGCGCAGTCGGCGAGCAGGCGGTCGAGAAGGTATTTGAGAAACTCTTCGGCGACGTCCATATCGCAGTGGATATCGCAGAACGCCATCTCCGGTTCGATCATCCAGAACTCGGCGAGATGCCGTGAGGTGTTCGAGTTTTCGGCGCGGAAGGTCGGACCGAAAGTGTAGACGTTGCGAAATGCGAGCGCGTAGACTTCCGCCTCGAGCTGCCCGCTCACCGTCAGCGAAGCGCGTTTCCCGAAAAAATCGTCCGCGTAGTCGACGCCGTTCGCCGGATCGAGGCCCTCGATCGGGAGCGTCGTCACCTGGAACATTTCACCGGCGCCTTCGGCGTCGGTGGTCGATATGATCGGTGTGTGGACGTGGAGAAAACCGCGTTCCTGGAAGTAACGGTGCACCGCATAGCTCATGGAATTACGCACGCGCATCACCGCGCCGATCGTGTTCGTGCGCGGTCTGAGGTGCGCGATTTCACGAAGGTACTCGAAAGAGTGCCTTTTTTTTTGAAGAGGATACCGATCGGGCGGAGCGTCGCCCGGCACCGTAAGCTCGTCGACCCGAAGCTCGATCCTCTGATTCCTCCCGGGGGATTCGGCGAGCCGACCCGTCGCCTCCACGCTCGCGCCGGTCGATATCCCGTCGATACGGATCCGGTTGGTCGCCTCGTCCTTTCCGATAACCGCCTGCAGATTGGCGAGGCACGAACCGTCGTTTATCTCGAAGAAGCAGACGTTCTTCGCGTCCCGCTTCGTTCTGACCCATCCCCTGACGGTCACCCGGTCTCCGGCGCGCCCCGATCGAAGCAACTCGCTGATTCGCGGATCGTTCATGGTTACAACGAATATCACGACCGATCTCTTCGGTCCAGCTCATGTCGGCATTTTCGTTTCGTGGAGCACGATTCGACCGTCGAAGGCGGACGCGACGCCGGGCGCCTTATTGCCGATCGGCCGAAACGGCTGCTATGTTCGTATAAGGCATGAACATTCAGATAAACGGAACCAGAAAATCGGCGGACACGAGGAAAGCCGAACGATTCTTCTCCGAACGCGGGATCGCTTATCATCTGCGCGACGTTCTGGAGAAACCGCTCTCTTCCCGGTAGCTCGAGAATATCCGCCGCTCGGTTGATCCGACGGATCTGATCGACAGGGAGAGTCGCGCGTATCGCAAGCGGGGGCTCGACCACATGGTCTTCGATCCCCTCGTTGAGCTGCGTGAGAATCCCGGTGTCATGAAAATGCCGGTGGTAAGAAACGGAACGCGGGCGACGGTGGGATACGATCCGGGAGAGTGGGAAGCGTGGATAGCCGAGGAGCGCTCATAATCCCGACCGGCTATCGATCGACGCGGGCTTGAATGCGCTCGACAACGCCTACGTGCGCCGGATTGCCGAGTACCTCGTAGGGGTCCTCGGTTACGGTGCGGCCGACTCCGCGCATCATTTTGACGCGAAGGATTCTTCGAACCGACGCGTCGATCCGTTCGCGCCCGATTCGCCCCGACTCCGCCGCGGCCAGCACCGCGTCATAGGCCGTCTCGAAGCGGAAAGGCTGAAGGACGATATCGACCCCCGCGAGAAGAGCCATAACGGCGGCCTCTCCCGAACCCCATCGGCTCCGGATCGCCTTCATCGCCAGCGAGTCGGTGATGATCAACGACTCGTGGCCCAGACGGCCTCTGAGCTCGTCGGTGATCAGCCGGCGGGAGAAGGTGGCCGGGACGTCGGACCCGGCGATCGAAGGAACGACGATGTGCGCGACCATGACACCGTCGGCGCCGGCGTCGACTGCCGCGGCGAAAGGGACGAACTCGACGGAGCGCAGCCTCTCCCGATCGGAGCGCAGCTCGGCAAGCTCATCGTGGGTGTCGACGACCGTGTCTCCGTGGCCGGGAAAGTGTTTGACGACCGAGCTTACGCCCGCATCCTGGATTCCGCGCACCATCGCGCCGGTCATCGCCGCGGCTACTCGAGGGTCGCTGGAAAAAGAGCGGTTGCCGATCATCGATGCGGGGTTGGTCAGGACGTCCGCCACCGGAGCGAGGTTCATGGTGATCCCGAGCGATCCAAGCTCCGCTCCCATGATCCGCCCGATCTCATAGGCCGACGTGAAACTCCCCGCCTCGCCGATCATCCCGGCCGGCGGGATCCTTGTCGCGGGAATCTTTCCGCTCGACGTCAATCGACTGACCAGACCTCCCTCGTAGTCGACCGCGATCGTCATCGGAATACGGCTGATTCGCTGCAGAGCGTTGACAAGACCGACGGTCTGTTCGACGGTGTCGATGTTTTCGCCGAACAAAAGCACTCCGCCCGGCGAATAGCGCTTGACGGTCTTGCGGATGTCTTCGTCGATACGGCGGACCGGACTTCCGGGTTCACCGCGAAGATCGATGATAAACAGCTGTCCCACGCGCTCGCCGAGCTCCATCCCGGCGAGCATCGCCTCTGCGAGTACATCGGCGACGCCGGCGGAAAGCGTCGCGTCCGGGCGCGACACGATGGTCGCGACGCCGAACGTCATCGGGCCGGCGGCGGCGAGCAGGACGGCGAGAGACGTTACGGTTGTTCGAAGAATCGATTTCATTTTCGACGCCGGGGCATTATAGCCTCGCTCGATCGGTTGATCATCCCTCGCCTTTTCCGGTACCGTCTATTCACACGCAATGGCGCCGATTAAAACTTCCGATCTGAATATCCTCTCCGCAGCGCCGCTTGTGGCGCCTCGGGAGTTGAAAAGAGAGACGCCGATCAACGAGGCGCAGGCGAGGACGATTGCGGAGAGCCGCGCCGTCATCAGGTCGATCATCCGGCGGGAAGACCCGAGACTGCTCGCCATCGTGGGTCCGTGCTCGATTCATGATCGGAAGGCGGCTATCGAGTACGCCGAGCGGCTGGCGCGGCTCCATCGCGAGTTTTCCGATCGCATCTACCTCATCATGCGCGTCTATTTCGAAAAGCCACGAACGGTACTCGGCTGGCGCGGCCTTATCACCGATCCGCACCTGGACGGCTCCTACGACATCCCGCACGGCCTCCGCGTTGCCAGGGAGATTCTGCTCGATATCGCTTCGCTGAGATTGCCTGCAGGGTCGGAAATGCTCGATCCCATCGTTCCGCAGTACATCGACGACCTTGTCTCGTGGGCTTCCATCGGGGCGCGTACCACCGAAAGTCAGATCCATCGGGAGATGGCGAGCGGTCTTTCGATGCCCGTCGGGTTCAAGAACGGCACCGACGGGAGCTACGGCGGGGCGGTCAACGCGCTCAAATCTTCCGCCGGCAGTCACAGCTTCATCGGGATCGACCAAAACGGGAAAACATGCGTTTTGCGCACCCGTGGGAATCCCGACGGCCATATCATTTCCCGTGGAGGAGCGAGCAGGCCGAACTACAACGCCGAGGACATCGACGAAGCGGTCGCTTTGCTCCGCGAGGCCGCCCTCAAACCGGCGATTCTCGTCGATTGCAGTCACGGCAACTCGCGGAAAAAACATGTGAACCAGGAAGCTGTACTCGATCGCGTGGTCGCACAATGCGCGAAGCCCGACTCTCCGATCATCGGTTTCATGATCGAATCGAACCTGTTCGAGGGCAATCAACGCATTCCGTCGGATCTCGACCGACTCGCCTACGGCGTATCGATTACCGACGAATGCGTCGGATGGGAAACGACCGAACGAATGCTGCGATACGCATATGAGAACGGAAGGAGGGGCGGATGAAACAGGTGGCGGTCCTTCTGGCCGAAGGGTTCGAAGAGGTCGAAGCGCTGACGGTGGTCGATTTTCTGCGCCGTGCGGGAGTCGCGGCCGACGTGCTCGGCGTCGGCGCGCGACAGATAACCGGCGGTCACGGAGTTCGCGTGGTCGCCGACGGGGTGGTCGCCGAGTATCGCACCGTTCCCGACGCGGTGATCGTTCCGGGCGGCATGCCCGGGGCGCAGAACATCGCCGATTCGGCCGAGGCCGTTTCGCTCATACGCGTCGTTGCGAACTCCGGCGGGCTCGTGGCGGCGATCTGCGCCGCGCCGGCCGTCGTACTTGCCCCGCTCGGGCTGCTCGACGGCCGGCGCGCCACGTGCTACCCCGGCTACGAGGCCCAATTCGGGAGCAGCACGGAGTTCTCGACCGATCGCGTGGTGGTGGACGGCGAAGTCGTGACCAGCCGCGCGCCGGGGACCGCGGCCGAGTTCGCCATGACGCTCATCGAACGTCTGTGCGGCGCCGAACGAGCCGTGGAAATCGCCGCCGCGACGCTTCAGGCGAACGTCGAACACTGATCGACGCGCTACGTTACGATTACCTCTTCAAGCTCGGGACGTTCGGCAATCTCCTCTTTTAGGCGCGCGGTTCTTTCGTTGTTTCGGTAGTCGCTCGATTGGAACCCGTAGGCAAACGAGGTGTGAACGTCATAGACGCCGGTGATGAGAGCGTAGGTGTCCTCGGTCATAACAAGCTCTTCGTCGGTCGGTATGACGAAAACGCGCGTCGACGAGTCCGCCGTCGAGATTTCGGTTTCGGCGTTGCGTGTTTGAGAAAGAGCGTTTCTTCGCTCGTCGATCGAGATTCCGAGCGCATCGAGTCCCGACGCGGCCTTCCACCGTATTTTCGGTTGCATCTCTCCGACGCCCGCGGTGAACACGAGCGCGTCGACCCGACCGAGAGCCGCCGCGTAGGCGCCGATGTATTTTTTCAGGCGGTATGACTCGATCTCGATCGCGAGTTTTGCCCGGTCGTTTCCCGAATCGGCGGCGCTCACGATATCGCGTCGGTCCAGCAGCGTCCCGGTTATCCCCAACAGACCGCTTTTGCGGTTGAGCGCTTCGTCGACTTCGTCGATCGACATTCCGGTCCGTCGCATGATGTACGAGACGATTGCCGGATCGAAGTCTCCGCTTCGCGTCCCCATCACCAACCCTTCAAGCGGCGTCAGGCCCATCGATGTGTCAACCGAGACGCCGTCCTTTACCGCGCAGATGCTCGAACCGTTTCCGATGTGACAGATAATCGCGTTGGTGTCGAACGGGTTCCGTCGAAGAAGCACCGCCGCGCGCTTGGCGCAGTAGAGAAACGAAGTGCCGTGAAAGCCGTACCGGCGAACGCTGTATTTGTCGTACCATTCACGCGGAAGCGCATACATGTAGGCGGCCTCGGGCATCGTCTGGTGCCAGGCGGTGTCCATGATCGCGCAGTGCGGCACGTCGGGCAGCACACGTCGCGCGGCTTCGATTCCCATGATGTTCGCCGGGAGATGAAGCGGCGCGAGATGTTCGACCGAGCGAAACTGCTCCACGGTGCCGTCGTCGATGATCACCGATTTTTTGAACCGATCACCTCCGTGAACGACACGGTGGCCGACCGCGCGTATATCGCCGATGCTTTTCACCGCGCCGTGGTCGGGATGTTCGATCGTTTCGATTATCAGCGATATCGCCTCGAGATGGGAGGGACACTCCTTCTCTTCGCGGTGCTCTTTACCCCCGCGTGTGGAGTGAACGATGAACGATCCGCCGACCGTCACCCGTTCGACGCCGCCGCGTGCGAGAATCGACTTCGTTTGCCGGTCGTAGACCTGATATTTGACCGACGAACTGCCGCAGTTGAGAGTAAGGATGATCACGTTGACCTCTTTCCCTGAGAGATTCTTTGCGCATCCTCTCAGAAATCGGACTTTCCGGCAACGATCACGACGGGGCGGGGGCAATTATCGATATGGCAAGCCATATCGATAATTGCCTGGCAGCAGTACGTGAGAAAGGCAAAGCGAGCGCGGACTTCAGTCTCAAACTGAGAACTGCCGACGGGGCGGTCCGCCGGACACCGTCCCTCGAGCGGAGAGTGACTTCGGCCGACAAAATCGGCGTCGCACCTGAGTCGGTACATGGTAGCGGATGGATCTTCTCTATCGACTCCTCGGCGTGGCTCTGTTGATTTCGAGTCTCGCTCCTGCTCACGGCTCGCCCGCGGCTTCGATCGATGCGCTCGAGGTCCAAACTGCTCTCGATACAGGAACGCTCGCCTCGGTCACCGTGGGTTTCGGCAACGGCATGCTTCGCTCCACCTTCCGCGTCGGTTCGTCGTCGCAGTTTTCGCCCGGATCGTGGGTACTTCGGTACCCTTTCGGTCTCCTGGGGCATCTTGTCCCCGCAGGGGTCTATCGACGGCTCGACTCCCGGCGCGGCTATTCGCTGTTCGCCGAGCCGACCGACGCGCCGCCTCTCACGTCGGGTTCGGCATGGGAGGCGCCCGACCGCGCCGACATGCTGTTGCGTTTAGGCGCGCGCAGGATCGCGCCTGCGGCCTTTGTGGACGGGAGGGAGGACTCCGAACGACGCGGGGCGGCATTGATGTTCGCGTCGGGTTCCGGACGGGGTGCGCTGCTCCTGCTCACTTCGCGTGACCGAGGTCGCCTGGCGCACCTCGCCGGAACCGTCGGTATCGAGTTCCCGCCGATTTCGGTTCGCTCGGAGGTCAGACTTTCGGCCGGGCGTCTCCATCCACCGGCGACGTCCGTTTCCATCGGCGTCGGGTTCGAGATCGAGCGACTACGAGCCGAAATCGAGTTATGGTCGTGGGGACGTCGCTACGTGCTTCCGCAGGGCGTCGTTCCGCCGTTATCGTTCCTGCTTACCGGTAAGCTGCTCGCCGCGACTCGGGCGGCCGAGGTACGCGTCGTGTATCGGTTGGAGGCGGACCGGCCGTCGGTCGGTCGGGCTCTTTATCGAGGGTCGACGGAGACCATGGACGCCATGACATCGTTCGGAAAGGACCGCTTCACAATCGAGCTTGAAGGCGGATTTCGCCGGCGGGTCGAACCGGACGCGGCGGAACCGATCGAGCCGTCGGTTTCGGTCGGACTCCGGCTCGACGCCGGCCGATTCAAACCGTACGCCAAGCTCGGCGTACGAGCCGCTCCGACCTCCGGAACGAGAAAACGAATCGAGGCGGGCGGCGATATCGTTGCCGCGTGGTCCGGGGCGAACTGCGTCGTCTCCGTTTTCGGGCGCTACGATTCGAGAGAGCGGATCGGGGCAGGAATCCGAGCGCGGATTACCCGGGCGGACTCCGTGATCGGGCTGAGTTGCTCGATCGGTGTGCGCGACGAGGACGTTCGGGTCGAAGCGGCCCGCCTCCGGCTCTCCACGCGATCGGATCAGAATCCCAGAAGCAACTTTGCGGTTTCGAAGTAGATCGTGATCCCGCATACGTCGATGACGGTAGCCATGAGCGGCGCCGACATCACCGTCGGATCGAAACCCAGCTTCGAGATAATCAGCGGAGCAACGGCGCCGATGATGTTCGAGAAGAGCACCACCAGAACAAGAGAAATCCCTATCGCGAGCGCCTGCAGTGGAGCCAACCCGGGCGGAAGAAGCAGACTCCGCGCCATGATCACGATTCCGGTGGCGACTCCCAGAAGCAGGCCGACGAGGAGCTCTCGCGCGAGCACCAGCCGGAAATCGTGAAGATGTATCTCGCCGGTCGCCAACCCGCGAATCATCAGCGTGGAAGATTGTCCTCCGGAGTTGCCGCCCGTTTGAGTAATAACCGGCATAAAGATGAAGAGAAAAGCCGCGCCGACGATAATCGATTCGTAATGATGCAGTACGTTGGTCGTCACCGTCCCGAGAATGAGAAGCAACACAAGCCACGGGATTCGTTTCCTTACCAGGCCGATAATAGACGTGCTCAGATAGGGCTGTACCACGCCGTCCATCGCGCCCATCTTGTAGACGTCCTCGGTATGTTCATCACGAATAACGTCGATAACGTCGTCGAAAGTGACGATGCCGAGGAGCTTTCCGGTAGATCCGACGACGGGCAGCGCGAGGAAATCGTTCGTTTCCAGTATCCGCGCGACTTCCTCCTGGTCGGTCTCCTCGTGAACCGAGATGATATCCCGGTGCATGATGTCGGCCACCCGCGTCTCGTCGGGAGCGGTCAGAAGCGCCCTAAGCGAAAGCACGCCCAATAGGCGTTGCACCGCGTCGACGACGTACACGTAGTAGATCGTCTCCACTTGTTCGGCGCCGGCGCGGATAAACCGGATCGCCTGCGCTACGGTCGCCTCGCTGCGAACCGCGAGATAGCGGGGAGTCATGATTCCCGCCGCGTCGTCCTCGTCGAAACGAAGGAGAAAGAGCGTTTCTTTTCGCGTCTCTTCGCTCAGGTTGTGCCACACCGAGCGACGCGTCTCGGTCGAAACGCCTTGCATCAAATCCACAAGATCGTCCGGCGCCATCTCGGCGAGAAGGAGCTTCATGCTTTCGTCGGTGAGTGAAGCGATGATATCTTCCTGATCCGTCTGCGGCAAAGCGCCGATAAGCGCGATTCGCTTCTCGGAGGAGAGCGAAGTGAAAAGCTCCCTCCTTTCCGTTTCATCGGAGGTTCGCCACCGTTCGATCAGCTGTTCAAGAGGCGCTTCCACATGATGCACATAACCGTTTTTCATAGACACCTCTCATCGGAAAACGGGCGCGGCGGCGCGAGCGACTACCGTCCCCTTGTCCATTCGCCGACCAGCCGCACCTCGCGTTCAAGAACGATCCCCGTCCGTTCGCGCACGCACCGCTCGACGTGCTCGATCACCTCGAGGATATCGCCGGCGGTTGCGTCGCCCGAGTTGACGATAATGTTGGCGTGGTATTCGGCGACGTGAGCCCCACCGATGCGAAAACCTTTGAGCCCCAACGAGTCGATGATCTGTCCGGTAGGCGCGCCGAAGGTCCTGTTATTCTTGAAAATAGAACCGACCGACGGTGCGCGAAAGTGTCCTTTCGCTCGGCGATCATCGAACCGTTCCCGCATCGCTCGACGAATCGCGTCGCGTTTGCCCGATCGCAGACGGAACGCGGCTTCAACGATAATCACGTCCGTTTGCTGGAAAGGAGACGACTTGTACGAAAAGCGGCTTGGATCGACAACGATTCTCCCGGTTGCTCCGTCCGGCCGCACGACCGTCACCGATTCCAGCACGTCGGAAACCGAACGGCCGTAACATCGGGCGTTCATCCATACCGCTCCTCCGACGCTTCCCGGCATCGCGTAGATAAACTCGAAGCCCGACAGTCCGCAGGTCGCCGCGATTTCGCACACACGAGTGACGGCCGAGCCCGCTCCGGCGATGAGGCGCGAGCCGTCGCGGACGGCGTAGTCGAACATCCGCATGTCGACGACGATTCCGCGTATCCCACGGTCGGAAACGAGGATATTGGCCCCGGCGCCCACGACGAATAACGACGAACCGGTGCGACGTGCAAGCCGCCGGATCTCGATGATATCGCGCGTGTCGAGGGGAGCTACGTAGAGGTCCGCCGGTCCTCCGACGCGGAAGGACGTGTGACACGACATGGGCTCACCGAAACGTACCGTTCCACGTATATCCGTTTCGCGCAACGCTTTACGTAACTGTGTCACGCGGCTATACTACCGCACGCGTATGGATCGTATCTACCGGACCCGAAAACCGCTCTCCAGTCCCCGCAGTTCCTGTCGTCACGTGTGAAGGTCGGTCACACATCATTATTCCGCGAATATCGACGGTTGGGTCGATAAGGAGGTAGTCGGTGACCATTCAGCTTTTCAATACGCTGGGACGCAGAATCGAGCCGTTCGTGCCGATCATCTCCGGCAGGGTGGGGCTGTACACCTGTGGTCCGACGGTCTGGAACTACGCGCACGTAGGCAATCTGCGCACCTATATCTTCGAGGACATCCTCAAACGCGCTCTCGAGTACGCGGGACTCGATGTGCGCCATATCATGAACATTACCGATGTCGGGCATCTGGCCGGTGACGGCGACGACGGCGAAGACAAAATGATAAAAGGCGCGCGAGAGACCGGGCGAACGGTGTGGGAGATCGCCGAGCATTACACGAAAGCGTTCTTTGCCGACCTCGACGCGCTCAATATCAGGCGGCCGAACGTCGCCTGCCGCGCCACCGATCACATCGACGACATGATCGCGTTGATAGAACGGCTCGATCGGAAGGGTTTCGCCTACGTGTCGGGAGGCAACGTGTATTTCGATACTTCCAAGTTCGACCGTTACGGCGAACTTGCGCTGCTCGACCGACACGGCCTCAGACCCGGCGCGCGGATCGCGATCGACCGCAACAAACGCAACCCCGCCGATTTCGTGCTCTGGTTTACTCGATCGAAGTTCGAGCATCAAGTCATGGTCTGGGATTCTCCGTGGGGTGTCGGCTATCCGGGGTGGCACATCGAGTGCAGCGCAATGAGCATGCGCTACCTCGGAGAACATTTCGATATTCATTGCGGCGGCGTCGATCATATCCCGGTGCATCACACCAACGAAATCGCACAGTCCGAGGCCGCCACCGGAAAACGATGGGTGAATGTCTGGTTGCACGGCGAATACCTGCTGGCGGAAAAGCGAAAGATGGCCAAATCCGACGGTAACTTCCTGACGCTGTCGGTTCTGGTCGACCGCGGCTACGAAGCGCTCGACTATCGGTATCTCTGTCTCGGCGCCCACTATCGCTCTCAACTTCAGTTTTCCGACGAGGCGATGGCGGCGGCGCGGGTGGGGCGCCGGAAACTCGTCGATCGGATTTCTCGCCTGCGTGAAGGCGGAGTCGCGTCGGATCTCCACGCCGTGGGAGAAGCGGGCGCCCGCTATCTTTCGGAGATGGAGGCCTACATCTCAGACGACCTCGGGGTTCCCCAGGCTCTCGCGACTCTGTGGACGATGCTTCGGGACGATAGTGTCTCCGACGCGGATAAGCTTGCCGCCGCGTTTAGGATCGACGAGGTGTTCGGGCTCGATCTCGCGCGCACAAGCGCTCCGGCGGAGAATGAGCTTGAGAAAGAGTACCGCGACATGATAGCCGAACGGGAGGCGGCGAGAGAACGAAAAGACTACGCTCGAGCCGATCAGCTTCGCGAACGGCTCGCCGAGCATGGCATTATGATCGAAGACACGCAGGAGGGCACGCGCTGGACTCGTCGATAGGCGTCCCGGCGACGAGCGCGGCGCCATCTACGACTCCCGGCGCGAGATCGGCCGACTTCTCCTGAGTGGTCGGGCCGCGTGTAACAAAGACGCAGGTGAATTGTTTTCCACATGAAACAGGTAATGCGGTTTGCGGGGGATTTCAACACCATCTACGACGCTCTGTTCCCCCTGCTGTTTCGAATCTCGTATCGGATAACCGGCGACGCCACCGCGGCGGAGGACCTCTGCCAGGAGGCGTTCGTCAGGTATCTGCAACGCGCTCAGCCGTTGCCGACGCCGGATCAGGCGAAGTACTGGTTGATTCGAGTCGTGCGCAATCTGAGCTATAATTACGAGAAGCGGAAAGGACGCGAACGACGGGCGTTGGATCGGCTCGCCCACGAGCCGAAGCGGGTGGTTCCGTCGCTCGAAAACGAGGCTCTTCGATCGGAGAGTTCGAGACTTGTCCGGGAGGCGTTGAATCGCGTACCTTTTAAGCTGAGGACCGCGTTGGTATTGCGCGAATATGCCGGGATGTCGTACCGCGAGATCGGCCGGTCGTTGCGTATTTCGGAGTCGAACGTCAAAGTCCGCGTGTTCAGAGCGCGCGAGCTTCTAAAGAAGATTCTCAACGAGGAGGATCTGCATGTGTCCTGAAAAACCGACAATTTCCGCCTACCACGACGGCGAGCTTGAAGGGGATGTGCGCGCTTTCGTCGCCCGTCATCTGAGAGAATGCGCGGAGTGCAGTCGGGTCCTCGACGAGTATCGGGCGCTTTCGGTCTCGCTTTCCGAAGCGGGTGACGCGCCGTGGGAGAACGCAACGGCGCGGTCGCGAGAGCACATACGCGCCCGGGCCGCCATCGTGTCGGGTGTTGCGCTCTGGGGGCGCACCGTCAGGGTTCCGTTTCCTCTCGCCGCCGCCGCCGCCGTCGCGATCGTCGTTTTGGCCGTCGGTCTCCTCCTGTCGTTGCAGCACGCCGGCCGGCGCGGGGCTTCCCCGACCGGCACGCCGGTGGCGTTGAGCGTTTCGGCTTTCGAGGATGTGGTCAAGTTTCTCGATTCGCGTCAACGGGAACAGCCGGTTGTCTTCCGGTTGCCCGAGCATGCGCAGCTTCGCGTCATCAGCGAGCCCACGTTCGTTCGCGCCGCCGACTATCGGCGTGGATTCGAGTGAGATCGAGACGTCGTCTCTTTATGTCGTTGTCGTCCGGAGGGCCGTCACATGGTGAACCGCTGCGGAAGGAACCCGGGTACCGCATCGAATGGCGTTGAAGGTCGGTAGAAGGCTTCGTCGTTGTCTTGCGCGGGTCGGGAGGCGCTCGCTCCTGGCCGGTTGCGCCGTACTGTTGCTCGCTCCGGCGGCGGCCGTCGTCGCGCAGGAAGACGACCCTCTCGACGACATTCTCGACTATTTGGCCGACAAGGCGCTCTCGGTTCATATCGTCATCCGTCTTCTCGACGGCAACGAGGTCATCGTATGGGACGTCGAATACACCGATGTAACCGTCATCGGACGTGCGCTCAACGTCCGGCTCGTCGGTGAGGATATCGTCATCGACGCGTTTCTTACCCCGTTCGGGAGCATCGAAACCAATTTGATACTTGTCGCCTACGGTCAGCTTTGGTTTACCGACAGTCCGGAAGAAGGTGTCAGGTATGAGAGTTTCCTGAAAAGTCTTCCGGTCGAGCCGGGCGAGCGGATCATCTTTTTTCCGCTCGGCGTCGCCGTCGATTCGGACACCAATATCTACACGATTCAGCTTGAGATTCAGTTATTACCGTACAAGGACGAGAGTCGCGGCGCGGAGCGGCGGGAATAGGGCGCCCGTGACGATTCGATCCATTTTCGGACACCGTGCATTCTTCCCCCTGTTCGCCTTCGCTGCGCTACTCGTCGTTCTGTTCGTCACGCTCGGACTTACCGACCGCTCTCCGACGATTGATCGGATTTCTCCCGAAATCGGGCTTCCCGGCGGCGTGCTCGTCATCGAAGGCAGGAACTTCGGCGACCGGCGCGGAAGCTCCGAGGTGACGCTGGCCGGTGTCCGCCTCACGACGATTTCGTATCTGGAATGGGGCGATCGGCGGATCAGCGTGCGGATTCCCGAAGAAGCCGGCGCCGGTCCCGTGCGGATACGAACCGATGCGGGAGAGAGCAACGGGGTCCTGTTTACGAACCGAAACCTCGTGCCCGTCGTGTTGACCGAAAAGACCCGACCCGGCATTCCTTTTATCGAATCGGTAGATCCTGAAAAAGGAGCGGTGGGTACTCTGATCACCATCGAAGGGTTCAACTTCGGGCTGTCACGCGGAGACGGGAAAGTGTTGTTCGCCGCGCTTCCGGTCGGGGAAGAGAGCGAAGGGGCGGGAAACACGCTTGCCGCGTCGACGCTCGATTTCGACTACGAAGGCTGGACCGAGCAGACCGTCCGCGTCCGGGTGCCCGACGGAGCGTCCTCCGGGAGCGTTCGGATCGTTACCGACCGCGGGGAAAGCAACGCGGTTTTCTTCGAAGTTTCCGCACGAGCGGGGACGAAGAGTCTCAAACGACACCGCGGTTTCCAGTTGGCGGCCGCGGTGGAAGTCGATTCAGTGGTGGCTTCAGGACCCGGGACGATCAAACTGTGGGTTCCCGGAGTAATAGCGACGCCGGCGCAGCGCAACGTCGAGATCATACGCACGCCGGAGCCGTCGTGGATCGACGGAAACGGCGTGTCGCGGTATGAGGTTTCCGACTTCGAAGAGGATATCCCTTTTCGAATCGAGCTGGTGTACTGGCTGGATCGGTACGCGGTTGAAACTCGACTCACGCCGGCGCGCGTGGTGCTCGAATATGATACGCAGACCCGACTCTACCGACGATACACCGCCGCCGACGCACTGGTTCCGGCGGACGATGAGAGCATCGTCGCGGCGGCGGCATCGGCGGCCGGGAGCGAGAGGAATCCGTATCTCATCGCGAAGTCGGTGTACCTTTTCCTTCTCGTCCGGATGGACTACGACCGAAAATCGCCGGCGAAAAGCGTCGCCGATTCGTTTGTCGCCGCCCGTGGCGATTCGGAAGACTACGCGCTGCTCTACTGCGCTCTACTGCGTAGCCTCGGCATCCCCGCGCGGCCCGTCGCCGGGGCGCTGGTATACGGTCCGGGTCGCGCAATTCGTCACGTGTGGGCCGAGTTCTACGTTTCCGGGTTCGGCTGGGTACCGGTCGACCCCGTTCTCGGCGACGGAGTCCGGTTCGGCGACTTTCCCGACCTCGAGTCGCCGGAGAAGTACTATTTTGGGAACCTCGATGCTCAACGGATCGTCTTCTCACGCGGATACGTCGATGTGGATTCCGGAAGCGAGACGGCGGGGGTCCGCGTCGCAAACGCGCCGTCGCTTCAAAGCAAACACGAGAGCGCGACCGGCGGTGTCGAGTCGTACCGCGCAACGTGGGAACCGGTGCGCGTCATCTACTTCTGGTAGCATCGAGCCGGCGGTAGAGGTAATTGTAGAATACGGCTTCGACGTCGGAGCGCGCGAGCAGTCTGTTTCGTTCGGTCATAAGATCCGTCCCGGGCGCCAGTACGACAAGCCGGCTACGGCCGAGGTATCCGGGCGTGACGCGGCGGACGCCCGCGATGCCCGCGGCCTCCACGACTCGGGCGTCGGTCGTTGTGGCGAACCGGACGATAAGCGACCGTTCTTCCGTCGGACCCGAGGGCCTCACGTCGGGCCGTGACATTCGGATCGTCGTGTTTATCCCGGGAAGTCGGGGACCCGGCGTGACGGTGACCGCTCCGGAGCGAACGAGCTCGAAGACGCCGTAAGCGTCGAGTGCGTCGAGTATCCCGTAGCCGTAGTCGGGGTCCCATCCGGCGGGACCCGCGTCGTGTACGGAGTTTCGCAGGATGTATCGCGCGGTGTCGAGGTCTATCGTCCCCGGATCGATCGTTGCGAGAAGCGCGAGAATCGCGGTCACGTGCGGTGCGGCTATCGACGTTCCGGCGGTGCCGAGGTAGGTGTAGTCGGCGGGGAGAAGCGGCTGCACGGCGTCGGACCGCGGCGACGCGGTCACGACGTACTCGTACCACGAATAGAGGCCGGTGGTGGGGTCGAGCGGCAGCAGGAACGGCGGTCCGCCTCCGGGCGCGACGAGATCGAGTGTCGGCACTTCGCCGGTAAAGGTCCCGGGGTTGGAGTACTCGGCGACTTCGTCGGTCGCGGCGACCGCTCCCACCGAAAGCACATACGGCGAGTTCGCCGGATAGGTCGTTTGCGCCGCGCCGTATTCGCGCTCGTTTCCCGCGGCCGCGACAAGGACGACACCCGCCGCGGCGGCGTCCTGAAGAATCGGATCGACCCATTCGTCGGCGTAGAGCGGAGAAGTCGGGCTCCCCGCACCGAGGCTGAGGTTAATGATCTTCGCGGGTGTCGAGGAGGCCGCTACGCCCGAAACGATGTGTTCGGTGAGTCCCGCCGCGTACGCGATGCCCTGCCCGATGTCGAAGGTCGTTCCTCCGAGAAGGCCGAGGACGCGGACGGGCATTTGAGTAACGTAGCTTCGCCCGTCGGCGTCGGGGAAGGAGATACCGGCGATTCCTTCGGCGTTGTTCGTCGAAGCGGCGACGATGCTCGCGACCGCGGTCCCGTGCCACGAATTGTCGACGTCGCCGCTCGTCAAGACGCTATCGCCTTCATCGAGCGCATCGGGATCGATCCCGTCACCGTCGCGGGCGTAGTACGCGCCAAGCTCGTCGTCGAGCGAGATAAAATCGTAGCCCGATGCGATATCGAGCGAGTCGACGATATCGGGATGCAACGTGTAACCCGTGTCGACTATCGCCACCACGACGTCGCTTCGCGTCATCCGGCCGAGACCTTCCTGCTCGCGGATAAGCCCCCAGAGCAACGGGAGGTTGATCCGGCGGAGGTTCCATTGGACCGGGTCCCCTTCGTACGGATCGTAGTTTTGCGGTTCGGGGAAAAGAGGGTCGTTGGGGGTATACGGCGCAACCGCCGTGACGGCGACTTCGATCGTGCCGACCCCGGACCACAGCCCGGTGGCCGACTTCGACTGAAGCTTGAAAGTATAGACGCCGGTGCCGAGAAACGACTCGGTCCGGTAGCTGCGCGCGTTTTCGTCCAGATCGATCCATTCGCCGGCGAGTCCCGGGCCGTCGAGAGCGACGCGAAAACCGCGTACCAAATCGAGCCCGCGAACGTTCCAGCCGAACGTCGGACGCATTTCGTAGTCGCCCAGGCCCGATTCCTCGACCCACAGTTCGGGAGTGGCGGCGAAGAAGATATTGCACGACGTCAGCAGCAGCGCCGAGAAGAGCGCCGCACAGGTAAGTATGCGCATGTACGACTCCGGTGTGCACGTTGCGGTCGACGATGAATATAGCCTTTCGCCGGAAAAACGTCTGCTTTCGGTCGGCGTAATCTCGCCGATTTCGCCTCATCGTTGACAAGAATCGAACGCGACAAATATACTTGTGGTATTACGGTCGTTCGCCAGGAGCGCTATGAACAATCCCCTGCAGCTGTCGCTGGTCAGCTTTAAAAAAGGTTCCTATATTATCGTAGAGGGCAAGCAGAAGGCCGACCGGTTCTATATCCTCCGCAGCGGGAACGTACGAATCAGCAAGGAAGTCGAGGTCGTCGAAGAAGAAGGAGGGAATCTCCTCGCTCCGGGCGATTTTTTCGGCGTCATTTCCACTATGTCTTCGCACAGCCACATCGAGACCGCTCAGGCGGTGAACGACGTGACGATGATAGCGGTGCATCGGGACCAGTTCGGGTTGTTGATCGAGCGGAACGCGCCGGTGGCCATGAAGATCATTCAGCAGTTCTCAAAGAAAATGCGCTATCTGGACACCGCGCTCGCCCGAATCACGCTCAAGGGCGGACATCAGGAAGGCGAAGATGTGTCGCACCTGTTCAAGGTCGCCGAGTACTACGCGCGACAGAGCCAGTACAATCAAGCCTACTACGCTTACAGTCAGTATATCCGTCACTGTCCGCACGGGGAGAACGTTCAGGTCGCCCGCGAACGGATGGCCAAAATCAAACCGTACGCCCGGGCCGTCTACCTCGACGGCAACACCGAGCAGATGACGCGCACCTATCCGAAAGACACGATGATCTTCTCCGAAGCGCAACCGGGAAGCGAGCTCTATATCATCCAGAAGGGGAGCGTAAAGATCACAAAGATCGTTAACGACAACGAAGTACTTCTGGCGTTGCTCAAACCGGGTGATATCTTCGGAGAAATGGCGCTGCTTGAAGACAAACCTCGCACCGCGTCGGCTATTGCGCACGAAGACGCGGTGATGCTCGCGGTGAACAAGGCGAACTTCAAACAGATGATCTCGACGCAGCCACAGATGATCACTCGCCTTACGCAGATACTCTCCGATCGGCTCTGGTTTATCTACAAACAGCTGAGCAATACACAGCTTTCCGATCCGGTGGGTCGTATGTACGACAGGCTTTTTATCGAGCTCGAGCGCCAGCGCATACCGATTAGCAACGAAGCGCACACTTTCGACTTCGGACCGAAGGAGCTGATCAACCTTGTCGGACTACCCAAGGACGAGGGAAACGCGCATCTGCGCAAGCTGTTCGAAAACTCGAAGCTACGTATTATCGACAACAAAATCCACGTTTCGGAAGTAGCCGAGATCGAGAAGCAGGCGAAGTATTTTCGCAAAATGGAAAAGATAGAAAAGGCGCGTCGCCAAGCTTCAATGCGCAACCTGTAGCCGACGTTCTTGACTGCTCCCGGTGCGCCGTGTATTTTGGGCCTGCAGTTGTCATTATGGAACAGAACGAAAAGGTTACGATTTTTCATCTATACCGGCACGACGGCACGGCGCTCTTTCTTCATCCGTTCGACGGCTTCGATAAGCTCATTCAGATTCTCCGGCGCTGCAAAATCGAAGGGAAGTACGGCGCCGAGCCGCGCGTCGAATCGTTGACGCTGTTTCGTAACGACCTCTACCGCATGATCGAAGACGCGGTGCGCGCGTGGGTTGCCGAGAAACGCTTCATACCACGCTTCCTCATTTCCGCCGGCGTCTTTCTCGTCAGCTATCTTTTCTTTTCCGTCGTTATCCGGGATCCCGTGCCTTTGGTCGACGAGGTGCTTCTCGGTGTCGGCGCGGCGTTCGGGACCTACTTTCTGCTGAGCCGACGTGATCAGAAATCGAACCTCGCGCTCCGAATGCGCGTAGATCTTCGAACGGCGGTGGACCGGATCGTTTTTTCACCTGATCGTTTCGTCAGGCAGGTGGAGGAAGCGCTCCAACGGCATGACGCTGAGAGTCGCGAACAGCTTATTGCCGACATGATGAGTTCCGACATCGAGAAGCGGTTCGAAATCGAGGACGAGCGCGAGGCTAAACAGCTCATCGGTTATCTCGAAAAGCGCTTCAGTACGCGGGAGTATCGCAAGCAGGCGAAACTACTTACGCGGGCGACCGACAGAGCCGCGGGACGGCAGAGTGTGGAGACGCTCAAGCGCTGGAGTGAGTCGAAAAAGATCGACCTGTCGCTTTTCGCCGTGTACCGGCGTATGAAAAAGAGCTGCAAAGGCGTGCGATGAAACGCTCTATCGCACGCTCTCAAGCTTTTCCCGGTTTTCCCGCTGGATAATCGCGCGTTCGAGAAACGCCTGCGCCGGCGTGAAACTCGGATCGATCGCGAGCGCCTCGCGCCACAGCCGAATGGCTTCATCGAGGTTCCCGTCGGCGAACGCTTCTATTCCCGCCAGATAGAGTTCGTCCACCTTCGCTCGGGCGGCCATGCGGCCGCGATCGCCCAGATTAAGCCGTGCCTCGATACTGAACCGATCGAACGGCTCGAACGTTGTGGTCATGTCGAGGGTGTAGTTGACGGTCAAGCTCACACCGGGGAGGTCGACGGCGGCGCCGAGCGAGATGCGCGGATTGGCGCCGCGGTAGTTGAAGCCTCCCTGCATTGAAAAGAAGTCGGTCAGTACGACTTCGATCCCGCCGGCCATCGAAAGCGATTCCCAGGTCCGAACGAGTCCGGCGGCGTCGAGTCCAAAATGCAGCGGCAGGTCGAGGTCGTAGGAGAGCGTGACGGGACGAAGCGGAGAGTAGGCGATGCCCGCGGTCAGCCGCGTCGGGAGATTCTCGGACTGGACTCGCGGGCCGAGATTTTTGATTACCAGACCGACCGAAAAGTTTTTGCTCCGAGCCGGGTAGAACTTGAGGAAGTTGAAGCGGGTGAGAGCGCCGATATCGAGGAGCGCGGCGATGGCCGATTGAGATTCGTACCCGGCGGGAACGAGCACGTTCGGGACGCTGCGATAGGCGAACTTTACGTTCGTACCCACCGCGAGCCCGTAGAACCTGTAACCGGAGAAGAAGTTGTAGGAGATGTTGATCGTGGCAAGGCTCTCGGAATAATAGGCGCCGACTTCACGTGCGCCCCACGTGTCGTACCCGGTAAACGGAACGTAGAGGAACTTGCCGCCGAACCCGATACCGAGCTCGTTGAATCGGACGGTATACACCAGCCCTTCGATGCTGGTATCCGCGATCCAGTTGTTATGCAATACCGAAAGCTCGGTGTAATTGAGCAGCGAGCTCGCCGAAGGATTCGCCTCGAGGAAACTCGAATCGTCCGAGACGGCGGTGAAAGCCGTTCCCATACCCTCGTAACGACCACCGACCGGAACGAGCAGCATGGGAAACACGGTCAATCCCGTGTTGGGGTCCGCGAAAGCCTCCGCGTTGTCGGCGACGCCGGAATAGAAGCTCGCTATGTCTAAAGCGTTGATGAGAAAAGAGTTAAAAGCGATAATCGATACGAGGATGAGTCTCCGCATCTCAAGGCTAATATACTACGACGTCGGTCCGATTTCTATGGTTGCGTGTCGGTCGTGTCGATGCGCCGACGGGCGCTCGGCTCACTTCGGCCGACCTTTGTGTCGATAATGTGGTAAATCAGGCGAATGGGTTTTTCAAGGTTTGCCCGCAACCCGGGCCGTCGGTCTCAGAGCCCTGATTCTGTCAATTCTGGTGTTTCTCATGGCCGCGCCGCTCTTTGCAGGCGGACAGCGTGAGGACCGGCTCCGGCGCGTTGACCGGCTTATCGAGCAACGGTACTACAACGAAGCGCTCAAACTTCTCACCGACATCATGATCGATCAACCCGACCTCTGGGACCGGGCACAGGAGCGTATGGACGAGCTCTACGCGATCCTTGATCAAAAAAGCGCCCTCGAGGATCGAATCTACGACGCGCTTGTCTCCGACGACGTCGATCGCGCCTACGGACTGCTTCAGGAGCTTCAAAAGCTCGACCCGAGCCCCAATAAGGACGCCGAACAGTTGTTCAGTGAAATCGTTTTCAACATCGGAATTATCAGAAACGAAAAGTTGCTCGATGAGATCATGGCGCGGGCGCGGGTCGCTCTCGACGACGGGCGGATCGACGACGCACTCGAGACCTACCTTACGGGTTTCGACGTCGGCGTATCGGTTTTCGAATCGACCGATTACGGCGATCAGCTCATCGACGTCGTATCGCTGGTTCGGAGTTCGGTCGGCCGCGTCGTCGACGCGGTGCGGCGATTCGAAACCGATCGCGTGCGGTTCTCCGACCTCGTTGCCGAGAAGAATACGCTACTCGCCGACCTCGGTATTGCCGACGACCCGGCGCCGGTCAGGGACAATCTGAACAATTTGCTTCCGGTGGCGCTCGCCATCGATTCCGGTCAATCATCGATTACGAGAATCAACGGGGACCTCCAGCGCTTGAGGCGCGATCTTCGGGACCGACTGTCGACGATCGACGACGTGTACTATCTGGCGTACGTCGATACGTTGATCAAAGGCCGAAGCGGAAATCGCGGATCCGAAGGCGTCTTGGCGGCGATGGACGTGGGTCTCGACGCCGAAGCCGATCGGTATCTCGCCGAGATCCGAGCGTTGGCCGATTCAACCTTCGCCGCCGCGGTCGACGCCTATGGGAAGGGTGACTACGAGAATGCGACGAGGCTCTTCGCCGCCGTTCGACCGCGCAGCGCTCTTATGTTCGACGCGGCGGGGCTGGCAGCGTTTCGCGTCAAGGTCGATCGAGGGCTCGACCTCGATCGCGGCGCGGTGGAGTTCGCCGGCCGCGAGCTTTCCCGTGTCGCCGGCGCGGTCGCTCGCTCTGCGGCCGCCTCCGCGTATCGCGACGCTACGGCGGTTCTCGTCGACGCGCGAACGATCACTCAACCTCCCGATTCTGCGGCCCGCGGCGAGCTCGAGGCGACCCGCCGCACGATCATCTCGGCCGTGCGAAAGCTGTCCGAGGCGGAGTCGACGACCGCGCACATGGCCGAACGATTCGTCGAGGGCATGGGGCGGTACGCCTCCGAAGACGAGCGAAGGCTCTTCGCGCCGATACTGGCGGACCTCGGTTCGGAAGTCGCGCGACTGGGAACAACCGAGACGAAGATAGTGGGCAGGATCATCGAGCTCCGCGTCGCCGACCTTCGCTCGCGGTTTGATCCGGTGGAAACCTCGCGCATGGCTCGAGCCGAAGCTCTCATCGCGGGCGAAAAGGCGCAGACGGGCGCCGGGTTTGGCGAGTCGGTCGATGTGCGCCGTTATCCCACCCGAGCGAAGGCGCTGCTCGACGTCGCGGCGCAGAATCTCGACCTCCTCGCCGCCGACCTTTCCGAGATGGTCGACTCGTACGCGGACGAACCGGCATACATCCGTGATTCGGAACCCGTCGTCCTCGCTTTCGGACTCGCCGACCGGCTGCAAAGCGATATCGACGATTCGTCCCGCCGTGCCGCCGAAATCGGCGCGCGGGCCGGCGAGTTGATCGCTCAGGCCGACGACCTCAGGGCGCGGACGAGGACGATAATCGAGACGGGCGAGGCGTTGCTGTCCGAAGCCGACGGATATTTCGATCAGGAAACCTACGACAAGGCAACGCAGTCGATACTTCCGGCCGTCGTCGAGACCGGGGTCGGCGCGCTCACCGTCGAGTGGGACGATCCGTTCCGGAAAGAAGTGGCGCTCTGGATCGAGAAATTCGCGGACCTGTCGGCCGACGCTCGCCTGGCCGCTCTGCAGCGAGAGACCGACGCACGGCTGGCCGAAGCAAGGGCCGAATACCTCACGGTGCGCGACGACATGCAGAGCGACGACCTCGAGCGGGCGCTCGGCGCTCTCGATCCGGTGCGCTCGGCGATGGAGGACGCGCAGAGTTTCCGCGACGACGCGGAGTTTGTTGCCCGCATAGAAGACGCCGTCGGAACGCTCGTCGAACAGATCCGCAACGCGCGCGCCGATACTCTCCGGGGCGAAGCCGTCGATCGTCTCGTCTCGGCGGAGCGCTACCTCGCGGAAAACGCCGGGGATTTGACCGAAGAGCGCTATCGCGGTGCGCTGGAGCGGATACCGCCGGTTGAGGAGAAGCTCGCCGAAGCCGAATCGTTTTTGCCTGATCCGGAGTTTGCATCGGAGATCGACCGGAGAATCGAGGCGCTTCGCGACGGGCTCGTTGCGGCGCGCGCGGCGCTGCTGCGGAGGAAGGTCGATGAGGTGCTCGTCGAAGCGGAGCGATACCTGTCGGCGAACGCCGAAGAAATGACCGAGGAGCTTTACCGTGGTGCGCTGGAGCGGATACCGCCGGTCGAGGAGAAGCTCGCCGAAGCCGAATCGTTCTTGCCTGATCCGGAGTTTGCATCGGAGATCGACCGGAGAATCGAGGCGTTTCGCGACGGTATCGTTGCGGCGCGCGCGGCGCTGCTGCGGAAGAAGGTCGATGAGGTACTCGCCGAAGCCGAGCGGTACCTGTCGGAGAATGCCGCGAACATGGACCAGGCGGTTTTCGAGACGCGTGATGAGTATCTTACGCCGGTGCGCGACGCTCTCGCCCGGGCCGAATCGTTCGCCTCCGATCCGGCCTTTCGCGCGCGAATCGAAGCGCAGCTTTCCGCCGTCGCGGAAGGATTCGCCGGCGCCCGGTCGACCTATCTCCAGCGGCTGGCGGCGGAACGTTTCGCGGCGGCGCAGGCGTACTTCGATTCGGTCGGCGTGAACGTCGAAGAGGTCGAGTACAACCGGGCTCTCGAGTTGCTCGATCCGGTACGCGTTGCCCGCGACGAGGCCGAAGCGTTCCGGGAGGACGAGGCGTTCAGAACGGAAATCGATCGGAAGATTGCGACGCTCGAATCGGCGATTCATGCGGCCCGCGCCGACCAACTCAGGAAAAACGCGCTTGCATTTCTCGACCGCGCCTCCGAGAGCGCCGATGCCGGAATCGCCGCCGCCGACAAGAACCGGACCGATCAGGCGGCCGACGAGTTCAGGGCCGCGCGCGAGTTTTTGCGGCAGGTCGCCTCACTGACCGGCGCCGCCGACGAGGTATCGCCGGACAGGGAGTTTAGCAAACGGATCGACGCGAGAATAATCGACATGCAGAAACTGATCTCCGATACCGAGATCGCGATCGTCGTCCGAGACGTCAGGCGGTTGATCAACGACACACAGTCTTCCTACAGCGCCGGCGACTATTAACAGGCTTTCGCCTATATCACCGAAGCCGAGAATCGGTGGGCCGACGCCGGCTCGGATCCACACAGCGAGGTCGAATACTGGTTCAACATTGTCAACAACGCCAGGCAGGCGTTGTCGGGGCGTGATATCGACGAGAACCATCCGTTGTACGGAACCATCAGGTCGGTGCTCAATATCGCCAGACAGAACTTCGAGGAGGGGCGCAAGCTCCTCGCTGCGGGGGCCTCCGACGCCGCCGATCGAAAGTTCGCCGAGGCCGAAAACGGGCTTCTCACCGTTCGGGCGCTTTTTCCGCTCAATCAGGAAGCGAGTATCCTCGACCTTCGGATGGCGAAGCTCAGGAAGTCCCGCGACGAGTACCAACGTGAGCTCGCCGACAAAGTGCGCGAAGCGAGAAGTCTGCTCTCCACGCAAACCGCCACGGCGTACGCTTTGCTTACCGATATTCGTGAGATCGAACCCGACTACCCCGGCCTCGACGAGCTCATTCTGCAGGCGGAGTACGACCTTAATATCCGCGAGCGGCCGATCGCGCCGCAGGTTCTCGCGCAGGCTCAGGAGCTGCTTCGATCGGCGCGGGAGATATATGACCAATACGGCGAAGATCGATACGATCCGGTCATACGCGAAAGCCAGTACAAACGTGCACTCGGTTTACTCGACCAGGCATTGGCTCTGAACCCACGGTTGACCGCAGCTTCGAGTCTAAAGGACGACATTCAGACCACCGTCGGAGGCAACGTCGTCTATGCGCTCGCAAGCGACGCGCAGCGGCAATTCGAAAAGGCGCGCGACCTGTATATCGAAGAGAACAACGTTCCCGACGCCTTTGTTATCACGACGCAGCTGCTGAAGGACGAGAACAATCGGGGCTTCAAGCCGTTGGTCGAGCTGCATAATCGTCTCTTGAGCGAGCTTGGGCGGTCGTAGCATGAAGCGGACTCGCGCACGTACGCTTCTTTGGATTTTGCCGTTCGCATTATGCGCGGCGTTTCCCGCAGACGCCCAACTTGCGTCTCGAATGCCCTACTGGGACTTCCCGGAGTACCTGGCCGAGGGGCGCTTCTTGCGCGTCGGCGCCGGGGACTCGCTCCTGTTCGCCGTGTGGCAGGAGCTCGACCGCTCCGAAGACGGCGGGGACAACTATCTTTCGATGGCGGTCTCCGCGGACGGCAGGCGATGGCGGCGATTCGAGAGGTTCGCGGGTCCGTTTCCGTTCGTCGGAGGAGAGGCGCCCATCTTCTCGATCGCGGTCACACCCGACGACGTTTGCTATATCGTCATATCCGAAAGCAAAGAAAAGATGCTCGTGTATCGGACCGATGCGGTCGAACGCCGCATCGAGCTCGTCCAGAGCTTTCCCACTCCGTCGACCACCGTTTCGCCGCAGCTCTTCCTCGGCGCCGACGGGGGCCTCCGGCTCTTCGTTATCCGGGACGCGCGAAACGTCGCCGCCGAGGAGGGGTTCGAAAACGCCAGTGCCAGTTCCATCTTCTACTCGCGTTCGGACGACGGCGTCGACTGGTCTGATTTTTCGATGCTGCTCGGCTCCGACGGCGCGGACGCGACCATCCAAACCCAATTCCAGTTTCTGCCGTATCATACGGCGGCTTTCGGGCGCGAGTACGTCGTCTATCAGGTCTACTATACCGATGAAAACAACAACCTGAGCAACCAGCTATACCTGAAGGTGAGCGAAGACAACGGCGTGAGTTGGTCCGACTCGGATTTAGTTACCGATTTTCGTGACCCCGCCTATTCGTTCGGACAGATCGACAATCAACGTGCGCAGTTGTACGCGCTTGACGACGTCATCGGCATGGTGTGGGAACGTGGTCTGACTTCCTCGAATCCGAACATCTATTACGTCGAGATCAGCCCCGAAGGCGTGGTAAAGGGAGCTCCGGAACAGATCACGCGACGAAGCAAGGATCACCGTGCTCCGCAGCTCATCCGCTTCGACGGGCGAACCTACGTGCTGTGGTTCGACAATCACGTCGGCCAGGACCACGTCATGCTTGCGCGGCGGCAGGGGATCATTTGGGTGGAGGAGGATCTCACCGCCGAGGTTCCGGGGCGCAGCAACTTCGGACGAATCGTGGTGTTCGAAAAGAATCCCTATGTTTTTTTCACCAACTTTTCCGGCGGCCGTCATTCGGTCGTGTATCTCGGTCCCGACGAGTCGGTCGGACCTCCGAAGGTGACTCCGGCGGACTTTGTCGACGGAAACCGGTACCGACGCGATCGGTTTTCGATCAGGTGGGAGGAGCCGAAGGATTCTTCGGGCATTTCAGGATACGCTATTGTTGCAGACCGGGACCCCGACGGTCGCCCGCCCGCCGACGCGACGATCCCCGGGGCGCAGCTGTCGACGACACTCACGGTAGAGGAGGACGGTCTCTGGTTTTTTCATCTCGCCGCGCGCGATGCGGCGGGCAACTGGTCCGATCCGTCGACGGTGAGCGTTTTTCGCGACACGACCCCGCCGCAGCCGGTTACTTTTATCGAGCCGGAAACCGACGAAGCGGGCTATTTGGTCAGCAACACGCAGACGCTCCGGTGGAAGCCGCCGGCCGACGACGACGTGGCGGGGTACAGCTATTCGTTCCAGTACCTGTACACACTCGGGCGAAGCGCCGTCATCCGGAACGTCTCTTTGCGATCGCCGTCGGGAACGGTGTTGACCGCGGACCCCCGGTTCTCGTTTCGAAACATCGACAACGGGCTGTGGGCGCTTTCGGTCGCGCCGATCGATACCGTCGGAAACAGGGGCGCGGAACAGGTTCTGTTTGTTCTCGCGAACAAATACATTCCCGTCACCTACATCACCGCGGTCACCGCTCGACAGGACGACCTGGGCCGGCTTGACGTTACGATCACCGGTCGCGGGTTCTCCGCCGACGGATTGGTGTCGAAGCTGCTCTTCGACCGCAACGGTGCGCCTCCGTTCGATTACGAATACTCGCTGCAGGCAGGCGTCTACGAGGTCGCGACCGACCGGGTCATTCTGGGAAGGGGAATCGAGGGAGTCGACGAAGGGAAATACCTGGTCGGCGTCGTCCATCCGGTTCGCGGGGTTCATTTCAGCGGGAGTTCGATCGCGGTAGCGCCGAGCGGCCAGGTCAAGTTCGGCGATTTCCGCTCTTACCGACCGCCTACGTTGTTTGTTCTCAGGGACGGAAAGTACGCGGTGCCGCTTAACCTGGCGATCTTTCTGTTCATCATCGCGCTGTTCGCTTTCCTGATACTGTTTTCTTCGCAGCGGATCGTGACCGTTGCTCGCGAGAATCGTGTGCTCAGGATGGAAGTTCGCGCGTTGCTCACCGGCGAGTTGACCGATGCGGAGCGAAAAGAGAGGATGAAAGCCATGAAACGCAGAGGCGTCGGCCTCAGAGTCAAGTTTGCGCTGTTTACAATCCTGTTGGTCATCAGCATCGTGCTCATCGTCGCATTCCCGCTCGGAATTACGATGACCGGCACGCAAGAACGGATATTGGCGCAGGGACTGAAAGAGCAGACCGATGTTCTGCTGGAGTCTTTGCGCGCCGGCGCGGAGAACTATCTTCCCGATGCCGTCAAGCCCGACAGCATCGAGGCGCGGCTCCAGCTGAGTCGTCTGCCCCGTCAGCGGTCGGGTGTCGACGCGTCGCGATTCGTGATCATCACCGGTGGCGCGGAGAAAGTGGTAACCGAAGAAGGCGCGATTTTCCAGCCCGAGGGAACGAACTACGTGTGGGCGCACGACGATCCGGACATCTCCGAAAAAATAGACACCGTCGAGTTTATCCGCGGCGCCTCGCGAATCGAAGACCCGATATCGAAGCTCGTGCCCGCTATCGCGTCCGAGATCGATCAGCGCGCCCGCGCGCTTGTCGGCGATCTCCCCGCGCAACTGCAGCAGCTCGTCGATGAACGATCGGTGATTTTCGACAAGATCGACAACGATATCGTCAACGTGACGGAAAAAGACTACGCGCGTTTTAGCGAGCTCGGCACCGAGATTCCCAAGCTGCAGCAGCAGCTGCTCACCAAACTCGAAGAGCTCAACACGGGTAGCTACGTCTACCCCGAATACGATCCGGAACGGCTTTCGCGTGAGAACACCGATTACGTGTTCTTCAAGCCGATCGTTTACGCGATCACCGGCGAGGATCTCTACTTCCGCGGCCTTGTTCGCGTCGGGATTACCACGGAACCGATAATTCGGCAGATCAATGCCGAGAGGACGCGGATCGTGATCACGACCGGGGTCATCTCGCTCATCGCCATCGGCATCGGCGTGATCGGCGCGCTTATTCTTTCATCGATCATCATCATACCCATCAGACGACTCGTTCAGGGAGTCGAGGTCATTCGCGACACCGAGGACAAGGAGGAGCTGAAATCTCATGTTATCAACGTTCACACGAGAGATGAGATCGCGACGCTCGCCGAAACCGTCAATCAAATGACTCGGGGGCTTGCCGAGGCTGCGGCGGCCAACAAGGATCTTATTCTCGGCAAAGACACTCAGAAAATGTTCGTTCCGCTCGAGCAGGACCCGCAGACCGGCCGAAAGCTCACGACCGCGCAGGACGTAAACGAATACGTCGAGTTTTTCGGCTATTATGAAGGCGCCAAGGGCGTTTCGGGCGACTATTTCGATTTTGCCCGGCTCGATTCCAAGCACTACGCGATCATCAAATGCGATGTCGCCGGGAAAGGGGTCCCCGCTTCGCTCATCATGGTGGAGGTTGCCACCATTTTTCTCGACTATTTCCGGAATTGGTCGATCAAGACCGAAGGCATTCACCTGGATCGACTCGCGTACCGGATCAACGATCTCGTCGAACAACGAGGCTTCAAAGGCCGATTTGCCGCCCTCATGATCTGTATCCTCAACATTGAGAGCGGGCAGATCTATTACTGCAACGCGGGTGATAAGTATATCCACGTGTACGACGCCGCGGCCGGTCGCACCGTCCAGCGGGAGCTTCCGGAGGCGCCGGCGGCCGGAGTGTTTCCGTCGGATCTCGTCGAGATGGGATCAGGGTTCCGGCAGATCGCCTCCGTTCTCCAGCCCGGAGACAGTCTGCTGCTGTTCACCGACGGCGTAGAAGAAGACAAGCGGACTTTTCGCGACGCCGAGTATCGACCGATCGTTTGCGCCGAGCCCGGTCTCGAAGAGGGCCGGCCGCATGATACTCACGTGGTCGGAGAGAAGAGCGAGGAGTTCGGGATACCGAGAATCCATCGGATCATCGATGCGGTCTATTCGCGAGGGAGTTTTCAGCTGCACAAATACCACACTCCGACCCCCGACGAGCAGTTTCTCTTCGATTTCGGCGGGTGCGAAGGAACGGTGGAAGAAGTCGTTCTCGCGCTTGCGGCGGTGGACAAAGTGTTCCGCGTGTACCGTTCGCCGTCGACCGATCGGAACGACCGCGTGCGGGTCGACGTCAAGATCGATGAGTTCCTGAAGCGACACTTCGTTCAATACACGACCTATTTTCGAGATCCTGTTCATGACGAGCATTTTCCCGAGTATCTCTATTTTCCCTTTCTGCGCGAAGACGACCAGTATGACGACCTGACGATTCTCGGGGTCCGCAAGTACTGATGCGTGTTCGGCCCGTATCCGTGCTCACCTTCGGCGCCTTGAAGTGCGCCTCTTTGCCCTGGAGTAACGCGACCGACGACGATACGTCGGCCGTCTCGGTGACGCAAGATCCCGAAGCCGCGCGCGATGCGGTCCTCCGCCGGTCGGCCGCGCTCATAGTGGACCTCGCAGGCGTCCGGGGGACGGCTGCGGAGGATCAACTGCGACGGATCGAGCGAGTTCTCCACCGGCACAAGCGGGGTGGCGGACCGACGCCGCTGATCGTGTGCACCGCCCGCGATTATCTTGCGGTCGCGTGTCGCTTCTCCGCGCGCGCCCGGGTCGTCTGCCGCCACGCGGCGCTCTATTCCCCGGCGGTGCTAGAGAGCCGGCGGCTGTTGCACAACCACACCGTCGGCGTCTGCTCCAGGCTCGATCTGTGGTCTACCGCTGCGCGCGGCGCGCCGAGCATCCTCGATCTCGCGCTTGCGGTTTTGTTCTTTCTCGGTGCGCCCGACGGCGTACGCGCAGGCGAGCCCCGCGATCGTCCGACGCTCATTTTCGACTATCGCGGCGCCGAGGCGTCGATTCGCGGCGTCGAATGCGCGGCGCCGCAATCGGAAGTCGGACTTTCCGGAGTGGTGGAAGGCGGGAAAGGGCGTATGGTTTTCGATTCCGCCTCGGCATCGGTCACGTTGGAGCTGTTTTCGACGGGAACGCGGACCGCGCCGTTGCCCGAAGGAAGCGGTTCGTACTATTTTGTGAAAAATGCGATCGCACTCGCGCGCGGCATGAGGGACACGGTCGACTTGATTCCCTTTCAGCTTGTGGAGGCCGCAACCGAAGCCGCTCGAGTCGCGGTCGAGCGGTGAGATCGGCTTTGATCTACGATTCTCCGGCCGTTCTCACCGCGGCGGGACGCGAGGAGGCGGACTTTTCGTGAAGACTAAGATGTTTTTCTGCGAGGCTTGCGGCAAAGCGGTTGCACTCAAGGCGTCCAAATGTCCGCACTGCGGGCGGATCTTCGACGCGGTAAAGTGCCCGAAATGTTCCTTTTCCGGGAGACCGGAGCTGTTCACCGACGGATGTCCGTCGTGCGGCTACCTGAAACGCGACGGGCGCGATTCGGCTCGGGTCGACGCGGCGTTTGTGGAAATCGAAGGAGGACTGGTCAGCCCCGACGCCGAAGGTCTCGCGCTCGGCGCCACGGGACAAGCGCCGGGAGGTAGGCGGAAAAGGGCCGCCAAGCTCCTGCCGGTGTGGGCATACGTTCTTCTCACGGCAACCCTTATGGTTGTGCTCGTTGTTTTGATGATCATTGTGTACATGCGCCTGTGACATATAGTAGTCTGTAGCATACAGTGGCCGGCAAGAAAGAGATCTACGACCTTCTACGTTCGTTTTCGCTTCGCAAGCGCTCACACGAACTTCCGATGAGCGAGTTGCTCGCGTATGCGGGTAGATATATCGAGCAGCGAAGTCGGAAGCAGCCCGACCTGCGAGAGCTTTCCGGCGACACTGCTCTCAAGATCACGACTTATCTTGAAGAACTTGCGGCCGACGGTCGATGTCGGCTCGACTATCGCGAAGGCAAGATAGCGACGATCGATTTTCCCGCCTTCTTTGTCGAGCATATTCGCAAACAATACGCGGAGATCGAGGAAAATGCCGATCTTCCTTTTCCCACCGAACAATCGCTCGGGTACGTGATACCCTCCGACTGCATCGTTCCGATCGATGTCAAGAACGAGTTCGTTGCGGCGTTGGAGGAGAACCGGTTCGAATCTACACAGATCGTTCGGCTCGTCTATCCTGAAGACATCACCGCCGTCGTTGCGATATCGGATATGCTCGAATCCGAGCTCATGAAGCTTTCGCTTCACAAGGTTCGACAGTATCTGAGCATCCAGAAAAACGCCTTTTACATGGTGAGCAAGCTGCGAAGCGTCTTTCGCACCAAAGAGCAGATCGTCAAAGACATGATCAACAGTGTTCTGACTCAGCGACAGCAGGCGATCGAGAGTCTCGTTCATCCGACCGATTTCAGCTTCAGCTTCTGGACGCATCTTGCCAACGCGATACTCAAAGAGTTTCGCGACAAGTCGAACAAACTCGAGCGTGAGCACACCTTCTGCCAAGCCGCTTATTTGATAGGCTTCTACGCGGTACGCTACAAAAGCGTTCGCAGGAAGGAACGCGAAACGGCGGCGGCCTTCAAAACTCTGGAAAAAAAGCTGCACAGCGAGCCGTACGTGTTTACCGTTTCGGACATCGCGGGGTTTACCGACGAGCAGGGAATTCCGTTGACCCGGAAGTACACACGCAGCGAGCTCCACGCGTACCTTGAACGGAAAACGCGTTCAGCGAGTCCGGACGCGCTGCCGGAGATCGTCAGGCTCCGTACTTCCTCCGGCCGACAGGAATACTTCGTGTGCAAAGAAGTCGTGCTCCCTCTCGCGCTTAAGAAGATTCACGACGCGTCGGGTGAGTTCAACGGCCATTACGAAAAGGTTTTTATGAAAGCCATAGACGAGCTCACAAAGCTGCCCGAGATGAAGAGCGATCAGGCGTTTCTTACGGATGTGGAAAAAAGGCTCAAAAGCGAAGCGCCGCTACTCTCTTCGCTGCTCAGTTACGAACTTCTTTTCCTGCTGCTGCAGGAGCAAAAGCCGGGGCAGGAGGTGAGTGATGAGATCAGTCGGATTCTCGATTCGCAGCATCAAAAACTCATCCAGACCGATGAACTTCTGGGATTGTCCCGACGAGAATTGGTCAACCGGGCCAAAATGCGGCTTCCGTTTTGGAAGTCGGTACCCGTGCTCAACCGCCTGATCGGTCTACTCGGTCGATTGGCGTCGGGTCGGCAGGCGCCGGGACGACGGGCAAAAAAAACGGCGAAGTCACGCCGGAGCTTTCCGGGCGCAAGCGAGGCGTCCGCCGAACCTGCCGCGCCGAGCACGAAGGTGCTCGGCGGGCATCCGGGGACCGCGATTTCCGACGCGTCTCCGGGCGCCCAACGCGGCAAACCGGGAGGTCCGGCCGCGCTGCAAAAGGCGATGTCGAAGTTGAAACTCGAGTTCGTCGGCACGGCGAGCATCACCGACTCTATGGATGAGCTGATCGAGAAGTGGAATCCACTGTTCGATCCGCAGGCCAAGGCGAATCTCGTGGAGGACGTTAATTCGCTCATTCGCGATTTTTTGAGGAAGCTCAAGCGTTCTTTTCTGGTCAAACCTCCCGACGCCGAACGGATACGGACGATGGCCACAAGTCTTGCCGAAAACAAGGCTTTTGAAAAAATCAAGCGAAAAGACTATCTAACGCGTTATATCGAGCTCTATATGATAAAAGTGCTCGGCGGCAAGTAGGCGTACGGTTCATTATCCTTTCGAGTCGACAAGGCAGAGCCACTCGGCCTCGGCGGCGAGCTCTTCACCCACGTAGGCCTTCCCCGCCTGCTTGATCATTCGCGCGGAGACTCGAAGGTTGGTTATCTCCATTCTCACGCGATCTCCCGGCAGCACTTGGCGGCGGAATTTTGCCTTTTCGATCGTCGCAAGAAAAAACAACGCTTCGCCGAGAGCTCCGTGCTCGCGAACACCGGCGCCCCCGCACTGCGCCATCGTTTCCACGAGGATGACGCCCGGTACGACCGGGTAGCCCGGGAAATGCCCTCGAAAAAAAAACTCCGTATCGTCGAAAGTCTTGTACCCGATGATCTTTTCGTCGGAAACGGAGGCGAGTTCGTCAACAAAAAGGAACGGCTCCCGGTGGGGAAGAAGCGATTTAATATCCGTCATAGCAGTCTCCTTGTCGTGAGAATCGTCTGTCGGTTGCGCCGGGTATGGTAGACCGGAACGGCGCTCGTCATCAACTCGCTGCGGGCGGCTCCCCGAACATCCGAAAAGCGAGCTCCTTCAGTCGTTGCCGGAGGTCCGACGGGGCCTGCCGGTCGGCGCCGTCCGGGCCGCGGTCCGACGGTGAGATTCAACCGCCGATACCTTCCGGCGCGGCAGATCGTGCTTCGCGACTCGTGACGAGCGGTATCCCGCCGCCCGCCTACGCCGCACCGAAAGCCCGGAGCAATGCGAGCATGATGAGGTTGTAGGCGCCGTGAGCGATCGCTATGATATGGATGTTGCGTCTCCTTTCGAAGTAGATTGACAGAAGCGTGGCCATGGCGAGCGTGCCGAGGAACGCGATGAAGCCCTGGTAGACGTGGCCGGCCGCGAAAAGCAGCGCGGTCGCACCGACGGCGACGATTCGCGAGCGCCCCGAGGCCACCAGACGGACATAGAGAAGTGAACGGAAGTACAGTTCCTCTCTGTAACCGGTGGCGAAAGCGGCGACGACGACGAGAGCGATGATCC
>JAJRYZ010000127.1 GCA_024275515.1 Spirochaetota bacterium
ACACGGAGAGAAAACGAGCGCCGACCCCCGCGCTCTCGACGACCGCCACGCGGGGCAACGTCGGATGTACGGCGATGCGCGTCAGCGGAAGCGGGGAGGCCTGCAACCGCCGGCGCAGAACTCCGGTCGCGGCGTCGAACTCCCGAACGGTACCGTCGACGCCGACGCTGATCAGAACGCGCCCGTCGACCGAAAGAGCCATGTCGTTGACCGCGCCGATATGCCCCGAATTAACGATCGTGCGATCGCCGAAAGCGATCCCGGCAATAATCAAAAGAAGAGTTATCGAAAGTATCGATCGGCGTTCACCCATCGTCGGAAGCCTCCTCAGGGTCAAGCTCGATCTTGTTGATGGAAACGTAGGGAGGCGAAAGTATCGTTCGATACGGCTCTTCGTTCGCTTTGAGCCGCATATCGGCCGTCGCGCGGTCATAGGCGGAGCGCGGCACGCGCATTACCGCCACCTCATCGTCGTCGCGTAAACCGTGGATGTGAAAAACGAGCTCGTTTGAAGTCGACTCGACACAGAAGATGCGCAGGTCCGTTCGAGGGCCCGCCTTGCGAAGGATTTGGTATTTCAACGCCTCCACCACATCGACGCGCAGACCGGCGTCCAAAACGATCATTCGTTCGCGGAGCTCGCCGAACCCGACGACGACGGCGGCGTCCTTCGGAATCCGGAGCGCGCCGAGAAGAAAGCTGTTTCGCCGGGCCTCCGGAACGAGCACGACGGTCCGCTCACCGTCGTGAAGCGTCGCTTCCAACTCCGGGCGGATCTCTTCCCCGCAGCGATCACAGGTGATCGTCAGGAACGTACCGTCCACGATCGCCTCTCTGGTCGGAGAGCCCGGTGCGGCGTCGTAGACCTCCGGCGTGTCGAAATCGATCTTCTGTTCGCAATGACACGTTACGCGACGTTTCACGCTCACCCTCCGATGAAAAAAAGGACGTCGTTGAAAGTCGTCAAAACGAGAACGCCGAGAATGATAATGAACCCGATGATCTGATAGCGGTAGAAAACTCTCGGTCGCACCGGCTTTCCGAGAATGATCTCACCGAACAGCAGAAGGATCATTCCGCCGTCCAACGCAGGAATCGGAAGCAGGTTCATAAAACCAAGGGCAACGCTCAAGAGGCTCAGGAACCTGAACAGTACGATCAACCCGTCGCCGAAACCGCGACCGAAACCGCGCGTGGTAACCTCGCCGACAAGGTAGGTCAACCGTATCGGACCCGATACCGTACTCTTCATGTCGACGCCGCGGAAGAGAAGACCGATGCTCTTCAGCGACAGGACAAACGTCTCGAAGGCTTCGGAGGCGCCGCGTCCCAAGGCGACGAACGGATTGCGTTCGCGCTTTGTGACGGTGATCGTCTTGAAGGCGAAGCCAAGCCGCATTCCACCCTCTTCGGTGTATCCGATCGGAACCGTTGCGTCGCGCACGGTTCCGTCGCGTCGATACTTCACTTCGATCGCGGCGGGCTGGTCGACCAGAACGGCGTAAAGGTCGATCGAGTTCCGTACGGAGACGCCGTTGGCCGATACGATCATATCGCCTACCGCCAGTCCCGCTCGCGCGGCCGTCGGAGTGACCTCCGCGATCACCGGGTCGACCCAGGCGGCTACACCGATCCTTCCAACGCCCGTGTTCTTGTCGAGCTCCGGCGTGAGACGCACCGTGATAAAGCGTCCGCCTCGTTCAACCACCGTTTCGACGATCCTGCCCGGATGGGGAGCGACATGAGCCTCGATGTCTTGAAAAGTCTCGATTTTGTCTCCCGACATTTCGACGATTCGATCGCCGGTTTGAAGCCCCGCCTCGTCGGCGGGGTATTCGGCGCTTCGCGCGAAAGGCGACTCGGAGAGAAGGACTATCCGGTTTCCGAAAGTTTGCAGACTGAATCCAAAAAACCAAATGATCGACAGCACGACGACCGCAAAGAAAAAATTGGCGCCGGGACCCGAAAAAAAGGTCAGGACTCGTTTCCACGGCGAAACGGAGAAGATCGACCCGGCATCGTCGGGAAAACGCTCGGCGCCGTGTTCGACGGCGCTGCGCAGGATCTCCTCGCCTTTCATCTTGCAGTACCCGCCGATCGGAAGCATTGAAATCCGGTACTCGGTCTCGCCTCGCTTGTACGAAAAAAGCTTCCTTCCCCAGCCGATCGAAAACACTTCGACGGTGATACCCGAGAGCTTGGCGGCCGTGAAATGCCCCAGCTCATGAACGAGAATGACTATTCCCAGGCCTGCAAGACCCAGGATGATATTGACAACAATCATATTGTGTTCGTGTGACGCGCAATCAACGCGCGCGCGCGTCGGCGCGCGCGCGCGTCGGCATCGAATACCTGTTCAAACGAAAGTAACAGTTTTTCCCAGTCGGCGGCAAGGCAGCCTTCGATGATCGTCGCTATCGCCGGGAAACGTATTCGCCTTTCGACAAAGGCCTCGACGGCCGTTTCGTTGGCCGCGTTATAGACCACCGGGTATTCGCCCCCGAGTGCGATCGCCCGCCTCGCCAAATCGAGAGCCGGGTACTTGTGCGGATCGGGCGCCTCGAAAGTGAGCTCGAGGCCGTCGAGCTCGACTCCGCCGAATATAGATGGAAGCTCCTCGGGATAGCTCAGCGCATGCTGTATCGGAATACGCATGTCGGGCGCGCTCATCTGCGCGTACATCGAACCGTCGACCGTCCGAACCAGCGCATGAACGGTACTCTGACGATGAATATAGACGTCGATCGCGTCGACGGGCATATCGAACAGCCGAACAGCTTCGATGATCTCAAGTCCCTTGTTGGCCATGGTTGCCGAATCGATCGTGATCTTCGGTCCCATGCTCCACGTCGGATGGGCGAGGGCGTCCTCCACCGTGACGCGTTCGAGCTCGGCGATTTCCGCATCGCGGAACGCACCGCCGGAAGCCGTCAGCACGAGGCGCCTGATGCGGGAACGATCGATCCGGTCGAGAAGAAAGAAAAGCGCCGAATGTTCGGAGTCTATCGGAAGCAGCAGGCATTCGTGCTCGGTCGCCAGACCGCGGACGAGCTCCCCGGCCATGACGATGGTCTCCTTGTTCGCAAGAGCGAGATCTTTGCCCGACTCAAGAGCGGCGATGCTCGGCCGAAGCCCCGCGGCGCCGGCGACGGCGTTAACGACGATTTCGGCCTCCGTTTCGGCGACCATTCGGCAAAGTCCCTCGACGCCCGACTCGCCGGCAAGAACCACGCGCGGAATTGTGAGCTCATCGGCGGCTCGGGCGAGCGAGCGGGCGTTGGTGTGTGCGCTTGCGGCCACGACGCAAAACCGATCGGGGTGAGCACGCACAACGTCGAGAGTCGATCGCCCGATCGATCCGGTGGCGCCGAGAAGAATTATCCTTTTCATGCGACAGTGGCGAGAATCAGATAAAAGACGGGGGCCGCGAAAAAAAGCGAATCGACCGAATCAAGCACGCCGCCGCGTCCCGGAACAAGGATGCCGGAGTCCTTTACCCCGGCGGAGCGCTTCAAAAGCGATTCGAAAAGGTCTCCGATAATCGTTGCGGCGCCGACGGCGATTCCGACGACGATCCCGCGAATGAGGCTTCCTCCAAAGAGCGAAGGAGCGCCTGCGTAATAGAGCAGCGCGACTCCGACCGAAAACACCGGCCCCGCGACGAACCCAGGAATGCTCTTGTTGGGGCTGATCCGGGAAACACCGCGAGTCTCACGGCCGAAGAGCATCCCGAAAACATAGGCGGCGGTATCGTTTGCAAAAACCATCGAGAGAAACGCGATGTAGGCCAGGGTGGGCTTGGGAAGCGCGGCAATCGCGATAAAAAAAGACGCGAAAAGCCCCGGGTAGATCAGGACGGCAAACGAACCGGCAACGGCCGGCAGCGCGTATCCGAAGGATTCGGTTCGATTGAAAAGGGTATGCCTGATAATGATTATCGCGAAAGGCGAAATCGCGAGTCCCGGCAGCCCCGACTTCTCGATCCGGCCGGAGACGACAAGGTAAACGGCCAACGGGATTATCATGCTCAAAGGGATCAGCAACAATCTCTCCATCCGGATCGACCGTCGGTCGAACAGGCGAAGCATTTCCCCGGCGCCGACGGCGCAGGCCGCGACGACCACCGCGCTGAGGGTCGCGTGCGAATACCCCGGAAGGAAAACGATCAACGCCGCGATCGTCGGCAGCCCTGCGAAAAAAACGACGAGTCGCGCGTGCAGCGCCTTCACCTTCTCACGCCGCCGTATTTTCGATTCCTGCCGCCGTAGGCCCGAACGGCCTCGATCAGATCTTCAGCGGCCCAATCGGGCCAGAGCTTGTCGCTGAAATAGTACTCGGAATAGGCGCTTTCCCACAGCAGAAAGTTTGACAGACGTTGCTCCCCTCCGGTGCGGACGATAAGGTCGGGATCGGGGATCTCGGGATTGTCGAGGTGTTTCCGCAAGTCGTCTTCGCGAAGTTCGAGCGTCGACGAAACAGGCCGTCCGTTTTGCGATCGCAGCCATCGATTCACCGACCGAACGATCTCGTCGCGTCCGCCGTAGTTGATCGCGAGATTGACGACGAGGCCGTCGAACTGCGCGGTGTCGCGGGCCACGTCCTCGAGCTCTTTTCGAACGATGGGCGGAACCATGTCGAGGTTTCCGGAATGGACGACGCGAATCCGATTGTCGCGATAGAAATCGTACTCCTTCTTGAGATTCTGGGCGATCAGCTTCATGAGAAAACCGACCTCGTCGACCGCGCGCTTCCAATTCTCGGTGGAGAACGTGTACAACGTGAGATAATCGATTCCCAGCTCACAGGCCGCGCGCACGATGCGTTTCGCGGCTTTCAAGCCCTCTCGGTGTCCCGCGGATCGCACGGTGTTTCGACGTTGCGCCCACCGACCGTTTCCATCCATAATGATGCCGACGTGTCTCGGAACGGTCGCATCGTCAAGCCCATTGACAGTTCGAGCCATGATGACTGCTATACTTCGAGAATTTCCTGTTCTTTCTTTTCCAGAAGCGTGTTCACCTGCTCGACGTATTCGTCGGTCAACGCTTGCACGTCGTCCTCGCCACGCTTTTCAAGATCTTCACTCAAGTCGCCGCTCTTCTGAAGCTTCTTCAACTCTTCGTTCGCTTCGCGCCGAACATTCCGTATCGCGACACGGCATTGCTCGGCCATGTTTCGGGCGATTCTCACATACTCCTTGCGCCGCTCTTCGGTCAGGGGCGGGATGTTGATGCGAATCACCTTCCCGTCGTTGTTCGGGTTTACCGACAGCTCCGAGGTCTGTATCGCCTTCTCGATCTCGCCGAGGAGCGCCTTGTCCCACGGCTGGATGACCACAAGTCTCGCCTCCGGAGTAGATATCGTCGCTACCTGGTTGAGCGGTGTCTTTTGCCCGTAGTAATCGACGCGTATTTTGTCGAAAAGCGCCGACGACGCCCGCCCGGTTCGGATCGTGTTGAAATCGTCCCGGAGCGCGGCGAGACTTTTCTTCATTTTCTCCCGCGCCAGATTCTTGACATGCTCGGACATGATGATACCCTCCTGAACCGTCGAAATCGAGCTACGACGCGCCGCCGCCGACTCGGTAGTATCGAAAATCGGCGACCTCGAGCTTCCCGCCGACCGCCTTGCCGGTTTTCGCCGCGACGTCGCCCAGCTTCGTTTTCTCTTCCTTGACGAATCCCTGCTCGACAAGGACGACTTCCCCGAGGTGTTTGTTCAACTTCCCTTTGATGATCCCCTCGATCACTTTTTCCGGCTTGTCGAGGCTTTCGGCTTGCTTCCTGAAAATCGCTTCCTGTTCGGAAAGATAGGCGGGGTCGACGTCGCCGCGGGTGAGGTAGGCAGGGTTGAACGCGGCCACGTGCAGCGCGGTGTCGAACGCGAAATCCCGGACACGCTCGTCTTTCGTCAACTCCGTTTTGTCGACCGTGATGCGGACGAGAACACCGATTTTGCCTTCGCCGTGCACGTAGTCGACGACGAGGTCGTTCTCGCCGATCTCGAGCGTCTCAAAGCGTTTGAGACCTATGTTCTCCTTTATCGAGCTTCGCATCTCATCGACGATTTCGCCGATTTCGCCGTCCGGCGCCGTGAGACCCTTCCGTATCACCAGATCAAGTATCCTTTCGCCCGCCTCGACAAAATCCTTATTGCGCGCAACGAAATCGGTCTCGCACGAAAGCTCGAGGATGGCCGCGCGTTTTTCGTCTACGCGCGTGAAAATGCGCCCTTCATTCGCGGCCTTGCCGCTCCTTTTGGCCGCCGCGGCCAGGCCGAGTTCCTTGAGCAACTTCTCCGCCTTGTCGAAGTCGCCGGCCGCTTGGATAAGAGCCTTTTTGCAGTCCATCATCCCGGCCCCGGTTCGTTCCCGGAGCGATTTTACAACCGTCGCTTTTATTTCCATCGATCGATTCCTCATTCTTCGTAGAGTTTGTCTTCATCAACGATCGCCGTCGGTCCTTCCTCCGACTCGGAAGGCGCGGGCGTCTTCGGCTGTTCGTCGGGATTGTAGTCCGAGTAGTCCTCGGCGGCAAAACCGGCCGATTCGTCGTTTTCCTCTCCGCCGATCGTTGCCGCGACCGCAACCGTCTCGCCTCCGCCGGCGGCGCCCGGTGAGTCGGCCTCGGCGCCTATTTCTTCGGTCGCCTCTTCGTCGTCCTGCAGCGTCTCTATGACCTCCAGTCCGATCTCGTTGTCGGCTTCGACAACGGCGTTGGCGATTATCTGAGTAAAAAGCGTAATGGCGCGAATCGCGTCGTCGTTTCCGGGGATCGGGTAGTCGATGTCGGTCGGATCACAATTCGTGTCGACGATCGCAATAATCGGCACGCCGCACCGCTTGGCTTCAGCAACGGCAATCGCTTCTTTCCGGGTGTCGATGATAAAAACCGCGCCCGGGAGATCGCGCATTTCCTTGATTCCGCCCAGGTTTTTTTCCAGCCGGGAGCGTTCTTTTCTGAGTCTGGCGATCTCCTTTTTGGTGAACTCCTGGAAGGATCCGTCGACTTCCATTTTTTCGATCTTTTTTAATCTTAGGATCGATTTTTTGATCGTAGCAAAATTGGTGAGCATGCCGCCGAGCCAGCGATGATTGACATAGAACATTCCGCAGCGTTTTGCTTCCTGTTCAATCGCTTGCTGCGCCTGCTTCTTCGTGCCGATAAAAAGAATACTCTTTCCATCGAGCACGGTTTCGCGGACGACGTCGTACGCTTCCTTGATCGCCGCGATCGTTTTTTGCAAATCGATAATGTGAATCCCGTTGCGTTCGGCGAAGATGTATTTCTTCATCCGGGGATCCCATCTTCGAGTCTGATGTCCGAAATGGACACCCGACTCGAGCAGGTTCTTCATTGTGACTACCGCCACGCTCTCCTCCTGATGCCGCGATAAAACACGGCTCCTTCTCTTGGTCTCGCCCGGAACGATCTCGCTCGGGCGGAAGATTTCGTTCGGATTCTCTCACGTTTCGAAGTATCCGTACCGTCGTAACATGCCACAAAAGCGACGGAGAGGCAACCCGACGACGTTGGTATAGGAACCGACGATCCCTTCGACAAGCGCCGAGCCGAGCGATTGAATTCGATACGCCCCGGCCGCGTCTCTCCAGTCGTCGGATGCGATGTATCCGTCGATCTCCCGCCGTGTCAGCTCTCCGAAACGCACCTTCGTCCGAACCGACTCGAGCGCTTCGACGGGAGGGCCTTCGTCGGGCTCGGCGCGCCGCGTGGGGAAACCGACCAGAAGGCACATACCGGTAATCACCACATGCGTGCGTCCCGAAAGACGCTGCAGCATCGAACGGGCGTGACGAGCGTCTTCCGCTTTCCCGAGAATCTCATTGTCGAGATCGATCACGGTATCGGCACCGACGATCCACAACCCGCCTCCGTCGATCAACCGTGATACGAGAAGAGAATCGCTCGAAACGGCGTCCCGGCGGGCGTCCGACCGCTTGGAGAGTATTCGCTCATGAACCGCGCGTGCTTTGTTCCGCGCGATGAGGCGGGCGAAATCTTCGGGGCCGTCGTGAATCGTTTCCTCGTCGATATCGGGGCGCATCGTAACGAACGGCAGACGCAACCGTCTCAGTAGCGCGCTTCGCTGCGGAGAGCTCGAAGCAAGCACCATTGTCCGCATGACCCGACGACTCCGGTGTTAGAGTCGCTGAAGAAGGAGAAGCGCCGAAACGGTTCCGAGAAAACTTCCCGGGTTGACTCTGATCCAGACTGAAACCGCCCGGACGTCGAACCCGATAGGTCCGATCGACAGTTCCATCGCACGACCGGTGAGCGCGACGAGCCGCTCCACGATCTCCCAGGCCAGCGTTCCGACCAGAAACCCGAGGAGTATGATCATCGCGAAAGATCCGCGGTTTTTTTTCGTCAATTTCATCGTGACGATTGTAGCAAGGGCGAAGTCGGCTGTCAGCAGCGACCCGCCGAGCGCAGCGATCTACGACCCGAAATCGACTTTGGGCGCGGTGCGAGCGCTTTCCTCGATTTCGAAATACTCACGCTGTTCGAAACCCATGGACCGCGCGATCATCGAACCCGGGAATGTGCGAACCTTGGTGTTGTAGCGGCGCACCTGATCGTTGTACCGCTTGCGGGCGACGGCGATCCTGTTCTCGGTCCCCGCCAGTTCGTCCATCAGCTGCGTCATCTGTGCGCCGGAGCGAATCTCGGGATAGTTCTCCATAACCACGAGAAGCCTGCCGAGCGCGCTTTGTACTTGGTTATAGCCGTTCGCAGTCTCCTCGACGGTAGACGCACCGGCGAGACGCGCCCGCGCATCGGCGATTGCCGTAAAAACCTCGCGCTCTTGGCTCATCGCCCCCCGAACGGATTCGACGAGGTTGCCGATGAGGTCGCTTCTGCGTTGAAGCTGATTGTCGATCTCCGCCCACGCCGAGTTGATCTCTTCGTCCAGAGTAATGACGGCGTTTCGCGATCGGACGTACCACGAACCGAAGATGAGCGCCAGAATGACAATTATGAAAACGCCGGTAAACATACCGGCTCGTCTGCGTGCGGACATGTCCATGCCTCCCGTTGTCGATCTCTTTATCTCAGAACCCGCGCGACGCGCCGCCTCCGCCGAAGCCGCCTCCGCCGAAGCCGCCGAACCCGCCTCCTCCGAAGCCGCCGCGCGAAGAAGAACCGAACCCGCCGCGCGTATACCGTCCGTGTCCCATTCCTCCAAGCAGAATCAGCGGAAGAAAGAACCGGCCGCCTCCGGTGAAGAAGATAATCAGAAAGATGATAAGCGGCACGAGACTTCGTGAGCTCGCGCCACGTGTGGTCTCGTACTTGTCGCTTTCGGCCGACGAGACGTCTTCTATTTGTACGCCGTACTCTTTCGCGATCACCCCCGCGATACCCTCGACCGCCTTTACGAATCCCGTCCCGAAGTCGTCGTTGCGGAAGTAGGGGATCATCGACGTGTCCATGATCCTCCCGACCTTTCCGTCCGGGAGAGCGCCTTCAAGTCCGTACCCCACTTCGATCCGCGCCCGCCTTTCAGCCACCGCGAGAACCAGCAGAACGCCGTTGTCCTTGCCCTTCTCGCCGACGCCCCATTGCTCGGCCATGCCGAGGGAAAGCGCTTCGACCGTAGGGAAATCGCCGAGCGAGGACACCGTGGCAACGACGATCTCGGCGCCGGTCGAACGTTTGACCGCGGCAGAGATGCGCGCGATGCGTGCCTCATCACGATCGCTGATAACGTCGGCGAAATCGTTGACGTACCCGACCGGCGCCGGGATTTTCTGTGCCGATGCCGCGAAACCGACGAAAAGAAGTAATGCAAAGGCGGCGCCCCGCCTCGTTTCACGCATCCATCGCATCGACTTTCTCCACGAGCTCGGTCAGACACAGCAGCAACTCGGCGGTCGTCCTTTTTGCGTCGAGCCGCTCGCCGTCGCGTAACCGCGCGGCGCGCTCGATCGGCGCGACGTCGATTCCGTAGGTTCTTCCGAGAATCGCGATCGAGTCGACGGGATTCGCCGACGCACGCTCGACGTCGGCGAGTCTCAGCAAACCCCTAAACAACGCGACCTGAGAGCCGAACCACTCGCGAAGAATGCGTTTGAGCGGGCGCTGTTTTCCTCCGGTCTCGAGCATGGCGCGCCTGAGCGCCGTCACCGTTCCGCGTAACTCTCCCTCCGCCTGGTGCCTGAGGTGTCGCTTGGTGATCTGCAGGCGTGCGGCAAGGTCTTCGCCGAATATCACCTTTCGCGAATCCCGAATATCGAGGTATTCCATCGGGAATACGTCGGCCGAATCCACGAACTCCTTTTCGGTCAGAAGCAACGGCGTAATCCGGCTTTTTTTCATGACGCGCGACGCGTTCCGTCCAAAAGCCGAAACGCCATCCGGGTCGGCGGCCGCGATGATAATCAACACGTTGACGTCGGACAACCCGTCGACGAATCCACCGGCGACCGAGCTACCGTATAGCGTCACCGACGCAAGGTTTGCCCCGAACGCGTCACGAACGATCGGAAGAAAGATCCGTTCGACGCTCCCGAGAAGCTTTTCTTTTTCTTTACTCATTCATTCCATCCATGTAGTAACGAGGTATTATCAACTACCGCCCGAAGAGCGACTTATTCGCTCCGCGATCGTAGATCAGGACGGCTGCAGACGAATGCACTCGGAGACTTCGCGCGTCGTCTGCTCCCACATCCCGTCGATGTACCACTCGGCCATCTTCTCGAGCAGTTCACGGTACAACGCCGCGAACCGTCTCGCGGCCTCCTTGTTGGCGTCGCGTTCGGCGTACAGACGCATGAACTCCGGTCGCTCGGCTTTCCACGCGTCCTTCAGCGGGCCGATCGCGTCGGGTTGCTCCACCCAGCGGCCGATCTCGGCGCCCGCGCCGTCCCAGACCGAAACAACCGGAATGTGGTCGATATTCATCTCGTTGTAGTACGACTCGAGCTGCGGGTATTCCGAACCGTGAAATACGACGAGAGGTATTTCGGCGCGTTCAAAGAGCGGCGCGAGGATAGGGAGGTTACACGCGGAGTCGCCGCACCAGTCTTCGGTCATGATCGTCGCCCGAACGGGTCGCGAATAAGAAGACGCGGCGCGCTTGAGCGCATCCACATGGGCGGGAACGGGCCCCGCGACGTCGATGAGTCTGCGAACCAGCGAGCGATAGAATTTCAGCTTCGAAAGATACTCGCGGGCCCCGATGCCGGCGTTGAAATCTATGTCCATGAGCCACCCCCCGCACGCGTCGTCCTCCGCGATTGCTGTCGTCAATATAATATAATCGCGCCGGAAGGCCACGGACTATAGTCGATTCATCGCCGCGAGTATACCTTTCGTTCGGCCTCGGGCCGAGAGGGAGACTTGATCGCGAGTTTACGGTAGCATGAGCTCCGGTGTATCCACCGCAAGGAGTAATGCATGAGCGAAACGGAAACTCTCGTCGTGGCCTCGAAGGTCAAAGCCTACATCAAGTCCGCGTCCGGGCTAAAATGCTCGGCGGCTGTTATCGAGGCGCTCTCCGACAAGGTGAGACAGCTGTGCGACGCCGCGATCGAAAGCGCCCGCGGAGACAAGAGAAAAACCGTCCAGGATCGCGACCTTCGGTAAAGCCACGTCGCGCCGAAACGTCTCAATGGCCGCGCGCCGGAGGTCGGTGCGGACGTCGTCGAAGCGACGTCCGTGCTACGCTCCGCGAAACGAAGCAATCGCGTCGAGAAACGCGGCGCCGTACCGGTCGATTTTGCGGACGCCGACTCCGTAGATCGTCCGCAATTGCCCGGGCGATGCGGGTTTCCTCGCCGACATCTCGCGAAGCGTGCGGTCGCTGAAGATCATGTAGGCCGGCACTCCCGCGGCCGAGGATAGATCGCGGCGAAGCGCTCGCAGCTTTTCGTAGAGATCGGCGTCCGCAGGCTGAAACTTAAGGGACGGGGTTCGGCGCCGATTGTGTTCGGAGCGTGCGGTGTACTCGGACACTTCAAAGTTTACTTTGCCTGCCAGAAGCGAACGGCTCGCGCGGTTAAGTCGCAGGATCGGAAACCGATCCTCGGTCTGCTCCAGATAGCCCTGAGTCACGAGCTCGTCGATTACCCCGCGCCAGTATGTCGCCGGCTTTTCCGAACCTGCGCCGAATGTTTTTATCCGGTCGTGTCCCAGTCGCGCGATCTTTTGCGTACGACTTCCGCGAACCACATCCGCGAGGTGCCTCGCTCCGAATCGTTGCCCCACTCGGTAGACCGCCGAGAGGACGATGCGGGCGTCGCGGGTCGCGTCGATCGGCCTCACTTCTCCGACGCACACGTCGCAACCGCCGCATCCGCCCTCGTTCCCCGTCTCCCCGAAGTAGCGGAGCATCTGGCTTTTCCGACAGGCAATCGTCGTCGCGTAACGGATGATCCGCGAAAGCGAACGTTCGGCGCGGTTACGTTCTTCCTCGTCCGTGATGGAAGAAAGGAAAAAGCGCGCGCGCTGAGCGTCGCGCGGCGCGTAGAGCAGCTCGCACTCGGCCGGATCGCCGTCTCGGCCGGCGCGTCCCGACTCTTGATAATACTGCTCCATACCTTTGGGAAGGTCGGCGTGAAGCACGAACCGCACGTTCGGCTTGTCTATCCCCATTCCAAATGCCACCGTGGCAACGACAACCGATGCCTCGTCGCGGACAAACATTTCCTGATGGCGCGTTCTCGTGTCGGGGTCTAGACCGGCGTGGTAGGGGACCGCGGCTATTCCTTTCTCAGTAAGCGCTTCGGCGGTACGTTCGACGTGCTCGCGCGTGGAACGATAGACGATGCCGGGAAGTTCGCGTCTCGCCAGGACGAAATCGAGTATTTGACTCGGCGCGTTCTCCTTTCGCCTGACGCGGTAGAAAAGGTTGGGACGGTCGAAGGAGGCCCTGTGAACGAACGGGCTTCGCAGACGAAGTCTTTCGATCGTGTCGTCCTGCACCGTTTTCGTCGCCGTGGCGGTGAAAGCGGCGATCGGAGCGTCCGGGTAGTGAGTCGAAATCGAGGCAAGGCGGAGGTAGTCGGGGCGGAAATCGTGTCCCCACTCGGAGATACAGTGCGCCTCGTCGACGGCAAAAAAAGCGACGCGAACGCGATCGAGCAGTTCCGTGAATGCCCCGTCGGACAAACGTTCCGGTGCGACGTACAGGAGATCAAGCTCTTCGGCGCGTATTCGACGTTCGACCTCGGAACGATCGGCGCCGGAGATCGCGCTGTTGAGCATCGCGGCGCGAATCCCGTTTTCGCGCGCCGCGTCGACCTGATCTTTCATCAGCGCGATCAAGGGACTGACGACAAGCGCCATGCCGTCGCGCAGCAGAGCGGGCAACTGATAGCAGAGCGACTTGCCCGCGCCGGTAGGCATAACGACGAAGGCGTCGGAACCGTCGACAATCGCCCGAATCACCTCTTCCTGTCCGGGGCGAAACGAATCGAACCCGAATACTTCCGAGAGCATCTCCCGGGCGTGGGCGCCGTCGTACCGTCCGTCCATCGTCGGTTTCGCGCTACGCCTCTTCGTCGGTACCCGTCGCCGAAGGGTCGTCGGCACCGCTTGAAACGCCGTGCGAAAAAGCTTCGTCGACGTGGAAAAGCGTCGCCCGGTTCGAGAGCACGACGTCGATCCCTCGTCGCGCGAAGTCCGCGGCCTCCGCCTCGTCGTCGGAAAAGAAGAGATTGCAGACCATGCCGCTTTCGTGCGCGAGCCGAATGGAGTCGTCGTCGACATCTCTTCCGAACTGGACGCGGGCGCAACCGAATGCGCGCGCGGTCTCAACGAGCCGGCGACCGTCGTCCTGGTGTGCGAGACACGCGCGGTCGATGTGCGGAGCGTAGGTACGCGCCGCATCGAGGACCGACTCATCACCGGCGAAGTAGACGTTCTCTTCAAGACCGTGCGCTTCGACGATGCTTCCCGCTTTACGTACAAGCCCGGCGTCCCGACCGCAGTCCTTTAAGTGGATATTGAGTGTGGCGCGCGATTGAACCAGAGCGAGGACCTCTTCGAATCGTGGAACGTGGACGCCTCGCCACTCGACTCCGAACCGACAACCGGCGTCGAGGCGGCGAATTTCGCCCCAGTCGAGCCTCGAAATCTCTCCGACGCCGTCGGTGGTCCGATCGACACGCGGGTCGTGACACACCACGGGAACGCCGTCGGCCGAAAGCCACAGGTCGAACTCGATCTCGTCCACTCCGAGCGCGAGCGCTGCAGCAAACGCCGGCAGAGTATTCTCGGGGCATGCGGCGGAGAACCCTCGATGGGCGCAGACGCGGGGGAATCGACGGCCCGCGACGGAGGCAGATTCGAACTCGCCGCCCGCCGCCGCGGCGGCCTCGTCGAGTGATCCGGATTCGGGGTAGGGCGGCTGAACAATCGTGAACGTTCGTCTTTTCATACGCGACCTCCTAACGAATCCGGGTGAGAGCTTGCGATATAGCGAGCGAAAAGTCGCCGATATGCTCGATATGCTTGAGCACGTCGATATAGAAGAGCTCGGCTTTGACGCTCGCCCCCTTGCGGATTCGTTTCCGGGCGGCTTTTTTCAGACTTTTCTGCATCGCGTTTATCTCATCCTCCATCGACGCCGCCTCGCGAAACTCCTCGTCGCTCATCGTGTTTTTCAGATGCTGTTGATTGAACGCGAGAAATCGCTCGACCGATTCGGCGTACGGAAGGATGTCGGCGATGAGGTCGCCTCCGATTCCGAGTTTCTTCTCGTGCCTTTCGCGCGCCCGCACGACGAGCTTTTCGCAGGTGTCGGCGATGCTCTCAAGCTCGGTTACGACCCGCATGAGACTGTTGATGTCCATGGCCATCTTTTCGGATATCGACTCCCGCGAACATTCGACCAGAAAGGCTGCGATTTGCTCGTGCATTTCAGCCGCCAGCCGCTGTTTCGCTTCTATTTCGGCGCGCCTCGATCGGACCTTCTTCGAAGGATTGACAAAAAGCTCGACGAAGTATCGAAAGAGCTCGCGGACCAGGGCGTTCATTTTCGCAATCTCCGCCTGCGCGGTAACGATGCTCAGCTCGACGGTTTCCTGGATCCCGCCGCGTTTGTAGGAAAACCGGTACGCGCCGGGCCGATCGGACGGCTTCTCCCGGACCATCGCTTGTACGACGCGCTCGAACTGCGGGACGAAAGCGATGCAGATGATCGTGTTTACGACGTTGAACAACGTGTGAAACATCGCGAGGTGAGCGGTAATCGCGATTCGTCCGGTGACCTCTCCGGGAACGATTATGTCGACCAGAGAGAGGAAGGGCTGGAACAGAAACGCGATCCAGAAGACACCGAAAAGATTAAACAGCGTATGCGCCCGCGCGGCGCGCCGAGCCGTCACCCCCGAATTGAGCGAAGCGAGGTAGGCGGTGACGGTCGTCCCGATGTTCTCGCCGAGGATGATGGCCGCAGCGGTCGGATAGTCGATCCATCCGGTAAAGGTCATCGTCAGGGTAATAGCCATCGCCGCGCTCGACGATTGGACGATGACGGTGATTATCGTTCCGGCCGCGACGAAAACGACGAACGAAAGAACGCCGCGCCCGGTGAATCGCGCCAGAAAGGAAAGGATCTCGGGATTCTCGCGAATATCGGGAACGGCGTCCTTCAGCAGTCCGAGTCCCAGAAAGAGCAGTCCGAAGCCGAGGAGCATTTCGCCGATGTCGTCGCGATCGATTCGCTTGATGAGCAGTATCGCCACGCCGACGGCAATCGCAGGCAGCGCGGCGGACGTGATACTGAACTTGAATCCGAAAAGCGCGACGATCCACCCGGTAACCGTCGTCCCTATGTTGGCGCCCATAATGACGCCGATGGCTTGCTTAAGCGAGAGAAGCCCCGCCTCGACAAAGCCGACGACCATGACCGTCGTCGCCGACGATGACTGGATTATCGCCGTCGTCGCGAACCCCGAGACGACTCCCGCGAAGCGGTTGGTGGTCATGTACGCCAGAACCCGTTTCAGACGCGAACCGGCCGCGGATTGCAGTCCGTCGCTCATCAACCGCATTCCATAGAGAAAGACGCCGAGACTGCCGAGGACCGTCAGCACCTGGTAGAACACTTTCATCGCTCTGGACGCTCCAAAATATCCCAAGAGTTGTTCGGGCCTACGGCCCGGATGACCGACATCGACACCCCGGCGATCACCGGCGCCGATTGGTCGCTCGGCCCGACGCCGCGTCTCCGATCGTCGGCGAATCGTAGTACGCGCCGCACGGGTTGAGCAAGCGAAAAACCGATCAGACCGAGTCTCCGTGGCGCGTTTCCCGGCGTCTCCGCGCGCGGCCGGTCAACGCGCGACCTTCCATCCCGACGATCAGCGCGCAGGCGACGAAGAGCAACGCCCCGGCGAAAAAGCCGATGCGCGAGCCGCCGGAGACGCCGACGAGGAGCCACGCGATGAGCGGTCCGAAGGCGGCGCCGGCGTCGAGCGCCGTGGCGAAAAGCGAATAGACGCGACCGGTCCTGCTCGCCTCGGTGCTCAAGGAAACGATCAGCACCACTTCGCCGCAGGAAAAAAACGCCACCGCCGCCACCGGCGCAACGATTCCCGGAACGGCAAACGCGAAAAGCAACGCCGCGGCCGATCCGGCGAAAGCGACGAGCTCGGCGCGCGCGACACCGACGCGGTCGAGAAGGCGACCGACGGCCGGAGAGCCGACTATCCCGAGGAGGTGTCGAAAGGCGAGCACGATCCCGTTTACGGTCGCGACACCCAGGATCAGAGAACCGACCCGGACGGATTCACCTGAAGCGGCGTAAAGCACGTGGCCCAGCGTCGACATGATGATGCCCGAGCCGACCGTTCCGAACACGAACCCCTTGATTGCCAGGCGTCGGCCGGAAAAACGGCCGTCGACCGCCCGGGGCGGATCGACCTCGGGAGCGCGGCTCGATGCAAACGCCGAGCGCGCGGGTAGGATTCCACTCAAGGTCAGCGCCGCGAGCGTAAAGAACATGAGTCGAAAGCCGACGGCGTCCAAAAGGAACCCCGCCAGAAGCGTTCCGCTTACATACCCGACCTTGACGATGCCGTTGTAGAGTCCCATCACACGTCCACGGCGGTCGGCGGAGGCGGAGGCGGCCGACGTCATGACGCCGGCCTGACGCAGGATCGACCAGCAAAGCCCCCAAAGCATTCGAAGGAGAAGAAAAAGGAGAAACGGCGGCGGGGTACCGTAGAGCGCGGCGACACAGGCGCCCAAAACAAGCGCGGTAACGACTCGACCCCTGTCCGACCATCGTCTTCCGAACCGCCGGGCCAATTCGTTGGTCAGAAGGCGCACCCACCTATTCGCCGAAAGAAGCACCCCCACCTGCATCGCCGATAGTCCGAGACGACGGTAGGTAATAGGAAGCACCGTATAGACCGCCATGTCGCCGAAGAGAGACGAGGCGACGGCGACACCGGCGAGGATGACCACCATCGACGAGCGGTCGGGCCTGGGGAACGTCATTCCGGCCAGTTTATCAGTCCGGCTCTTGTCTGCAACCCGCCGCGCCGCCGGTGTATCGCGACCGGTGTTGACGTTTTTAATACCGGCGTGGTATCGTCTCTCCGCGTTTTGGGGAGATTCCCGAGTGGCCAAAGGGGGCAGACTGTAAATCTGTTGGCGACGCCTTCGAAGGTTCGAATCCTTCTCTCCCCACTCACCTGTAATTCATAGACGGCCCGTGCGGATCGAGTCGGTCCGTCCGGCGTGCCGGGACGGCATCTGATGGAATCAGCGTTTTTTCGCGACGGGCTTCGTTTCCATTGTATCCGGTGCTCGAAATGCTGCCGTCACGAACCCGGTTTCGTTTTTCTCTCCTTGGGCGACATCAAACGACTCGCGTCGGCTCTTGAGCTGGACGATAATGAGTTTATCCGCCGATACTGTAGACGTGTTCAACTCGGTGGATTCTCTCAGCTGAGTCTGAAGGAAAAGGAGAACTACGACTGCATTTTCTGGGAATCGGAGGGCTGCCTCGTGTACGAACACCGGCCGTTGCAGTGTGAAGCCTACCCGTTTTGGGCGAAGAACCTCGAAAGCCCGACCGCATGGGAAGCGGAGAAAAGGCAGTGTCCCGGTATCGGGTCCGGAAAGCTTCACACCCGAAAGGAAATCGAAGCGTGGCTCGACGCGCGGTTGAAGGAACCGCCCGTGTGAGCACGGCGGAACGTATTGATGAAAGTCAAGTTTTGGGGCGTTCGCGGGTCGATCCCGACGCCGCTTACCACCGAACAGATAAGAAACAAAATCGCCGCGGTGGTTCAGCGGATCGAACGCGGCGATCTCGAGTCGGAGGAAACGCGAGAACGTTTTCTCGCGAGGCTCCCGGATTATCTGTTCGGAACCGTCGGCGGCAACACGACCTGTATCGAAGTGCGACTCTCCGACGATACGTTGATCGTCTTTGACGCAGGTTCGGGCATCCGTGGACTCGGCGCGCAGTTGAAAAGTCGCAGGGAGATCAAGCGCCGGTATCACCTTTTTTTCAGCCATTTCCACTGGGATCATCTGCAGGGGCTCCCTTTTTTCGCGCCTTTGTTCGATCGCGACGCGACGGTTCATTTCTACAGCGAGGAAGAACGGTTCGAAGAGTACGTCCGCGGACAGATGCGGTATCCCTATTTTCCGGTAACGCTCGACATCATGGCCGCGACGTTGAAGTTCCACGTTCTCCGGACATCCGAGCATCCGGTTTCCAACGCCGTCGTGAGTTGGCGAAAGATGAAACACCCGGGCGGATGCAGATCTTTCTCCGTGCGCGAAGGAGCGAAAAAGCTGATCTTCTCAACGGACACCGAACTGTCGGAAGCGGATTTCGAACGAACCGCGGAGAATGCCGAGTACTTCAGAGACGCCGACGTTCTGATCATGGACTCGCAATATACGCTGGGCGAGGCGATAGAGAAGTACGATTGGGGACATTCGTCGTACAGCCTTGCCGTCGATTTCGCGGCCGAATGGAGCATCAGCAATCTCGTGCTTTTTCACCACGAACCGCTGTATGACGATCAGAAAATGTACAATATCCTGAAATCGGCCACCTGGTATCTGAATCATCTCGAGCAGAAGGGACTGAAAATCTACCTCGCCACGGAAGGACTGGAGATCGTGCTGTGAGCACCGAGTACCTGCGGGCATCGGAAATCATCCCCCTCTATCGTCTGTTGAAGATCTCCGAAGAGGTTCTCGATGAAGAGCTCTTCGCGCTCCTCGACAGGATCGAACGACGTCTGTTCGCGGCTCTGTCGATCGAAGAGGTTGAAAGCATCGCCGCTCTCGATGCCGCCGCTGTTGAAGAGCTGTCGAAAAGGCTGTAGTTTTTGATGCAAGTTCGACCTACGACGATTCGAGAGGTTCACGACGCGCAAACCTGCGCATACGAGCACTATCGGTGAAACGTCTATCGGCTTTCTTCGCCTTGCTTTGCATCTCGGCTCCGCTCTTCTCGCAACTCAATCCTCCCACCGGTGCGCAGTACCTGGATCTGTATCGTGGGCCCCGACTTCTCGGCGCGTACCCGAACGTCGCCTGCTACAACGGCCCCATGAGCCTCGCCGGCAATCCCGCGCTCGGCGCATGGCTCTCGCTTCCCGAAATCGAAGTCAGCTACACCGGGCTCGTCGGGGCAGGCTCCGATGAGCGGGCGAGAGGGTATCGCGGACATCTGGTCAACTCGGCGGCGCTTCTTCCGACCCGGCGCGGGGCGGTCGGCGTCGGTCTCAACGCGTTTCGCTCGACTCTCCTCACCGCGTCCCTCGGAACCGGCATCGAACTCGGGGCCTCGTTCTCCAAGGCCGTTCTTCCCGGTCTTTTTCTCGGGGCCGAAATCCGGAGTTCGGTGGCCACGCAGAACGACGCTTCGCCGTACGCCGCCCGGCCGACCGATTGGGGATTGACCGCGGGGATCGGCTTTGTCCATGTCCCGGCCGGAAATGCTCCCGACGGCTTCACCTGGGGAGCGCGGCTGTCGGGGATAGGCAAAGGACTGGGCGCCGGCTCGGCCTTCGACTATTCGGACGCGGACGGCGCGACGATTCGTGTGACTTCCTATCCGCCGACATTCACTCTCGACGTGGGATTCACCACGTCGCTCATCTCCGTCCCGTCGTTTTCGTGGGACTTCTCCGCCGACGCATCGTTTCCAAGCTTTCAGAACGTCGAGGTCGGTGTTGCGACGAACTTCCGAATCGCCGACTTTATGTCGGTAACCGTCGGCACTGCGTACAATCTTCGCGAGCTGCTCCCGAAGCTACCCCCGAACCGGCGCAGCTTCGTCCCCGGTTTCTCGCTCTCCGTAGACGTCGACGCTATGCTTTCCGGCGTCCGTGATCCTCTTGGGCTGGTCGCCGCCGGGTACGCGCACAACACGATTTCCCCCACCGTCGCGTTCGCGCCGACGGCCGACGCCGTATACGCTTTCAGCCTCGGCGCGGTTGTGCGGTCCGGCGTTCCCGACGACCGGCCGCCGACGATCCGTCTCGACTATCCCGGCTTCGTCTACCTTTCTCCGCGGGCGGAAGGCTTCGCCGTCAGGTATCCTCTCAGCATATCCGACGCCCGTTACGTCACCTCGTACGCCTTTTGGATCGTGAACGGTGACGGTGAAGAGATCTGGCGGGTGGAGGACCGCCTGCCACGATTCGGCGATCCGGCAGGATCGTACGTCGATCGGGTACGTGTCGGACTCGCGCATGTGTACCGATCGATCGACGTTCCCGAAGAGGTTTTCTGGAACGGGCGACTCGCCGACGGATCCGTGGCGCCCGACGGCCGTTATGAGCTGTTCGTCGAAAGCGGCGACGATCGTGGGAACATCGCGGAGGCGGGACCTTTCGGTTTCGCGTTGGACGGGACGCCGCCGACGGCTTCCATCACGCTTCCCGAGTTTCCCGCGCGCATTCTCTCTCCGAACAACGACGGAAACAAAGACACGATCACGATCCGATTGTCGGGATCGGTGGAGGACCTCTGGCTGGGCGAGATTCTTCAGGACGACGAATCGGTCAGGGAGTATCGTTGGATCGAAAGCGCGCCCGACGACGTGGTGTGGGACGGCACCGACTCCGAGGGGAATGTGCTTCCCGACGGAACTTACCGGTATCGACTTCAGGCGACCGATCGGGCGGGCAATCGAACGGCGTTGCTGTCCGAACCTTTCGTTCTCAGCACCACATCGACGCCGATCGCCATCGGAATCGACCGGGCGGTTTTCTCACCCAACGGCGACGGGGTTTTCGACGAACTAACTTTTTCGATCGACGTCCCCGTGCAAACCGGAATCGTTCGCTGGACCGCGGCCGTTCTCGACCAGGCGGCTCGCGAAGTTCGAGCGATCGTCGGTAGCGGCAAGATTCCCGACTCGATCCGATTCGACGGACGTGACGAAACGGGCGCCTATGTGAAAGAGGGCGCCTATTACGGGGCGCTTTCCGTACTTCTCGCCAACGGAAACCATCCGGCGGAGGTTTCGCCCATTTTCGAGGTCGACGTCACCCCTCCGCTGGCGGTCGTCACTTCCGATCTTCAGCTCTTTTCTCCGAACGGCGACGGGAACAAGGATCTGATCACTTTTTTTCAAGATACGACGGAAGAGGAGTTGTGGACGGCGGAAATAACCAACGCCTCCGGAGCATTGATCTATTCGACGAGCTGGCGGGGGACCGCCGATCGGAAGTTTATCTGGGACGGTCACGCACAAAACGGTTTGCTCGCGCGAAACGGCACTCACTTCTACCGACTCACGAGCGTCGATCGGGCCGGGAACTCCGGGACGTCGAACGTCGTGGAGTTCGAGGTCAACTACGAGGAAACTCCGGTGATAATCACCCGGGCGCTCGACGCTTTCTCTCCCAACGCGGACGGCGTTTTCGACGCCCAGTCGTTCTCGGTTCGGCTTGAGATCCCGGACGGGATAGAATCGTACACGCTGAGTATCGTCAACGAAAACGGAGAAAAAGTGCGCACGATCGCCGCGCGGAGGAGTCCGCGCGAAACCATCGTCTGGCAGGGAGTCGGCGACGACGGCGGTCGCGTCCCCGACGGAACCTATTACGCGACGATCACGATACTCTACGCAAACGGGAACCGACCGTCGGCGCGCACGCGTCCCTTCGTCATCGACACCGAGGTGCCGACGATAAGCGTCGCGACCGACACGACTCTTTTCTCTCCGAACAACGACGGAAACCGCGACACCGTTACGCTCACGAGTCGATCGAGTGCCGAGGAACTGTGGGAAGGATGGATCAAGTCGGCCGACGGCCGTGAGGTTCGCACGATCTATTGGCAGGGCAGAACCTCTTCCTACGTCTGGAACGGCACCGACGAAGCAGGTAACCTCGTGCCCGACGGGATCTACTATTTCGAGATCGCCACGACAGACGCCGCGGGCAACTCCGCCAGAGCCCGAACGAGGAACGTACGGCTCGATACACGGCTGACGGCGATATACCTCTCGACCGACCGGACCCGGTTTTCGCCCAACGGCGACGGCGTCGATGATTCGCTGACGCTCACGATGTCGACCGCGATACACGACGGTGTGGAGTCGTGGCTCGTCGAGATCTTCAGCAAAGAGGGAGAACCGACACGATCGTTTTCCGGGAAGCGCATACCTGAGAGGATCATTTGGGACGGTCGCGATTCGCATGGGGTCGTGCGTGAAGGCGAGTTCTATGCTCGATACTCGGTGCGGTATCGGAAAGGCGATACGCCGGCGGTCGATTCCGATTTGTTCTACATCGACGTCTCAGCTCCCGAACTAACGATCATCACCGCCCCCACACCTTTTTCGCCCGACGGCGACGGCGTCGACGATTATCTCGTGTTTACTATCGGCGCGGTCGACGCGAGCGAACTATCCGACTGGGAGATCGACATTCGCGACCCGAAAGGACATCGCTTTCGACGCTTCGCCGGAACGGGCTCTCCGCCTCGATCTCTCAGGTGGGACGGAATCTCCGGGGACGGCGAACGTGTGCTGTCGGCGGAGGAGTATCGTTTTACGATGACCGTCGCGGACGTGCTCGGCAACCGTACCCGTGCCCGCGGCGTCATACCGGTCGACATTCTCGTGGTGCGTGAAGATGGGAGATTCAGGATCCGCGTGTCGAGTATCATTTTCGAACCGAGCAGTCCCATGCTGGAGTCGGAGAATCCGCAAACGGCCGGAAAGAACGAGTGGGTGCTCGGACGAATCGCCGAAATTCTCACGAGGTACGGCGGTTATCGAATTCGAATCGAGGCGCATGTGGGGAGCGTGTTCTGGGACGACCCGGAACGGGCGGCGGTCGAGCAGGAGAGAGACCTGGTCCCGCTGTCGAAAGCCAGGGCCGATACCGTCAAGGCCGCGCTCGTCGCGCGCGGTATCGCCGAATCGCGAATAACGACCGAAGGTCTCGGCGGAGCGAAGCCGGTCGTGCCGCACGGCGACGACGAGAATCGATGGAAGAATCGGCGAATAGAGTTCATCCTCTTCAGGTGAGGCGTTATGTCGGTCGACATTGATGCAAACGGCTGTAATCGATGAAAGCAAGGAATCCGATCCGTGTTGTGCTCGGTGCGGTGCTCCTCCTCGTCGCCATCGGGTTCGCGGTGTTATGGGTTGCGCAGACTCTGAATGACCCCGCAGAGACGATTCCCGCCGACGGCGCGGTTTTCACCGTGGAAAAAGGCGAGAACGTCAACGCGATCTCTTCGCATCTTGCCGAGCAGGGACTGATCCGCTCTCCTCTGTTTCTCAAGCTGCTGAGCTATATCAGAGGTAGTCAGGGAAGCTTTCAGGTAGGCTCCTACCTTGTGGAACCCGACACGACGACGTGGGGTATTCACGACCTGCTGGTCTCGGGGCGAGAGTTGCTCGTCCGCGTCACCATTCCCGAAGGATGGTCGCTTTCCCGAATAGCCGAACGGCTGCAGAAAAAAGAGATCGTTGCCGCGGACGAGTTCATCTCCGCCGCGACGAATCGCGAGCTGCTCGACAGGCTCAACATTCCGGGTCGGTCGGCCGAGGGATTCCTTTTTCCGGACACGTATCTTTTTCCACGGAGCTTTCCCGCAGAGCGCGTCGTCGGGGCCATGGTCGACACATTCTTCGACACCCTCGCATCGCTCTACCCCGACTACGCCGGCATGGACCCGGCCGATTTGTACCGGAAGGTGGTCCTCGCCTCGATTATCGAGCGCGAATATCGTGCAAGCGACGAGGCGCCGCTGATGGCGTCGGTTTTCTACAATCGTCTGGAGGCGAACATGCGGCTTCAGAGTTGCGCCACGGTCGCCTACGTTATTACCGAAAAGCTCGGGCTGCCCTATCCCACATCGCTCACCTACGCCGATCTTGAGCTGCCGTCCGCGTACAACACCTATCTAAACGCCGGGCTGCCGCCGGGTCCTATTTCGAATCCCGGCGTTACGGCGCTCGACGCCGCGCTGCATCCCGCCGAGACCGACTATCTTTTTTTCGTGCTCAAAGACCCCGACGCGGGGCGCCATGAGTTCACCCGAAGCTTCGGTGAGCATCTGGTCGCAAAGAACCTCTATCTGAAAAAAAGTTGATGCGGATACCTCAACGGGTGATCGATGAAATCGCCTCGCGCGTGTCGCTCGTCGAACTCGTTTCCGACTATATCAGTCTCGAACGCAAAGGAGGCCGCTTTTGGGGGCTCTGTCCGTTTCACCAGGAGAAGACACCCTCCTTCAGCGTATCGGTCGACCAAAACGTCTTTTACTGTTTCGGTTGCGGAAAGGGTGGGAACCTCTTCTCTTTCGTCCAGGAAATGGAAAATCTTTCGTTCCCGGAGGCGGTTCGTCATCTTGGCGAAAAAGCCGGCGTGGAGATTCCCGAAGAGGAATCGCCCGCGTCCAATCGACGTTCGACGCTAACGGAGCTCTACTCCCGTGTCGCGGGGAGTTTCCACTACATTCTGATGCACTCCGATCGGGCCCGTGCGGCGCGCTCGTACCTGGACGAACGCGGAGTTTCTCAGGAGATGATTGCTCGTTTTTCCTTAGGCTACGCCCCCGCCGATAAACGGTGGCTCTACGACTTCCTCGGCAAGCACAACTACTCTCAAGAGTTTCTCGACAGGTCGGGACTTTTTTCGCGCCGCTACCGCGGATTGAGCTTCTTCGTCGACCGGATCATGTTTCCCATCCGGGATCGTCGGGGCGAGACGGTCGCTTTCGGAGGACGTTCGATCGGAGCGAATGAGCCGAAGTATCTCAATTCGCCGGACTCGGAGATCTTTTCGAAGCGGTCGACGCTCTTCGGACTGCACGAAGGGTTTGCCGCCATACGCAAGCGGCGCGCTTTTTTCCTCGTCGAGGGGTATCTTGATGTAATCGCATTTCATCAAGCCGGGATACTCAACGCGGTGGCGCCCCTGGGGACCGCGTTCACCGAAGATCAGCTGCGGCTGCTTCGACGTTACGCCGAGCGTTGCGTGCTTGTTTTCGACGGTGACGACGCCGGCGTAGCCGCAGCCGGAAAAGGCGTCGCGACCTGCGAACGAATAGGAGTCGAGGTCGACGTTGCGTTGCTTCCGGAAGGATTCGATCCCGGCGATTATATGCGGAAATCCGACTACCAATCGCTGGAAAATGTATTGAAAAACGTGACGAAAGGTTTTACTTTTGTGGTGCAGCAGGCGCTACGCAGAAACGACATTCGTGGAGCAGGGGGAAAAGAATCCGCACTACGGTATCTTCTACCGTTCGTCGATATTGCAAGTTCGGAAGTACGCAAAGAAGCCTTTCTCGATGAGATTGCCGACGCGCTGCAGGTGGATCCGCGCGCGGTGCGGACGGACTATTCGGGGCGACGTCCCGCCGGATCCGAGGCGCCTGCGGAACGCTCCGGGACCGTATCAGTTTCGCACGATTTATACCTGATGCTCGCCGTCGCGATTAACAGGAGTGAGTATGGCTACGTCAGAAAGCACGTAGCTGCGAAAGATTTGCAGGACACGAAAGCTTTGGAACTGTACGTAGCTCTGGAAGAGTGCTTCCGCGAGGGCGAAACCTCGATGGAAGCGCTCTTGACTCGTATCTCGGACGAAGCGCTGAAAGCGCTGCTACTCGAGCGCGCCGCTCGAGAAGAGTTTGCCGAACGCGGCGTTGAGGTGATACGCGACTCGGTTACTCGCGTAAAGGAGCGAACGCTGGGGCAGAAACGTGACCGTGTCATAGCAGAGATGCGGAAACTCGAGCGCGCACAGGCAGGCGGCAACGAAATTCGGTCGCTTCTCGAAGAAAAGATGTGGATCGACGCGGAGCTTCAAAAACTCAAACGGAGCTCGCGTGAATAACGGCAGCACCCCGTCCGTGAGTCGCGAGTTTTCCGGCCGCAGTCCGGTCGCAGTTCGCGTCTCCCCGGCGCATTTTGGGCATAGAGACAGAGGCGCTCATGAGTGAATTACTGCAGGATCCGACGGTCAGCAGGCTTCTCGAACACGCCAAGCGAAAGAAAACCATCACCTACGACGAGGTAAATGATTTTCTTCCCGAATCGATTACCGAGACCGAGAAAATCGAGGAGGTACTTACGATCCTCGAAAAGAATCACATCAGTCTCGTTGAGTACGAAACCGATTCGGAGGCATCCGCGGCTCCGCAGGAAGAAGAGGCGCCCGCCGTCAAGAAGAGCAGAACGCGCAAACGCGCGCACCGCGCCGGCGGCGAAAAAAAACAGGCGCGAAAGAAGCTCGTCTATCACGACAAAGAGAGCTTTATCGATGATCCCATCCGTCTCTATCTGCGTGAAATCGGAAAGGAGAAGCTGCTCACCGCCGAGCAGGAAGTCGAACTCTCAAAGCAAATGGAGGACGGCGAGAACATCATCAAACAGGTTCTTCGTTATTCCGGGCTGCTTCTTCCCGAGATGTACCTCATCATGCAGAACACCTTCTCCCGGGTAGACCCGAGAGATCTCGACCTGTCGAAAAAAGAAACGTCGGAACTTATGTCGGAACGGCGTCGTCTCAACCAGTTCTATCGAGAAGGACTACGCGAAGTCGTTCAACCTCTTAAATCGTACGTCGAGGCGAAGAGCAAGGTGGTCGCGACCGGCGGCGACGTCTTGACCGACGAAGAATTGCGGAAGCGGAGAAAGGCGCTCGTTCCGATTCTTCAGAACATCGAGCTGCAGCAGGAAGAAATCCTGGCGCTGTCGGAAAAATTCATCAACGCCGCGCGTAAGATTACCCGCTACAGCGACGAGCAGCGGAGAATCGAGCGTCGGCTCCAGGTATCGAGCCATCGCGAACTTCGCACGATGGGTCGCGGGTTGGCCATGACCGACGAGCGCAAAAGAATCGAGGATCGGCTCGCGCTGCCCTCCGACGTGATCAAGGAAAAGATCCGCCAATATCAGATATCCGACAGAAAACTGAACATGCTCGAGGTCGACTTCGAGGAATCGATCGATTCGATCCGAAAGAAAGCCGAAGAAATCGCTTACGGCCGCGAGATGATGAAGACGGCCAAGGATAAACTGATCCAGGCCAACCTTCGTCTTGTCGTCAGCATCGCGAAAAAATACACCAACCGCGGTCTGCATTTTTTCGATCTTGTACAGGAAGGCAACATCGGGTTGATCAAGGCGGTGGAAAAGTTCGAGTACCGAAAGGGCTACAAGTTCTCCACCTACGCGACGTGGTGGATAAGACAGGCCATTACGAGGTCGATATCCGATCAGGCCCGTACGATACGCGTTCCCGTGCACATGATCGAGCAGATCAACAAGGTTGTTCGCGAATCGAGACAGTTGATGCAAGTCCTCGGTCGTGAACCGACCGACGAGGAAATCGCGGAGCGTCTCGGTTGGTCGGTCCTTCGTGTCAAGTCGGTCAAAAACGTCGCTCGAGAGCCCATTTCGCTTGAAACTCCGATAGGCGAGGAAGAAGATTCGCTTTTGGGCGACTTTATCGAAGACAAGGACGTCGAGAATCCCGCCAGCCAGACCGCGTTCACGTTGTTGCAGGAGCAGCTGCATGGTGTGCTGTCGACGCTTCCGCCCCGCGAACAGGAAGTGCTCAAGATGCGCTTCGGCCTCGACGACGGCTATTCGCTTACACTCGAAGAAGTCGGTCTCTATTTCAACGTGACGCGCGAGCGAATTCGACAGATCGAGGCGAAAGCGCTTCGCCGACTGCGGCATCCGAAACGAAGCCGGCGACTGAAAGACTATATCGATCACTAGAGAGGGGTAGACAATCATGATGCAGGAAGTTTTCGACAAGCTCAGGACGCTTCAGGGCATTCTCTCGCAACGGTACGACATCGAGCGGGAGATCGTCGAGATTCCCCGCACACTCACCACCAAGACGGAGTTGCTCAACCGGATGCGGAAGCAGTACATCGAGAAGAACGAACAGGTCGAGGAAACCGCCGCAAATATCAGACGACTCAGAAATCGACTTGCGGACGCCGAGCGAGAGCGCGAAGCCTATGAAAAGCAGATGGACGACATCAAGACCCAACGCGAGTATGAAGCTCTCGACAAGGAGATCCGCGACGCGACCGAGAAGGAGCAGCAGTTCCGCAAGGACATTCTTCGTGAAGAAAAAGAACACGAAGAGCTCGCGCACGAACTCCAGCGCGAGGAGGCGATGATCGCGCAGCAAGAGAAGGAGCTCGAAGAGGAGCAGAAGCGAATCAAGGAAGAGAGCGAAGAAAAGCAGGAGACGCTCAAGGCGCTCAAGGCGGAGGAGGGCGAGATTACGCCGGATCTTGACGTCGGTATCCTTTTCAAGTTCGAGCGGATCATCAAGAGCAAGGCCGGCGTCGGCATTGTCCCCGTCCGCAATTCGGTTTGCACCGGGTGCCACATGAGGTTGCCCGCGCAGTTCGAAAACGAAATACGCGGCGGAGAGGAGATTCGATTCTGTCCGTACTGCAGTCGCATTCTCTTCTACGAGGAGAGCGAGGAGGGGCCCGTTTTCTTCCATGAAGACGACGCGGGAAGCCTTGCGGACTTGGCCGATGTTGAGTCGGAACAGGAATAGACCGATAATCACAGTGGAGGGCGGACCGGGTAGCCGCCTCGCGCCGAGCGGGGAGGAAAGTCCGGGCTCCGCAGAACATGACGCCGGTTAACCGCCGGGGGCGCTTCGGCGTCACAGACAGTGCCACAGAAAACAAACCGCCCGACCTTCCGCCGTTCCGCGGCAGGGGGTCCGGTAAGGGTGAAACGGTGAGGTAAGAGCTCACCGCCCGGTCGGTAACGCCCGGGGCACGGTAAACCTCGTCAGGAGCAAGACCAAAACGCGATCGGTTGTTCGCCGACAATCGCAGGTGGGTCGCTGTACCGAGACGGAAACGTCTTCGGAAAGATAGATGGCTACCCCCCGAATGGGGACAGAATCCGGCTTACAGATCCGCCCTCCTATTTCAACGTCGTGGCGGTAACTCCCATGGTGCTTCCCGAATCAAGAACCGTACATTCATACGGACGGCGCCGGCGAAAACGGGGTCGTCTGGTGCTCGTCTTCGCGCTCGTCGCCGTCTTGGTGCTCGCGTCGGTAGCGGTGCTGCGCCGGGAGACGGTGGCCGGTTGGTTCGCGTCCGACGCGGATCCGGCCGAGCCTTCGCTGGAGGAGCTGTGGAAGGGACAGCGGTACGCAGAGGTGAGAGACCGTTCAACGGCGGTCCTCGATGAGTCGCCGCTCGACGCCGCGGCGTTGCTCTTCTACGGCTTCTCGAGCTTCTATTTGAGCACCGAAGCGTACACGCTCGAAGAGAAACTGCCGTACATCAACGATTCGATCGGCGCACTCCGAAAAGCCCTTCTCGTGGTCGACGACGCGCAGGAGCCCGCACTTGCATATGTTCTTGGAAAGGCGTACTACTTCAAAGGTCGCTACTACTCCGACCTTGCCGCGCTCTATCTCGAGCGGTCGGTCGAGGCGGGTTACGTGGCAGACGACACCTACGAGTACCTCGGTCTTATCTATTCGAACATGGGCAACTACGACCGAAGCGCGGAGTACTTCAAGCTCGCCGTCGAACAGGAAGGCACCGACCTTCGATACCTGGCCCTCTCGCAGGCCTACGTGAACGCCGGACGGACGGAGGAGGCGGAATCGTACCTGCTTAGAACGATCAATAAGACCGACGATCCGATGATCGAGGAGCGCAGCAGGTTCCTTCTCGGCAAGATCTATCTTGAGCTCGATCAACTAACCAAGGCCGAGGATCAGTACCGCAGCATCGTCGAGGCGAATCCCCGATCGGCCGACGCGCACTACTACCTGGGCGAAATCATGCTGAAATACGGAAAGCCGATCGAGGCGAGAGCGGAATGGCGAGAAGCGCTGATCGTCGACCCGAATCACTACGGAGCGCGTCTCCGGTACTATAAATAGACGGATGCCGTTGATATAATGGCACACTCTTCAGTCACATCAGCCGGAGGATGGCCCAATGGCGCGTTTTTTTGATGCCTTTTCTACGGATCTCGGTATCGATTTAGGGACATGCAACACGCTTATCCACGTCCGCGGAAAGGGCATCGTTATTTCCGAGCCCTCGGTCGTCGCCGTTGAGCGCGGCACGAAGAAGGTGGTCGCGGTCGGAACCGAAGCCAAGCGAATGCTCAACAAGACGCCCGGCGACATTATCGCGATCCAGCCGCTCAGAGACGGCGTCATCGCGGACCTCGAAACCACCGAAAAAATGATCCGCTTTTTTATTTCGAAGGTCATCCCCCGGCGCTGGCTGGTCAAACCGAGAATGGTAATAGGCGTCCCGACCTGCATCACCGAAGTCGAACGACGGGCGGTTGAAGAAAGCGCCTACAAAGCGGGCGCGAGAGAGGTCAAGGTGATTGAAGAATCGCTCGCGGCGGCCATCGGCGCGAATATTCCGATTTTTGAACCGTCGGGACATATGGTATGCGACATCGGCGGTGGAACGACCGAAATATCGGTCATCTCTCTCGGTGGGATGGTGGCCACGAACGCGATACGTCTGGGGGGAGACGAGTTCGACGAGGCGATCATTAAGCACGTTCGCAGCGTTCACAACCTGATCATCGGCGAACAGACCGCGGAAAACCTCAAGATGACCATCGGAAACGCCAGCCCGGAGAAAAAGATCGAAAAAATGGAAATCAAAGGTACCGACGCGATTACGGGTTTGCCTCGGAGACTCGAAATCGATTCCGTGGAAGTACGGGAAGCGCTTCAGGAGCCGATCGACGCGATTACCGAGGAGATAAAGCGTACGCTCGGGCAGACGCCTCCCGAGTTGGCCGCCGATATTGTGGAGCGGGGAATCGTCATGACCGGGGGAGGCTCGCTGCTCAAAGGACTGCCGCGGTTGATTTCGAAGGAGACCGGTGTCCCGGTTATCCTGGCCGAGAATCCGATGCTCTGCGTAGCAAACGGCGCCGGCGCCTACTTTGAATTGACGCGCGACATGGCCAAGAATAAGAAGACCATCTACAACAATCTAAACACGTAGCCATGCGCAACGTCCGCGGTTATCTTTCACGACATCGCACCGCCGCGACGTTTTTGCTTCTTCTCGCCGTGAGCATCACGACGATGAGCCTTACCACGGAAGCCGATATCGTCGCCCCAAAACGCGTCGGAAACGCCGCCGTTTCGTTGGTGCAGAAGGGCGCGGCGGGAATCGGTGGTTTCGTTCGCAGATTCTTTACCTCGGTCGGAGAACTTCGTCAGCTACGCTCACGGTACACCGAGCTACAAGAGCAGTTGATTCGGTATCGTCGAGACGAACGCGAACTCGTGCGCCTACGACAGGATAACACGCGTCTTCGCAAACTTCTCGGACTCTCGGAGGCGACCGAACGCGAACACCTCCTCGCCGAAGTCATCGGCAACGACCCGAGCTCGTTTTTCAACGCCCTCGTCATCAACAAAGGCCGCGTGCACGGTGTTCGCGCCGACATGCCGGTGGTGGCGTACCAGGACGGATTTCAGGGGCTCGTGGGGAAGATCGTCTCCGTCGGCCCCGTTACCGCTCAGGTGCTGCCGCTTTTCGACGCGCGGTCCTTCGTTCCCTCCCGGCTGCAGAGTTCCCGGTACTCGGGACTGATTCAAGGAACCGGAAACCGTTTTTCGCTTTTGGCGATGGCGTACGTGCCCAAAAGCGCCGCGGACTTCGTGGCCGTCGGCGACCTCGTCGTAACATCGGGACTGTCGACGATCTACCCGAAGGACGTCTACATAGGGCGCGTGCGCGGCGTTTCCGCAAAAAGTTGGGAAGCTTCGCTTACCCTCGATGTCGAGCCGATCATCGATTTCTCACGTCTCGAATACGTCTTCGTGCTTTTCGTGTCCTCCGGAGCGTCGGAATGACGTCGATCCTGCTCCACACCGCGCTCATGTGCGGATTGGTCGTTCTCCAAACGGTCGCGTTCCCTTCGGGCCTCGTGCGGGGGGCGACTCCCGATCTGGCTCTGATTCTTCTCTGCTTTTCGGCGAATCACCACGGGAGTTATCGCGGCGAGTTGTCGGGGTTTGCCACCGGCGTCGTCCTCGACGCTCTCAGCCTGGCGCCGCTGGGCTTCCACGCTTTTATTCGCACTGTTATCGGATACGTCTCGGGCGTCTTTCGAGGCAAGATCTTCATCGATCCGATTCTCGTGCCGGTCCTCATCATTGCCGCGGCTACGCTGCTTAAGGCGGTCATGGGCTACGGTCTGGCTTCCGTTTTCGCTCCCGACGTTGCTCCGACGGTCTTCTCCGGGCGTTTCGGCATCGAGATCGGACTTAACGCGCTTGTCGCTCCCTTTTTCTTTGCCCTCCTTAAATCACTCCATCTGATCCGCACGGGACGAGAAAGGTTCGATTATGAGTAATGGTTCGGCGCCCGGCCGAAGACGATCACCGGTCAGCAGATCGCGATCGTATCTTTTGATCGCGATTACCGCGGCGCTCATGCTGCTCTATGTCGCTCATCTTTTCTCTCTGCAAATCGTCCGCGGGTACGAGTTCCAGAATCGTGCCACCCAGGTGGCGCAACGCGTCGTCCCTATTCGCGCTCAGCGGGGGGAGATCTACGATCGTAACGCCGACGTCCCGATCGTAATGAATATCGACTCCTTCGCGGTGGACATCATCCCCGCCGAATTGCCGACCGACCGCGCCGACGAGGTCGTCCGCCGACTCGCCGATTTTCTCGGGATTTCGGTCGAGAGCATCGTCGAACGACTTCCGCCCGAGCGGGCGCGTCTCTACGTCCCGGTCGAAATAGCAAGTAAAATCTCATCGGAAACGATTTTCCGTATCGCCGAACACATTGACAAATTCCCCGGGGTAACCTGGCACAACAAGCCGATTCGCAGCTATCTCGAGACCGGTTCGATTTCTCATGTACTGGGATATGTCAACGACATCACTACCGAAGAGCTTCAGATCTTGTATAACCTCGGCTACTCCGCCGGAGACGTCATCGGAAAACGCGGCGTGTAGAAGGAGTACGATCTCCTTCTGCGCGGCCGCGACGGCGCTCGGTATCGAACCGTCGACGTCACCGGACG
>JAJRYZ010000006.1 GCA_024275515.1 Spirochaetota bacterium
CGGTGCGGGCGCCGAGCCCGGCGAAATAGCCGCACGGGTGGCGCCGTGTGGGGAGCGATCGAAGTCTCATGCGCGGCGCCGCACGCACGGAGAGGAGGCCGGTTGACGCCTCGGCCGGCTACGCCCTATAAACGTCAACAGATCGACGATCACGCGACGACAATCCACTCGGGGGGCACTGGACATGGATATCTCAGTATTGCAGAAGGCACGATACGCGTACAGACCGGGACTGCCGGCGATCCTCACGGCGCCGATATCGTCGATCGGCGTCGAGGCGGGGAACGAGACCGAAGCGGTCGACGATCAAACCGCATTGCGCAAGCGCTTCGAACACACCTACGGCAAACCGGTGGTCCGTTTCGTGCCCGGCGGGAACACGATCACGGAACGACCCAGGCAGGTGGGCGTCGTACTTTCGGGCGGACAGGCGCCCGGGGGGCACAACGTCATCGCAGGTCTGTTCGACGCGCTCAAGAAGGCGAACGCCGACTCTCGCCTGTTCGGTTTTCTCGGCGGACCTCAGGGGATTCTCGACGACGACGCGATCGAGATCACCGGCGTCTACGTCGATGAGTTTCGAAACACCGGCGGATTCGACATTATCGGCTCGGGGCGAACGAAAATCGAGAGCGACGATCAGTTCACAAAAGCGCTCGACGTGTGTCGATCCCGCGCGCTCGATGCGCTCGTTGTGATCGGAGGAGACGACTCGAACACGAACGCAGCGCTGCTCGCCGAGTATTTCATCTCGCGCGGCGCCGAGATATCCGTCGTCGGAGTACCGAAAACGATCGACGGGGACCTCAAGAACGATCAGATCGAAGTCTCTTTCGGGTTCGACACGGCGACCAAAACATACGCCGAGCTGATCGGAAACATCGAACGCGATGCGAACTCGGCGAAGAAGTATTGGCACTTCATCAAGCTGATGGGACGATCGGCCTCGCACATCTGTCTCGAGTGCGCACTACAAACCCACCCCAACATCGCCGTCGTCTCCGAGGAGGTCGAAGCCCACCGGAAAACTCTCGGAGAAGTGGTCGATGAGATCGTATCGGTGATCGTGCAGCGCGCCGAAAACGGCGACAACTTCGGCGTGGTTCTCGTTCCCGAGGGACTGATCGAGTTTATTCCCGAAATGAAGACTCTGATCTCCGAGCTCAACCGTCTGCTCGCCGAGCATACCGCCTACTACGCCTCGCTACACACCTTCGAGGACCAGAGCGAATGGATCAACAAGAACCTGAGCCGTGATTCTTCCTACGTTTTTTCGTCCTTGCCCAACAACATTCAGCGGCAGTTGTTGATGGATCGCGACCCGCACGGAAACGTCCAGGTATCCCGAATCGAAACCGAGAAACTTCTGATAGAAATGTGTGAAGATCGGCTTGCCGAGCTGAAGAGCGAAGGGAAATACTCGGGGAGATTCAGCTCGCAGAGCCACTTCCTCGGTTACGAGGGACGTTGCGCGTTTCCGTCGAACTTCGATGCGGACTACTGCTATTCGCTCGGCTACAACGCGTTTCTTCTCTCCGCCTTCGGCCTTACCGGATACATCTCATCGATTCGACGGCTCTCGCGGCCGGCTTCCGAATGGGAAGCCGGCGGCTGTCCGCTGACGATGATGATGAACATGGAGCAACGACACGGAGCGCTCAAGCCGGTCATCCGCAAAGCGCTTGTCGACCTCGAAGGCGCTCCGTTTCGAATGTTCGCCCGACATCGACAGGAGTGGGCGATAAACACCCGCTATCACTATCCGGGCGCCATCCAGTACTACGGTCCCGATGAGGTGTGCAACCTTCCGACGGCTACTCTCAGGCTCGAGCATTCTTGAACGGAATCGGGCGATAGGATGATACTGGTAGTCGGCGAGAACAGCGCCTGGCAGAAGACCTATCTCGCCGATACGGTCCGTCGGGGAGCGGTCAATCGAATGAGGCGGTCTTACGCCTCGGCCGCGGGCAAGGGAGCGAACGTCTGCCGGGTGCTCGGGTTCCTCGGTGTTGAATCGAAGCTCATCGCGTACGCGGGAGGAGCGACGGGAAGCCGTTTTCGCGACGCGTGCGAAGCGGACGGGATCGAAGCGGTTTTCGTACGCATCGAGGCGGAAACCCGGTTCTGCACGACGATCATCGAGAACGACCGCACGACCACCGAAATCATCGAACCGCCCCCTGCGGTGACCGAGACGGAAAGCTCAATGTTTCATTCGGTCGTCGAGTCCTCGCTCGCCGAGGCGTCTCTGCTGGTCGTTTCGGGGACCGCCGTCGGAGCGGAGCCCGCCGACCGGTACCGCGAGTTCATCGAGGCCGCTCACGGCCTCTCGATTCCTGTCCTTCTCGATTCCTACCGCGTTCACGGGAAGGCGGCCCTCGCCGCTTCTCCGGAAGTAGTCAAGATAAACGAAGTGGAGCTTGCCGAGTTGACCGGGCTTCCCGCCGACTCGCTGGACAACCGCGCCAGGGCCTCCGCGTTTCTCCGCAAACGTTACCGCGTGCGCTGGGTAATCGTGACGCGCGGTGGTCGGGGCGCGGAGGGGTTTTGCGCCGGACGGGCCCTTCGCGCGACCGCGCCCCGGGTGGAAATCGTCAACAGCATCGGAAGCGGAGACGCGTTTACCGCCGGCGTGGCCGCGACCGTCAAAGCCGCCGGGGTGGTCGATGCGGCCGACATCGCCGAGGCGGTTCGCATCGGAGCGGCGCTCGGCACGGCGAACTGCCTCGACATCAAACCCGGTCGGATCGATCGCGATCTCTACGAGCGGATTCTGTCCGAGGTGCGGGTCGTCGAAGCATAGCGGCGCGTCAACCGAAATAGTCGGACGAGCTCACGATTTCGGTCGCCGCCGATTCGAGCCGCCCGGATTCGTAGGCGAGATCGAGAATCGTATACCTGCTTCGGAGCATCCCCGCCGCAGGGAAAGTCGCCGCGAGAGTCGCGGCGTCGATTCCTATCTCCTCAGGCCTCGAAGGGCAGCCGGCTTCGGCGAAACGTCTGCGGAGCTCGGCGAAAGGAAGCAGCCTTTCTTCCACACGTCCGCGAAGACGATCCCACTCGAGCTCGGCAAGTCTTCGCTCAAGCGCGTCGACCGTAACGTACTTTTTCCGGCATTCGGAGATTATCCTTTCAACCCCGCCGGCGGCGCCGAAAAGACCGCGTATTTCTCTTTCGCGCTCTTCCCACCGAGGCCAGTCCGCGAGCCGTTCTTCCCGCTCGCGTTTCGAAGGCGGACGCCGAAGCACGATCTCCATCAACGCCGTGCACGCCAGCGTGGCGACCGCCACCTTGAATCCATGAGAGACCGGTCTTCCCTCGTGCCGATGATGGTTCATCTCCCAGACGTGACTCATCAAGTGCTCGGCGCCCGAAGCGGGCCTCGATCGCCGCAGGTACTGCATTCCTATTCCGGTCAACGTAAGCCCGTACATAACCCGATCGAGCGAATCGACCTCTCCTCGCGCCACGTGTTTCGGTCCGGAAAGCCAATCGAGAAGGTCGAGTTGAATCATCCGCCAACAAACCGGATCGATCGGGTCGACCCCCACTTCCTCGGCGATGATCCAATCGGCGCCGGCGGTGATTTTGCTCGATAGATCGGCATACCCGGAGCGAAGCATCTGCGGAGGCGCCGATGCGAGCACGCGGCCGTCGGCAAGGACCGTCGCCGGAGCTCTGCAGTAGAGGCTTTCTTTGAACCCGTCGACGACCATCGATGCGCCCGGCGACGTGTAGCCGTCTACCGACGCCGCAGTCGCCACGATCATGTACCGGATCTTCTCCTCGTACGCGGCGACCTTGACGATATCGTTGAGCGTCCCGGAACCGACCGCGACGAGTCCGCAGAGATCGGCGTCGATTCTCGCGCGTAGGTCCGCTACATACGCATAGTCGGGCTCGAGCACTCCGGCGCCGGAGAAAACGTACGGTTCGTCGACCTCGACACCGGCCGAGCGCAGAATGTCGGCAAGACGGGCGCCGGCGGCGCGCCAGGTGTTTTCGTCGGCAACGATCAGCGCCCGGCGCCCGGGGAACAGGCTGCGAAACAGCGCGGGTGCGTTCGTTTCAAGCGCTCCGGAGACGAAAGCCTCCGTGTCGGTCGCGTACGACAGTGCTTCTTCTCGGGTCATCCTTCCTCCCGCCGGGCCGCTTCGAGTATCGCCGCAACATCGCTCGAATCAAGCCGACAAGGCGTGTTCTTCGGCGACGCGCTTCGAGCGACCGTGTCGAGCATCGCGCTCCGGTAACCCAACGAGTCGAGCGATCGAAGACGCGTCGCGACTCTCCATTCCGACAGCGCGTCGGCAAGACGGGCCGAAGCGTCCGCATCACACGCCTCGGCGACGGCCGGGTCCGTGGCGCGCAGGAGTATTCGCGCCGCCTCCGCGTACCGTGCAAGCGAGGCGCGCGCCTCGCGGCCGTCTGTGGCGGCGAGCTTCTCCGCGACGAGGCGAACCGCCGGGCCGACAAGCGCTGCGCACAGCGCCCCGTGTGGCGCCGCGACGAGCGAGCCGAGCGGCGAAGCGAGCCCGTGTACGATCCCAAGACCCGCGTTCGCCAGAGCTATCCCCGAAAGGTACGCCGCGTACGCCATACCGAATCTCGCTTCGACATCGTCGGGCCGGTCCACGACTCGCGCGAACGACGATCCCGCCGCCGCAAGTCCCTCGCGGCACAGCGCATCGGAAAGCGGCGTCGCGCCGGTTGAGACGAAAGCTTCGACAAGCTGCGTAATCGCGTCGAGTCCCGAGGCGGCGGTCACCGCGGGCGGGCAGCTGAGTTGAAGCACGGGGTCGAGGACCGCGACATCCGGTACATAGGCGTCGTGACGCAACGATTTCTTGTAAGACCCGACCCTGGTGACGACGGCGTTCTTCGTCGCTTCGGACCCCGTCCCGGCGGTGGTGGGGACGGCGAACAACGGAGCGCGCGCAGGTGGGGGCGGGCGCGTTCCGACCCCTTCAAGGAACTCCTCGATCGACCCGCCGTCGTCGGCGCGCAACATCGCCGCGACCGCTTTACCGGTGTCGAGCACGCTCCCGCCCCCGACGGCGAGAACCAGACTCGGCGGGTCGGGTTTTAGCTCCGCCGAGATCGAATCGATCAGCGAGGGCGACGGCTCGCCTTTCACCGTAAAATGACGCACCCGCCCGCCGCCGGATGCATACTCCTCGACGGCGATGTGGAACTTCGAACCCGGGAACCAGCCGGCGCCGCTCAAGAGTGCAATGTCGGTCGGACTCTCCGATTCCATCCGCGTGAACAATTCGTCAAAGCTCCCGGGCCCGGCCAGCAACTCCGGCGTGCGAGAGAAAGAGAACGGTTTCATCGCTACAGAGTATCGATTCGGGAATCGCGTTTCCACCCCGGCGCACACACCGAGTCCGCCGCGGTGAAGCCCCCGGCGATGTGGTGTATCATCGACCGATCATGTCGAAACGAAGCTACGCTCGTCCCACGTGGGACGAGTATTTCATGGAAGTCGCCGACGCCATTTCCAAGCGAGCCACCTGCGACCGCGGCAGAAGCGGGTGCGTTATCGCGAAGGACAAGCAGCTGCTCGTAACCGGGTACGTCGGGTCTCCGCAGGGACTTCCCCATTGCGACGACGTCGGCCACCAGATGAAGAGAATCATCCACGAGGACGGCGCGATCACCCGGCATTGCGTACGAACGGTGCACGCCGAACAGAACGCGATCTGCCAGGCCGCCAAGCGTGGGATCGCGATCGACGGAGCCACGCTCTACTGCAGGATGACGCCGTGCCGGACCTGCGCCATGCTCATTATCAACTGCGGCATCGTACGCGTCGTATGCGAAAAAAAGTACCACGCCGGAGCGGAGTCGGAGCGAATGTTCGAAGAAGCCGGAATTGAGCTCGAGTTCCGATCCGATGAAACGGTTTCCTACCAAAACCAGTGATCCGGCCCGACCGCGCATGTCGCCGGCGAACGATCTTGCGTCGGTGGATAGGCGCGCTTACAATAAGACATTCAGACGGAACGAAGGAGTTGGACATGATCATGAAAAGAGTCGCCACGCCATGTATCGTCGTGCTGCTGCTCGCGGTCGCGACGGGAACTTCCGCCCAAACCGCCGTCTATCGCCATTCCTTCTCAACCTCGGCGGAACTTCCCAAAGCCGCCGGAGTATGGCAGATACGCGGCGGACGACTTCACCAGAGCGACGTGACGGAGCGCCTCGCCAAGATAAACGTCCCGGTCCCGCAATCCGGCGAGATGCAATACGCATTCGACGTGCGCTATGAAGGCGGCGGAATCGAAGACATGATGGGCGGCTTCGGAATCCACGTCTTCGTCGACGAGGCATACGACGGTAGAAGCTGGGGTAACGGAAACTCGTATCTTCTCTGGCTGAACTACGATCCGAACGCGTCCTACGGATCGAAAGGCTTTATGGCCCAGATCTACCGGAGCTACTCGCCCACCGGGATGGAGCTTGTCGCCGAGTACGATCTGAACGCCTTCGCGCGCTATCTGTCGACCGACAACGCGAAAACGATCGTCAGGGCCCGCATAAAGGTCGACGCACAAACGGGGTCGGTATGGGTCGAGGACCCGACGCTGCGCGGTTACGGATACAGGTTCGACCTCGGGGAACCGCTCGGGTCGGGCAACTACGTCTCGCTCAGAACGAACAGCCTGGCGCTCAGCTTCGACAACATAGAGATCACCAAACTGCGCTGAGCCGGCGACTCGACGCCACGGCGTATATCGAAGAGGCGTCCTACCGGGCGATCGGCGCGCTCACGAGGAGATTACCGCGATCTCTTCCTGCTTTTTCCCGTGAGCTATCGCCGCCTTGCACTGTTTGCACACCTCGTGCTTCTTGTCGCCGACCTGCACCTCGTAGAGCAGTTTGACCCCCGTACGTTTGCAGACCGGGCACGTGCCTCTTCCTTTTTTCGTCAGTTCGTCTATTCCGTGGCCTCGATGCGCTTTCGACATTCCCACCCCTTCGTTTTCGTTGAGTTAAGACACTACTATATAACGCCGCCGCGCCGCGAGGTCAATACGAACGACCCGACCGGAAGCAAATTCGAAATCTTGCCTGCCGGATGCCGAATTGCCGCCTACGGCAACCGAAAAGACGCCGTTTTCGTGACGATTCGGCGATTCTTCCGCCTAAACGGTCGGAAAACGGGCCGGCGAGCGATGCTCGCAGCGTCACATTTCGAATTCCTGAGGCGACCTCCGGAACCAAATCGGGACGGATCGTGGGGCGCCGCGAGCGGCACGTGGCGACACACCCCGGTGATATAAGCCGCTCCCCGGCGAGGTCGGGCGTCGCCGTTTCACCGCACCGGCCGCACTTCGCCGGCGATTGTCGAGGAGAAGCGGTTGCGGAATCACACGCGCGCGGCCAGATAGCTCACGAATTCGGCGATTCGTTCGGCGGCGACCGGAAGAAAAGTCGCGAAATCCCGCGGCGCGGTCCCGTCGGCCTTGTCCGATATCACGCGGGCGAGCAGGAACGGCACCGCGCCGAAGGATGCGGCGATCGCGGCGCCGGCGCCTTCCATTTCCACCGCAACGCCGCCGAGCTCTCCGGTCAGATAGTCGCGCTCGCGCCTGTCGGCGGCCGAGAAAAAACGATCTCCCGTCAAAACACGACCGGTCACGCAGCGACCCGTCGAAGGGCGGTAACCACGCGCGACTTTGAAAAGACGCGGGTCCGAAGCGATCCATCGTATCCGGTCGTAAGGCACCTCGCCCCGGGCAAAACCGAAGACGGTCGCGTCCAGATCGTGCTGAAGACATTCGGTCGCGACGACGAGGTCGCCGATTTCGAGCGCCGGATCGAGCGCCCCGGCGATACCGACGTAAACCACCGATTCGGGTCGGTACCTGTCGATCACATGCGTCGTTACCGCGGCGGCGCACGCTTTCCCGACGCCCGACCGCGCGCAGCAGAGCCGCCTCTCGCCGAGCCGCCCCTCGCGAACTACGATCAAGCCCCACCGATGTTCCGACTCGACGCGCATCCGTCTGCGAACACCGTCGATTTCACTTTCCATCGCTCCGACAACGGCAATCATGGCGGCTCTCCCGGGTTCACTATACACGGCGCCGAATCGTCCCGTATACTCGATTCGACAACCTTTATCGATCGACCAGGGATACGGATGATACGCATCAACGCCAACTATCAAAAACTTCACGCGAGCTACCTCTTTTCGGACATCGCCACAAGGGTCGCCGCTTTTCAGGCCGAGCATCCCGGCGCGCGGATCATCAAAATGGGAATCGGAGACATTACCCGGGCGTTGCCTTCGGCGTGCGTCGCGGCCTTTCACTCGGCCGTCGACGAAATGGCTTCGGACGAGACGTTTCGAGGATACGGTCCCGAACAGGGATACGAGTTTCTTCGCACGGCGATTGCGACCGCCGAGTTCCGTTCGCGCGGCGTCGACATATCGGCCGACGAGGTGTTCATCTCCGACGGCGCAAAATGTGATACGGGGAACATCCAGGAACTGTTCTCAACCGACGTGGTCGTCGCGGTTCAGGACCCGGTCTATCCGGTCTATGTCGACACGAACGTCATGGCGGGACGCACCGGCGAATGGAGGCGGGGTCGATACGAGGGCATGGTCTATCTGGAGTCGACCGAGAAAAACGGGTTCGTCCCGGAACCGCCGGTCGACCTGGTCGATCCGATCGACCTGGTGTATTTGTGCTTTCCGAACAATCCGACCGGAAGCGTTGCCACCAAGGAACAACTGCAGCGATGGGTGGACTACGCGATCGAACACAAGGCGTTGCTCCTCTTCGACGCCGCATACGTCGCCTTTATCCGCGACGATTCGATTCCGCACTCCATTTTCGAGATTCCGGGAGCGCGCGAGGTGGCGATCGAGTTTCGAAGCTTCTCCAAATCCGCGGGGTTCACCGGCACACGCTGCGCCTATACGATCATCCCGAAGAGCTGCAGGGCCTTTTCATCCGACGGCGCTTCGGTAGCGATTCATGAGCTGTGGAATCGTCGCCACACCACCAAGTTCAACGGTGTTTCTTATCCGGTTCAGCGCGCGGCGGAGGCGGTTTTCTCGCCTGAAGGCGCAAAACAGACGCGGGAGCTTATCGACTACTACCTGGAGAACGCGAGCGTTATCCGCGAAAGGCTTTCCGAACTCGGTTTTCGGGTTTACGGCGGCCTTCACTCGCCCTATATCTGGGCCGGCGCCGAATCGAGACGGACCGACTCGTGGGAGTTCTTCGATCGTCTCCTCCACAAGGCCCATGTGGTATGTACTCCGGGAAGCGGGTTCGGCGCGTGCGGAGAAGGGTATGTGAGATTCTCCGCCTTCAACGACCGGGCGTCGGTTGACGAGGCGATGTCGAGGATGAGCGGCGATCTGTAGCGGAGGTCCGAATGAAAAAAAAGCGGCGGTCGTCGATCACGGCGAAGATCAACATCATCATCGTCATTACGTTGATCGTCGGAATCGGCGCTATATCCTTTTTCTTTTTCCGGACTATCACGGGGACCATAGAAGATTCGATATTCCAGAACTTTGAGCAACAGGCCGATATACTTCAAGCCGCGATCGAGAATTTCATGTTGCCCGGTCGCGCCGAGCTCGCGGTGGGTTTTTTCGACGATTTGAAGAACACGACCTTCAGAGACCTTCTCGGGGAATACTCGGTGCGACTCATTCGCACGAACGGCGTACTCGCCTTCTCCGATCTCGCGACGATCAACGACGTGGTGGGACGCGTTCCGGAGTTGGAAGAAGTGTTCGCCGATCCGGTCGAGCGGCTTGTCGACGACATGTCGGTGATGAACGCCGAGCTCAACTCCGCGCTGGGACCGCCGCCGCGTGCGATCCGTTTCGAGCTTGCCGACGGCGACCAACACTACATCGGTTCGTATGTTCCGCTTCTCAACCTGCCGCAGTGCACGAAGTGCCACGGGGCGGACCACACCGTCCGCGGGGTGGTCGACATCCGGCACAATATCACGCGGCAGCGGCGCCGGCAGTTCGACGCCGGGGTGCTTTCCGGAGCTTTGTTCGTTTCTATCGTTCTGCTTTTGACCGTCGTTTTGTCGTTGTTTCTCAGACGGACCATCGTTCGTCCGGTCAAGACGATCGGCGTGGTGTGCGCCGATGTTACCAACGGAGATTTCAGCCGACGCGTGCCGGTACGGTCACGTGATGAGATCGGCCGGCTCGGCGAAACGGTCAATACGATGGTCGAAGGACTTCACGAGCGGTTCGAGCTCCAGAAGTACGTCTCTTCGACGACCCTCGAATCGTTGCTCGGCGACAAGACCGGCAGCACCTGTTCGTTGACGATGCTTTTTTCCGACATTCGCGGATTCACCAGTTACACCGAAAAACGCTCGGCGGCGGAAGTCGTATCGCACCTGAATGCGGTGCTCAACGCGCAGAGCGAGATCATTCAGGCGAAGAACGGCGATATCGACAAGTATGTGGGAGACGAGATCGTTGCGATGTTCAGCGAAGAAACGCAGGCGATCGACGCCATATCGGCGGCGCTCGCGATTCAGCAAGAATTGACGCGAAACGACGATCCAGCGTACGACGGGTTGCAGGTGGGCATCGGTATCAACACCGGGGAAGTCATTCTCGGCATGATCGGCTCGGAACGACGGGCCGACTATACGGTGATCGGAGACAACGTCAACACCGCCTCACGGCTGTGCGACGCCGCCGAACCCGGCGGGATTCTCATCGCCGAGTCGACCTACCGGGCGGCCGCCGACCGGATCGAGACCGACGGTCCGTACCGGCTCAAAGCGAAAGGCAAAGGCGAATACGTCAAAGTCTACCGCGTGATCGGTCTGAAAGAACGTCGACGGTGAAGCGTCGCAGTAGTTTCCGCCGGAGCACGACCACAACCCGCGCCGACCGGAGCGGCGCCGGCCGACGAACCGCCGGCCGGCGTCTGCAGGCTCCGCTCGCGGAGTTCGTCAAGGAGGCAATCGGATGAAAAAACAGCTTTCGGCCGGTTTGCTCGTGCTGCTCGCCGGCGCGCTCCTTTCGTCGTGCGACGGAAAGGAAACGAAACCGGTATTCGACGAGGACTACAAAACGTGGGAACGCACCGTCGAAGGGCCTTTGACCTACCCGATTCCGGGACACGGCGCCAAGCGACGCGGCATATTCATCAACGAGATCGGAACGACGGTCACCGTCGCGGACGTCGGCGGTGTCCGCCGGTACGATTACCCCGTCGGAACGATCATCGCAAAGGAGAATTACGCCGATCTCGAAGGCACGAAGCTCGATAACCTGACGATCATGATCAAAGCGCCCGACGATCCCAGATCGGTGGGCGGGTGGATCTGGGTCAATAAAAACGTCGATACCGGAGAGGAGATGATATTCAGCGACGGCGAGTTCTGTTTGACCTGCCATATCACCGCAAATAAAGATCATCCCTACGGCGAGGGAAACCCCGACAACGAGTTCCGCGACTACGTGTTCTTTCCCTATCGGTCCCGGTCGGAGTAAGGCCGCCTCCCTCCGAGCCGACGCGTTCGATCGAGAATCGCTCCGTTTCCTTGACCGAGGTCGATCTTCGTAAGTAGCTTACCTGTTACATATGGATACCATCGACACCGCCGCCGTCTCGCGTACCGTCCGGGAATTGAAATCGAGAATCCACACGGTCTTCGTGGGCAAGGAAAGGGCCGTGCATAACCTCCTGATCGGATTTCTGTCCGGGCTGCACGTTCTGATAGAAGACATCCCCGGGCTCGGCAAAACGACCCTGGCGATGACGCTCGCCCGCGCTTCGGGTCTGGACTTCGGCCGAATCCAGTTTACGCCCGACATCCTTCCCGGCGACATACTCGGGATGACCGTGTGGAGCGCGGAGAAGCGCGAGTTCGTTTTCAAGGAAGGGGCGATCATGCATCAGTTCGTCCTTGCCGACGAGATAAATCGCGCCTCGGCGCGGACGCAATCGAGCCTGCTCGAAGCGATGCAAGAACGGACCGTTACGGTGGACGGACGAACCGTCTCGCTGCCCGAGCCGTTTTTCGTCGTTGCAACGCAGAACCCGAGCAGTTTCACCGGCACCTTTTTGCTGCCCGAATCGCAGACCGACCGGTTCGGTGTGTCGCTCTCGATCGGGTATCCGGCGTCCGGCGAAGAAGTGACGATTCTCAAGCGATTCAAGACCGACAACCCCATCGACGACGTGGTCCCGGTCGTCTCCGGCGAAGAGGTGATGCGCATGCGCGTCGCCGCGCGGCTCGTGCGCACCGACTCAAGGATCGATCAGCTTCTCGTCGCCATAGCCGAGAATACACGCAAGAGCCCGAAGATACGGCTCGGTATGAGCCCCCGCGCCACTCAGCATCTGATGCTCGCCTCACAAACTCAGGCGCTGTTCGAAGGGCGTGACTACGTGATTCCCGAAGACGTGCTTGCCGTCGTCCACGGAGTTTTAGCGCACAGGCTCGTGCTTTCCGCCGAAGCGAAAGTCGGAAATCAGAACGTTCACAACGTTATCGACGAAGTCGTTCGTAAGACCCCGCTTCCGACGGGAATATGAAGCGACGTCTCCCGTTCTCCGTCCGCTGGGGCGGTGTCGCGGTCTACCTCTTTCTGCTCTTGCTCGTGCAGCTCGGGCGGTTCCACATCGGGCAGATGTTCAACTACGCGTTCTTCCTTCTCCTCGCGACGCCGATCGTGAGCCTCGTGCATCTTATCGTTTCGATCAACAGTCTCAAGTATCACCAGGAGTTCGATACCGATCATCCGGTAAAGGGCGAAGATCTCACTTATACGCTTTTACTCGCGAACGAATCGCATCTGGGCTCGGCGCCCATGAACATCGGTTTTCGTACCGTTCAGCCCGGTTCGCCGTCGCACATCGAAGATCTCCGTTTGTCTCTTCGCCGCGGGGAACGTACCGAGAGGACGTATACGATCAGCTGCCCGTACCGCGGCATCTACACCGTCGGGCTGGAGCGGATGGAGCTTACCGATATGCTCGGATGGATCACCATATCACGCCCGGTCTGGCATCGCACCTTCTACGTCTACCCGAGAATCATCGATACCGAGTATCCGTTCGCCGTCGGAGACGTAAGCGATCTGAGCACCGGCCCCAACCCCGGCGCCTCGCAGGACTACTCGCTTTTCGAGAGTCTGGTGCGATATCGAGAGGGTGAAAGCGTCAGACATATGGCGTGGAAAAAGTTTTTCGCCTTGGGCGAACCCTTTTTAAAGACATACGCGCGCACCTCGCAGCCGGGCATTTCGATATATCTCGATCTGCGACGCGAGGAGGATCCGGTTCCCGACGTGCTCGAGCGCGAGGACTGCTCGATCGAGATACTCGTTTCGCTCGTCAAGTACTTTCTCGATCGATCGGTTCCCGTGTCGGTGCACGCGATGGGACAGAGCAGGTACGGATTCGCCGCGGAGACTCCCGACGATTTCGGATTGTTCCATAAAGACACGGTTAATCTTCTGTTTACGCGGACCGTTTCGCCGGCGGCGCTCTACCGCGGCGATGCGCACGAAGCGTCGCAGCGAAGGTCGGTGCTCTTTGTCACGCACCTCGTCGACCCGGAAATCGTCGAAATCATGGAGGACACGATCGAATCCGCCGCAACGGAAGCGCCGGAAATCGCCTGCATACTCAACCAGACGGGGATGGACGAGGCGGGTGTCCGCAAGAGTCGAGACCTGTTCGACGATTTGCGTGAACGGGGCGGAAAGACGCTCCTCATACGAGGCGCCGAGTCGCTCTCGGGCGACATGAGAGGGGCGCCGTGACGGGGCGGATTGTTCGGGTCGCGACGGGGTACGTCGTGGCGCTTGTTCCGACGATCGTAGTGTACTTTCTGCTGAACGCCGGTGAGAGCCTCGCGGTCCCGCTTGTTTATTCGACAATCGTCGTGACGACCGCTTCGGCCCGACTGTTTCTCTCGCCCGGCCGTCCGAGCAGAGCGCTCCTCGGGCTGGAAACGGCGGTCCAGCTCCTCGGCGCCGCGGCGATCATTATCAGCCTGAACCTGACTCCCTCATCGGCATATATGGCGTGGTTTCGCCTGGTACAGGACGGCGAGGCGTCGGGCGTACTCTCCTATATGTTTTCGCTCAAGGTCTGCTTTTTCTCGACCGCCGCGGCGACCGCGGTCCTCAAAAGGAACCCGATCGCCACGATGCTTGTGGCGCTTTCGGTCACCTTGCTGATACTCTACGCGATCTTTCAGTCCGCCGACCTATTCGTCGGCTCGCTCGCCGCGGCGGTCGCCGCAGCATTCGTCGCCGTGTGGACCGGCGCCGGGGGCACGGCGCGCCGGGCCGTGACGCTTTTTCAGCTCGGCGCGGTTGCCGCTCTCGCGGCATACCCGCTTTCGCGCACTTCACCCGGCGTGTTCAATCCGCTGGTGAGCGTCGTCCCCGAGCCTGCGATCACCGGATTGGTCGTCGGCGTCTACCCGGAGTTTCCGTTCCTCTACAATATGCCCGGATACGGACATCAGCTCGGCGAAAGCGACATCGGCGGAAGACCGACTCTCACCGAGCGGCCGGTGTTTTCGGTTACCGGGCGAGCGGGCGAAACGGTCTACCTCCGGACCGCCGTGTACGAGCTCTACACCGGACGGGGATGGGTACAGCGAACATCGAGATCGACCGGCGCCGGAACGCGCGGCGACGTGTTTACGATGGACGATCCTTCGGGCTACGACGATCCTCTGCGAGTCGAGGTTCTCATCGACTTCTTTTCAAGCGTTCCCCACACGCTCGACACTCGCGCGATCAACTTCTACCGGGGCGATTTCCCGCCGCTTCGTTTCGGTAACTTCGACGCCGGTTTTCTCTTCGAAGTTCCCGTCGTGTCGGAAACCGTTTTCTATCTCGACAGAGGGAAACCCGAGCTTCCGGACAATCCGACCAATCTCGGCGGGTACCTGCAACTTCCCGACGACATCCCCGCGGAGGTGCGCACGCTCGCCGGGCAGCTGGCCGGCGACGATGCTCTGGAAACCGCCGAGAACATCAAGCGCTTTCTCGCGACGAACTATCTCTACTCGCTCAATACGTCGAAGCCCGCGTCGGGCCGCGACCCGGCGTGGCACTTTCTACTCGTCGACGGCCGTGGCTATTGCGTGCAATTCGCGACCGCCTTCGCGCTACTCGCGCGGCTAAACGGCATACCGGCCCGCTACGTGTCCGGTTTCCTGGTGAATATCCCCTACGACTCCGACACGGCCGTCGTCCCCGGCTACGCCTCGCACGCGTGGGTCGAGATATGGTCGCCGAAGAGCGGTTGGACGGTGGCCGAAGCGACTCCTCCGATGCGACCCGAGTTCTACGACGATCCGACCTACTACGAGACCTACAATCCGTTCGGGAACTCTTACACGGGAAGACAGTTGGAGTTGATCATGGGAGACAGGATCGCCCCGCGTCCGCCGCGCCTCGGGCGGACCGAAAAGAGCGTCGATCCTCTATCCGTCGTCGCCGCGGTCTTCGGCTCGGGCGGTGCGGCCGCACTCGTCTGGTTCCTGCTCACCTCAAGCCGTGCGCCCGGAAGCCGGCGGCGCAAGCTCCGACTTGCCGCCCGAAGGTTGCTGCGGCGCAGCTACCGCGTCGGCGCGACCGATCCGGCGCGTACCGGCTGGAGTGGATGGGGAGAATCCATTCGCGACGAGGCGCCGGAGGCCGCACGGTCCGTCGAGGTGCTCCATCGCGGTTTTTTTTCCGACGACCCTGTATCGCGCGAAGATATCCGGCGGGTTCGCGAGGCGTGCGGCGCCCTCCCACGGTGGTGGGCCGTCCTGTTCACGCGCCGCGCGCGTGTCGGGTAGACTCGTTCGCATGAAAGTGTACCGACACGGGCTCCTCGTGACCGACCTCGCGCGCGATCCTCTCGACTTCCGCCGCCCGGGACCCGAAGAGGTCCGCAGTGCCCTGCGAGGAATGATTCTCTCCGCTTCCGGCTGGCGCGGCGTCTTTGCGGTCGACGGAAACGAAGAGAGCCGGACCGCCGAAATCGCCGACGTTCACCGGTTTTTGATCTTTGCCGCCGGACTCGCCTTTTGCTCGTGGCTTAAGGAACGGAGGGGCCGGTCTCCGACGATCCTCATCGCCGTCGACACCCGACCAACCGGACCGGAAATCGCCGACGCGCTGGTCTCGACGGCTCTTGGATCGAGATGCAAAGTGCGCTACCTCTTCATCGCCGCTGCGCCGGAGATGATGGCCTACGTTAAGACAAGCTCCGATGTCGACGGGTTCGTCTACGTTTCCGCATCGCACAATCCGATTGGTCACAACGGACTCAAGTTCGGCGCCGACGACGGGGGTGTCCTGGGCGGAGGAGAGGCCGGGGAGCTGCGCGCCCGGTTTCTCGCGCTGCTCGAACAGGGATCGCTTAACGCCACGGCGCGGCGCGCGGCATCCTGTGCGACCGGCGCGCGGGAGGCACGACCGGCGGTCTACGCGAAGATCGAGGAGGAAAAGCATCGAGCCCTGGATTCGTATGCCCGCTTTATGGAAACGGTCGTCGCCGGTCCTTTCGACCACGACGCGGCGGTTCGGCGGATCGACGAAACGCGCCGTCGATGCGAACGGCGTGCACTGGGAATCGTCGGCGAGCTCAACGGCAGCGCCCGGTCGGTCAGCATCGATGGGGAGTTCCTTCGCCGGCTCGGAATGACCGTTGCTCTCTACAACAACGAACCCGGCGCCGTCGTCCACCGGATCGTTCCCGAGGGAGAATCGCTCGACCCGTGCCGCCGGGCGCTCGAGAACACGCGTCGCGAACGGCCGTGTTTCGAAATCGGATACGTGCCGGACAACGACGGCGACCGGGGAAACCTGGTCTATATCGACGGAACCGGGCGCGCCGTCGTGCTGCATGCGCAGGCGGTTTTCGCGCTCTCCTGTGTTGCCGAGCTCGCCTATCTGGCGTCGATGGACGACGGGCGGGAAGCGATGGAGCGCACCGCCGTGGTTGTCAACGGCCCGACGTCGATGCGGATCGATCGTATAGCCGAGCGCTTCGGCGCCCGTGTCTTTCGGACCGAGGTGGGCGAGTCTCAGGTAGTCGGACGCGCGGCCGAGCTCCGGGCCGCAGGACTGCGGGTGAGAGTCTTCGGCGAAGGCTCGAACGGCGGAACGATCATCCATCCGTCGAGCGTACGAGACCCGTTGAGCACGATCGCTGCGCTGCTCAAGCTTCTGCGCATGCCGCCGAGCGCGAATCGGCCTTCGCCTCTCGACGAATGGCGCAGAGTCTGCGGGCTGCGCGGAGCCGATGAAACGACCGTCGCCGAGCTACTCGCGTCGCTTCCCACGTTTTCAACGACCGGCGCCTACGAGAAACGGGCCGTCATGACGATCGACATCCACGATCACGGAGAGATGAAAAAGCGCTACGAAGCGCTCCTTCGGCACGAATGGAGAACGAACGAAGAAACGCTTCGCCGCCGGTTCGGATTCGCCGCGTGGAGAGTAATCAACTACGAAGGGACCCGGGAGTTGCCCGGCATCGGTAACCGCGACCCGTCCGGCTCGCATCGCGGAGGACTCAAGGTCGTTTTTTCAGATTCGCGGGGACGCGACACGGCTTTCATCTGGATGCGGGGGTCGGGAACCGAGCCGGTTTTCCGGGTGCTCGCGGACATCGAGGGAGACGACGCCGAAGGAGAAGCGTGGCTCCTCGAGTGGCAGAAACGGATGATCCGCAGCGCGGCGAAATGATCGCGGCCGCGTCGAACGAGCGGGCGACTACCGCATCGCCTCGGCGAGTCCGCTCGTAAGCTTGTCGATCGCCCAATCTGCTTCTTCTTCGCGAATGGTCAACGGAGGGGTAAAGCGAAGCACCGTCGCCGACGCCGGATTGCACAGCAGACCGTGTCGAAGAAGCGACCGGCTCAGGTCGGCCGCCGACGGCGCGCCGGGCCGAAGCTCGAAGCCGAGCATCAGCCCACGACCCTTGATCCGTTCGATCAGCGAACCCAGCAACGGCTCGAGGCCCCGACGAATGTGGGCGCCCATCCGGCGGGCGTTCTCCGCGAGACGTTCCTCTTCGAGCACCCTCAACGCGGTTCTCCCGACCGCACACGCGAGCGGGTTTCCACCAAAGGTCGACCCATGCTCACCGGGAGCGAAAACATCGAGGACGTCACCCCGGGCGAGGACCGCAGATACGGGGCAAAAGCCGCCGCCGAGCGACTTCCCGATGATCAGCACGTCCGAACGAACGTTTTCGAAATCTTCGGCGAAAAGCGTTCCGGCCCGCCCAAGGCCGCACTGTATCTCGTCGAAAACCAGACATATGTCGCGTTCCCGGGCGATGCGGCGAATATCGGCGAGGTATCCGTCGGCGGGAACGTTCATCCCGCCCTCGCCCTGGATCGGCTCGACCATGAAGCCGACCGTGTATTCGGTGACGGCGTCCTCGAGCGCCCGCGCGTCGCCGAAAGGTATGACCTTGAATCCGGACGGAAACGGACCGAACCCCTTTTTGTATTTCTCCACCGTGCTAAAGGAGATGATAGCGATGGTGCGCCCGTGGAAGTTACCGTCGCAAACGATGATCTCCGCACGATCCTCGGGAACACCCCGCTTCGTGTACCCCCACTTTCGAACCGCTTTGAGCGCCGTCTCGACCGCCTCGGCGCCCGAGTTCATAAAGAGCACCTTTCGCGAATGAGACAGCGTGCAAATCTCTTCGGAAAACGGTCCGATCTGATCGGTACGAAAAGCGCGGGAAATGAGCGAGAGCTTTCCGGCCTGCTCGGTAAGTGTCGCGAGGATGCTCGGATGACGGTGGCCGTGATTGACGGCGCTGTAGGCTGAAACACAATCGAGGTACCTTCTCCCCTCCACGTCCCACACCCATACGCCTTCCGCACGCGAGGCGACCATATCGAGCGGCTTGTAGTTCGAAGCGCCGTAGGTGTCTTCCAGCCGGATATACTCGTCGGTAGTCATGCACGCACCTCTGTTGTGTGAAATCGGTCTCCCGAGGTCGCCCAAGTATAGTATCCGGCTCGGCGACGGGTCAATCAACGACGAATCCCGGCCACGACTCCGGAGGAGAGCGGGTCTCTACTCGGCGATGCGGTATCGATCGGAACGTTCCGCGATCAACCCCTCCGCGGCGAGGCGGCGCGCGCAGGTCTCGATCCGTGATCGCTCGAAAGGCAGATCGCGCACGAGCAGATCGATCCGGCATTCGCCGTTCTCGATCAGGCGCGCGAGTATCCGCCCGCGTACCTGGCGATCGGACCCTTCGTACGGACGCTGCCGAGCGTGGCCGGCGCTCCGCCTCCCCGGGTTCGCGACTCGCCGCTTGAGCATGGCCCCGTAGTCCATCAGCGCGTAGTGCCAGCCCCGCGGGTCGTCGCGATCGAGCGCGGCCTCGGCGATCGATTTGATCCGACGGTCGGGAACGAGAACTCGATCATGAAAGAAGAAATAGATATAAACGCCGCGTATGTTGGTCTCGAGATAGAGGACCGGAACGGAATAGGCGAACGACATGACCGCGGCCGCGGTCGCATCGCCGACCGACGGGAATGTTTTCAACTCCGTCTCGGTTCGTGGGATCCTCCCGCCGTACCGGTCGACGACCCGCCGTGCGATATCGAGCAACGCTCTTCCTCGTCGGTAATAGCCCAGTCCTCGCCACGCATCGAGAACCTCGCGAAGCGATGCCGCCGCAAGCGACTCGACGTCGGGCCACCGTTCGAGAAACCGACGGTACTTGGGCAGCACGCGCGCGACCGGGGTTTGTTGAAGCATGATCTCCGAAACGAGAATCCGATACGGATCCGAAGTATCGCGCCACGGCATCGGGCGACCGTGCGCGCGGTAAAAATCACGGACGATTCGTCGGAACCGTGCGATGAGAGACGACGAAGGAAGCGCTCCGGCGAAATCCCCGAACGGCGCAGGCGGTTGATATGAGCGGTCGTCGGCCGATTTCACGACGGGAAGTGCCCCATGAGAGCGATTCGCGGTAAGATGGAAAGATGAGACGCATCGGAATCGTGGCGGACCCGCTCTTCAGACGGCACGATAACGGGCCCGGCCATCCCGAATCGCCGGAGAGGCTCGACGCGGTCGAACGCGGAATAGCGAGGTTTGCGGAGAACGCCGCGTATACGCTCCTCGGTCGTCGTCCCGCGACGACCGAGGAACTCGCGAAGGTCCACTCGCTTGACTACATCGCGACCGTCGAGCGGACCGCCGCGCGGAACATCACCGTTCTGGACGGCGATACGCGCGCGAATCGCTTTAGCTACGAAGTCGCCGTCAACGCCGTCGGCGGCGCGATCGACGCGGTCGACTCGCTCCTCGCCGGCAACGTACAAGCGGCTTTCTGCGCGATTCGCCCTCCGGGGCATCACGCCGAGTTCGACCGCGCCATGGGGTTCTGCATTTTCAACACGGCGGCCGTCGTCGCGCTCCACGCACTTGCGAAACACCGACTCACGCGAATCGTCATTTTCGACTGGGACGTGCATCACGGAAACGGAACGATGCATTGTTTCTACGATGACGACCGGGTGCTGTACGTTTCGCTGCATCAGTCTCCGCACTATCCGGGTACCGGAGCGATCGACGAGGTCGGTCGAGGCGCCGGCGCCGGATACACGGTGAACGTCCCGCTCCCGCCCGGGTGCGGCGACGCCGACTACCTCGCGAGCGTCGACGAGATAGTCGCGCCGCTCCTCGCCGGCTGGGCGCCGGAGCTGTTGATTATTTCCGCCGGATACGATGCCCATCACCTCGACCCCCTTGCGTCGATGAATCTCTCAAGCGCCGCGTACGGGGCCGTCACATCGCGGACGACCGGCGCCGTTCCGGCGAGCACGCCCGTACTCGTCGTCCTCGAGGGCGGCTACGATCTCACCGCGCTCGAGGAGGGAACGCTGCAAACGCTCACCGCGCTGTCCGGGTCGTTCAACGAATATGAGACGTCGGGCCGCCCGGGGAGATCGTGTCGTTTTGTTATCGAATCGGTCCGCACGGCGCTCGCCCCCTATCACCACGATTTCGACCGCTCGTCGGCGCGATAGGCGGCGACCGCGCTACGCTTTCCCGCCGCGTTCCGAACGCTTTCGGGCCTGCTCGGCCTTTCGGCTGATCCGGTTCCAGATTCCCGTGATTCCCATCGCCTTTTTCATGTCGACGAGCGTTTGCCGGGCGACTTCTCTCATTCGAACCGTTCCGTCGAAAAGCACCTCGTCCACGTAGCCGCTTTTCGCCTCGATCATCGCCCTACGTTCGCGTATCGGGTTCAGAAACTCGTTGATCGCGTCGGTGAGTTTTCGCTTGACCTCGACGTCGCCGACGGCGCCCTCGCGGTATCGCCTTTTCAGGTCCGCAACCTCCTCGACGTCGCGGTTAAACGCGTCGTGGTAGATGAAAACCGGATTGCCCTCCACACGACCGGGAATGTCGGCGCGAATACGATTCGGATCGGTGTACATGCCTTTCACCTTCTTGGCGACCGTTCGTTCGTCGTCGGAAAGCAGGATCGCGTTACCGAGAGATTTGGACATCTTCGCGTCGCCGTCGGTTCCGACCAGCGTAGGCACGTCCCCCACCATGACATCGGGAATCGGAAAAACCTCCCCGTAGAGGTTGTTGAAACGCCTCGCGATTTCCCTGGTCAGTTCGACATGCGCCTCGTTGTCTTTTCCCACCGGCACGAGGTGCGCCCGGGGCATGAGGATGTCGGCCGCCTGCAAAACCGGATATCCGAGCAGCCCGAACGGCATCTCGGCGAGATTCGCCGACTTCGCCATATCTTTCAGACTGGGAAGACGCTGAAGACGCGGGACGGTGATGAGCATTTCGAAGAAAAGATTCATCTCATACACCTCGTGTACCGCCGACTGGAGATAGATGACCGCCTTCGACGGATCTATTCCGCAGGCGAGATAGTCGGCAACCATCTGCCGCGCGTTCTCACAGATCGCCTCGATGGAGTCCTTCTCCGCCTTCGTCGTCAGAGTATGCAAATCGGCGATAATGAAATAACACTCGTAGGAATCCTGAAGTCGGACACGATTGGCGAGAGAACCGACGTAATGTCCGAGGTGAAGCCTGCCGGTAGGGCGATCGCCGGTGAGGATGCGTTTCTTTTCCATGCTTTCCTTCTGTATGTCCTATATGTCGGACGAATCGAGTTGATCGGGACTCGCCCCGCCGGTCGGTAGCGGAAGAACGGTCAATCGCCCGACCCGGCGCGGTTCGCGCGACCGCGAAGCGCCGGCGGCCTGCGCCCGTATCCTTTTCCCATTAGAACGCCGAGGGGGCGTAGCGCCGGAACGTTCTCGCACACTATTTTTACCGCGACCGTCATCGGCGTAGCAAGCAGCATACCGACCGCTCCCCACAGCCACCCCCAGAATATCAGGCTGAAGAGTACGAGAAACGGGGAGAGATCGAGCCTGTGCCCCTGCAACCGCGGATCGAGAATGTTTCCGATCAGCGTCTGGATGGCGAGCATCGCGACCATCACCGCAACCGCTTTGCCGGATTCGTCCGGAACGAACTGCACCACCCCTATCACCGAGGTAACAACGAAATGCACGGTCGAACCGACGCTGGGGATGAAGTTCAAGACGAATCCCAGAAAACCCCAGATGACCGGAAAATCCATGCCGATGATCCGCAACGAGATCCAGATGAAGAATCCCGTCGCCGCGCTTATGAGAAGCTTGAGCGTGAGATAGCGGCCGATCTGCTGGTTGATATGCTCGATCACAAGACCGATCCTCTCGCTCGTCTGCTCCTCGAAAGCCAACTCGAGCTTGCGTTTCATGTAGGGCCGTTCGAGCAGGAGGAAGATCAGAAAGATAGTGACGATAAAAAGCGTCGTTACGAAGTCGATAAAGCCCCCGGACAGCGAGATAAGATATCCCCGAATCATGTGCGACCAATCGAAACCGCCGAGCAGGTCCGTCGGCACGCCGAAACGTTCGTTCAAGCCCTGCGTAACCGAATCGAGCAACTCCTGCAAACGCTGCTGATATCGTGGGAATATCCGGACGAAGGACTGAATGCTGTTGAAGAAAAACAGCCCGACCAGAAAAAACACGCCGAGGATCATGAGGATTAGAAGGATGATCGCCACGACCTTCGGTATCTTGAACCTGCTGAGAAACTCGACGGCCGGGGCGAGCACGAACGAAACGAGAACCGCGATCACCAGCGGCATCAGCACGGGTTGCGCATAGTCGATTGCTACGCTGAATAGTCCCACGGCGATAGCGGCGAGAAGGAAAAGAGAGACGCGCTGGGTATTCATTTCGGCGGAACGTCCTGCGGGCGGTCGACGGCGCCCGTGTCGAGTGCTCCGGTCGCGAATTGCCGCGCGCGCCACAATCGGCGATAGTCCATGCGCTTGAACATAGCAGTTAGAAGGCGCACGGCCAACCCATCCAACGCACCCAGAGCAACTCTCGATATGGCAAGCCATGTCGAGAATTGCCTGCCGGCAGTACACGAATGAGACTTTCTCGTGGCGTTTCGCCGGTCGGTACCGGCGAAACGTCACAGAAAGACGAAGCGAACAGTAGTTTCAGTTTCAAAATGAGAATCCCTGACACAGCCACGATCGGAGGCGCCGGCGCCCGATTTCCGTCCGGGACGTCGTGCCGGAATCGCCGCCTCGGTTGCCAACGTCATGGTGTTGAGAGATAATGGGCCGCAAACTAAGGAGCTTTCGGAGGTACAGTTTATGCCGGATTCGATAAAGCGCAGACCGCCGGTCAACCGACTCGGACGGTCTCTCCCCAAAGTGGGCATACGCCCCACGATCGACGGTCGTCTCGGCGGAGTCCGAGAATCGCTCGAAGCCCAGACCATGGACATGGCCAAATCGGTGGCCCGATTGATCACCGAGACGATAAAGCACGCCAACGGAATGTCCGTGGAATGTGTCGTCGCCGACACGACCATAGGCGGCGTCGCCGAAGCGGCCGCGTGCGCGGAGAAGTTCATCCGCGAAGGCGTCGGCGTTTCGCTTACCGTTACTCCGTGCTGGTGTTACGGGTCGGAGACCATGGACATGGATCCCTTCGTTCCGAAAGCGATCTGGGGGTTTAACGGCACCGAGCGTCCGGGCGCCGTCTACCTCGCCGCGGTACTCGCGGCGCATAGCCAGAAGGGTCTTCCGGCCTTCAGTATCTACGGACGCGACGTTCAGGACGCCGACGACACCTCGATTCCCGCCGACGTCCGCGGGAAGATTCTCTCCTTTGTTCGTGCGGGGCTTTCGGCGGCAAGGATGCGGGGAAACTCCTATCTCTCGATGGGTTCGGTTTCGATGGGTATCGCCGGCTCGATCGTCAATGAAGAACTTTTTCAAGACTACCTCGGTATGAGAAACGAGTACGTCGACATGGCGGAGTTCGTTCGAAGGTTCGACGAGAAGATCTACGACCCCGACGAGTTCGAACGGGCGCTGAGGTGGGTCGAGAAAAACTGCAAGGAGGGACCCGATCCGAATCCCCCGGCGATCCAACGGAGCGCGGAGCAGAAAAAGGCCGATTGGGAGACGGTCGTTAGGATGACGCTTATCGCCCGGGATCTGATGGTCGGCAATCCGAGGCTCGCCGATATGGGCTTCGGCGAAGAGGCGATGGGACACAACGCGATCGCCGCGGGTTTCCAGGGGCAGCGTCACTGGACCGATCACTTCCCCAACGGCGACTTCATGGAAGCGATCCTCAACAGCTCCTTCGACTGGGACGGCATTCGGCAGCCGTATATCGTCGCAACCGAGAACGACGCGCTCAACGGTGTGGCCATGCTGTTCGGTCACCTCCTGACGGGAACCGCCCAGGTGTTCGCCGACGTCCGGACCTACTGGAGCCCCGAAGCGGTTAAGCGGGTGACCGGAATGACGCTCACCGGAGAGGCGGCCGGCGGGCTTATCCACCTGATCAACTCGGGTCCCGCCGCGCTCGACGGCACCGGCCGGCAGACCATCGACGGGAAGCCCGCGATCAAGCCGTTCTGGGAGATAACCGAAGAGGAAGTCCGCGCATGCCTCGAAGCCACCGAGTTTCGGCCGGCCGACGGGGGCTACTTCCGGGGCGGCGGCTACTCGACCGACTTCCTCACCCGCGGAGAGATGCCGGTGACGATGTCGCGCATCAATCTGATCAAGGGGCTCGGTCCCGTGCTGCAGATCGCCGAAGGTCATACCGCGGAGATTCCGCTCGAAGTCCACGACGCGCTCGACGGTCGCACAAACCCGACGTGGCCGACCACGTGGTTCGTTCCGAGGACGACCGGGACCGGCGCCTTTCGTGACGTTTACTCGGTAATGGCGAACTGGGGCGCCAACCACGGCGTCATCACCTACGGTCACATCGGAGGCGACCTGATCACGCTCGCCTCGATGCTCCGTATTCCGGTATGTATGCACAACGTCCCCGATGATAGAATCTTCCGCCCCAGTATGTGGAGCGCCTTCGGGACGGATCCGGAGGGCGCCGACTACAGGGCTTGCGCGACGCTCGGGCCGCTGTACGGCTGACCGGAACGCGCGGGGAGCAGTCGCTTTCGGCGCCGAGACGACGCGACCGGTGATCCGAAAGCCGTAAATCACGACCGACCGGTTCGTACCGAATCGGCGTCGGGGGAGCAAACATATGCTAAAGGGAATACCTGAGATTCTTTCGCCTGAGATTCTCGAAACGCTCGCATCGATGGGGCACGGCGATGAGATCGTTATCGCCGACGGGAACTTCCCCGCCGCCGCGACCGCACGGAGACTCCTGCGCTGCGACGGGCATTCCGTTCCTCCACTGCTCGACGCGGTGCTTTCGCTCTTCCCTCTCGATCGATACGTCGAAAAGCCGGCGGCTCTGATGTCGGTTGTGCCCGGCGACGACACGCGGCCTGAGATTTGGGAAACCTATCGCGAAATCGTTTCTCGGCATGAAGCGGATTTCGCCGATTTCGAGTTCGTCGAGCGGTTTGCGTTTTATGAACGCGCGCGGGCGGCTTTCGCGATCGTTGCGACGAGCGAACGCGCTTTGTACGCCAACATCATCCTCAAAAAAGGCGTGCTCTGATTCGATGTCGGGCCACTCGCCGCTCGCCGGGAAGACGGCGCTCATCACCGGCGCCGGTCGCGGAATCGGTCGCGCGATCGCCGTGGAGCTCGCCCGCTGCGGAGCGCGGCTCTTCCTCACAGCACGCAGCAGGCAGGCGTTGGCCGAGACCGCCGATCGCGCCCGCGAAGTGAGCGCCGGAGCGCAGACGGAAATCTACACGGCCGATCTCATGGAGGAGGAGGCGCCGCGTGAGATTGTCGGCGAGCTCGACCGGCGGTTCGGCGCGCTGGATATCCTGGTAAGCAACGCCGGCGCCGCGCTCAAGAAGAATCTCGAGCACACGAGCCGGGCCGAGTGGGACGCGATCATGCGACTCAACGCGCGGGCGCCGTTTTTTCTTTTTCAGGCCGCTCTCCCGCTGCTGCGCCGATCGCAGGCGGCGTCGGTCGTCGTCGTCTCCTCGGTGGTCGGGCGCGTCGGATACGCCGGGCAGGCGGCCTATTCGGCGTCGAAGCACGCTCTTTCAGGCTTCACGAAAGCCTTCGCGAGGGAAGTTCAGACCGATGGGATCAGAGTGCATCTCGTCTCTCCGGGAGGTGTAGCGACGGAGATGATTCGGGCGGTTCGTCCGGACATCGACGAATCGCAGCTCATCGCCCCCGAGGAGGTCGCGCGAGCGGTCGCTTTTCTCGTCACGCAACGCGGGAACGGCGTGATAGACGAGATCAACCTCCGCCGGTCGGTCGGTGCGCCGTGGGGTTAGAGCGCCGCGGCACGTTCGTTCCGGATCGCCGCGAGCCTCGAAAATCGGAATATGCGGTAGCATCGCGCGCCGGCGTGCTTCGGATCAGCCTCCCGGACCGACCGAAACCGCGGAGCGCTTACGAATGAATCCCGGAAAACGGACGATCGTCGCCGGCAGAAACATCAGAGTCGCGATCGTGGCATTGACCATGGTCAGCGCAACCAGCACGGCGAAGTATCGTATGGGCATAAAAGACGAAAACCCCACGACGGTGAAACCGGCGGCCAACGCCAGCGATGTGAAAACGATCGCTTTGCTCGTGTGACGCAATGCTTGGTACACGACGCGCTTGCGGGTTTCGGTATCGGATAGATCCGAGTTTTCCGCCTTGGCCAACTCTCTGCGGAGATTCAGGAGATAGTGGATGGTGTCGTCGATACCGATCCCGATGGCGAAGGACGCGATAAGCGCGGTGGCGATGTCGAGCTTGATGCCGAAGATTCCCATGACGCCGAAGTTGATGAGCACGGCCATGCCCAGAGGCATGATCGAAAGCAGCCCGACGCGTATTGACGTGAAGAGGACCGAAGTAATGACGGCAATTGCCACGAGAGAAAAAAAGATAGAGATGATCTGGCCCGAGACGATGTAGTTCTGGATCGTCAGGAAAGCGATGGAGCCGCCGGAGATGACGTAGTATATCTCGTTCGTGTCGAAGTTATTCTCGATGTAGGAAATTAGCGCTTCGCGGATCCGCCGACCGTCACCGGTAGTGAGATCACGGTCGCCGATGTTTTTCAGCTTGAGAGTAATCTTGAGAATATTCAGCGTCGGATCGATAAAGCTCTCGAAGGCGTCGGGCAACCCGTCGAAGTTGTCGTCCGCTCCGCCGAAAGAGCTCGCATAATCGACAACCAGCTGATCCGTTGCCGGCAGAGTCATAAAAGCGGGATCATCGTTGTTCATAATGTAGTTAAACCGTTCCAGAAGATTCACGATCGAGTAGGCCTTCCCCACCCCGTCGAGACTCTCCGCGTAGGTTGCAAGCCCGTCGATCTTACGAAGCATGTCCAGCCTCATCGCCCTTCCCCGTTTCGGGTCGGTAAAACCGGCTACGTCGATCGACGCGAGATCCGCACCCGTGGAATCGAAAACCGTTGCGGAGAAGGGGTCGTCCGTGGAGTTCGCGGCTTCCTTCTGTGGCGCCGGAGAAGCGTTCATCTCGCCGGAAAAGCTTTCATCCTTTTCGGCGAGTTCCCGCGTCCGATGTACGATCTCGTTTTTCGCCGAGGTTTTCGCGTCGGGGTAGGTATCGATGACGACGGACATTGTCTCTACTCCGTCGAAGTTTTCAGAAAAATAGTCGGTCAGAAAGCGAATGCGATGATCCTTGGCGAAATAGTCCGTGTTGGCGATCTCGTTCGACACGAAAAAAGAGCCGGCTATGGCGATTCCCACAACGGCCGCGCCGACTACCGGAATCGAACGGGAGTGGTTTACCGTGAAAAGATTGATCCTGTCGATAATTCTGTCGAAAAAGCCGTCGTTGAAACTGCGACGGCGCCTCCGGCCCGGAATTCGCATAAGCGCCAGCAGGGCGGGCACGTAGGTGATCGCGACGACGACGCTAAAAAGAACCCCGATACCCGCAAACACCCCGAAGGTCCGAAGGTGTACCAACTTGTTTGCCGTATTGGAGGCGAGCCCGATCATGGTGGTCAGCCCGGCCAGGGTGATTGTCGTCAGAATGTGCTTGATCGTCAGACCGATTTGCGCGCGCTTGTTCTCCCGCGTGTAACTTTCGGCTTCGCGATAGTATTGATTCAGGAGATGGATCGCGTACGAGGAGCCCAACGCGATCAGCAACGGCAGCAGCAGCAGGTGGATGAAGGCCAACTTCATACCCACGTAGCCGATAACACCGTATGTCATGAGAACCGCGATAAGGTTGCCCGTGATGGGGACGACGACACCGGCGAAGGTGCCGAAGTTCAAAAAGTAGATCAGGCAGATAACGAGTACGATAAGCGGAACCTGCCGGATCAGATCGTTGACGCCCGAGTTGTCGACTTCCCGCGAAAGCACGTCGCCGCCGAACAGGTAAGTGGAGAACCTTTTATCGTCGAGACCGGCCAGTTCCTCTTGAATGAAATTCACGAAATCTGTTGAGCGCTCGTCAGTTTTTTCGATGCTGATGGAGATATTCCAGGCCAGGGGAAGTCCCTGATCGTTTCTCTTCTTGGAGAATACGATCGACTCGAAAATGTTGTTGCCTTCCACGCGATCACGAAGATCTTCGAGTTCCTCGAGGGTCCGGGGCAAAACGGGTGAGTCGTTTTCGTCCCGACGGATCAGATCGTACGTATGAATCTCGTCCCCGCGCCCCGTGACGTCTTGCAGATTGATGACCGAGTTCACCTCGGAGACGCCCGGAATCCGCTCCATACGTTCGTGTATCAGACGGACGTACTCGAGAGTATCGTAGGTGTAGATGTTCGGACTCTCCACGGCCACAAAAACGGTGGTGTCGGTTTCGTTGAACGTCTGCTCGACGTAGTCGTCTTCGATCTGAAAACGGCTGAAGGATCCAAGGTATCCGTCGTTGGAATTATCCTGCTCGATCCCGCCGACATCGCGCAGCGCCTGAATCCGTTTGAGCCCCGGAATGTTCCGGAAACCGATGATCCCGGGAAGAGAGAACAAGGCGACGAGGAGAACGGCAACCAACGTGATCCAGGGTCTCCTGGTCGAAAAAGTGATTGCATTACTGAATCTGTTCATTCGTGACGCTCGATCAGAAGTCATACGTAGCAGTCAGGCTGAAGATGAGGCTATTGTCGAGCTGCGCGTACACCGATACCGTATCGCCGGTCGTTCCGAGAACGGAAAAGTAGATCCCCGACGCTTCGACGGTCACACCGTTCAGGAAATCGGATTTCAGGGTCGCGACGGCCGTAAGGCCGCCGCCGGACCAATCGTAGAACGCGCCTGCGGTGAGCGATTGTTCCGACGGCCCGACGGGCAATCGGACGTCGAGCGCTCCGAAGACCTTGTTGCCGCCGAGCAGCGCTTGATTGACTTCGGGTACGTTTTCAAGGACTTCTACGTCCGCGTATTCGAAGATAAGGCGCACATCCTTCGCCATTTCCCACTCGAATCCCGCGCTCCACCGGGCAAGCGGGGCGCTTTTCAACACCGTGTTCGTTACCGGACCGATCGGCAGTTCGACCTCTTCGGTCACGTGAACGGGGGCGCCAAGGGTCAGAACGGCTTCGGCGTTGACAATAAAACCCAGGACGTCGAGCGTCGCGGTCAAGCCGAATCGGTCGACGATTCTATGGACGTTCTCGACCACGAGGGTTACCGTGGCCGGCGGTTCGAACTCGGTACGACTGGTCGTAAGCGTCTGATTCATGAATCCGTGGAAATAGTAGAAGTAGGTATCGAGAAACGGAATGTCGAGTCCGAGACGAACCGCCCCCTGCGGATTCCCAAGGCTCAAACCGGGTCGTGAGTCGGTGAGCACAACCGGAATATCGTCCGGGTAGAGGTCGATCCCCAGGGCGCCGAAGTAATCCGTCATTGCGGTGGGCGCGTAGTAGAGAGGAACGAATACTCCCTCCAGAGTGAGCGGTCCGACGTACGCGACGGCGCGCAGACCGGTCGCGGGCTCCTCCGCGACATCTCCGCCCGGCGCCGGCATTCCGGCCGGGCTGAAGAAATCCGAAAGCGGAAAAACACTCATGGGAGACCACTCGATCGCGAATCGGCCGATCGTGAGGTCCAACACATCCGCCCGGTAGTTGAAATAGAGCCGGCGAGCGCCGATGTCGAAGACGGGATTGTTGTCGCCGTCGATGTCGACTCCGACGGAAAACTCGGCACTGAAGCGTGTTCGCCCGAATTCCGAGCCGACGGTCAGCACCGTTTCGACCGCGTTGGACAGAAAAACAGGATTCTCACGCTTCTTGTCGGCGTAAGCGGCAAAAAACACCGGCTTGTAGGACAATCTGCCGGAGAGATCCACGACGCCCGCCTCGTCGTGTTCCGGCAGACTCTGATCTCCGCTGAAAGGATCGCCGAAAGCGTCGTCTCCCTCGCCCCACATGAAAACGGCGGTCAGCATGAGCGAGACGCAGAACATTCGCCGAAAGACGGACACGATCACAGGGATTCCTTGCGGAAAAGGGTCTCGTCCATCCGAGCGGCATCATCCACTCTAATTCCCGACATTTCCATGATCGTATATTGATTCCTGCCTTCGTCCGTGCTGGGCGTCGTCGGGTCGTCGACGAGGCCGACTCCGACCTTCACGGCTATCGTGTAGGTTTCGCGGCCGCGAATCGGAGCGGTCTGCAAGACGCGTTGGGTCTTGTGCGGGTTGCCGTTTTCGTCCCACATGTCCCTCCGAACAACGAACAGATCCTCCTTGCGGACGTAGATCTGACTTTTGGAATACCGCGATTCCTCGCCCCGGATCTTTCTGCTTTCTATTCTGTAGCACGGTGTGTCGCGCCCCTCGACGCTTATGCTCACCTCGCCCAGATACCGGTACTCGTACTCGTCGCGATCCTCCGACTCCATGTCTTCGTAGGTAAAATGCGAGTTTTGAACGTACCCTTGCTTCTCGGAACCGGATATGCGTTTCGGAGAGCCGGAGGAGAGCTTGAGCCAAATCTCGTCGCTCCTGTCCGAATACGAATAGCGCAGAATCTTCAGCCGTGAAGGATAGACCATCTCCGAGAGTGTTTTGGTGACGCCGTCGGGATACTCTCTCCAGAACGTTTTGAAGCGCTTGACGATCGGATTGTCGCGATCGCCCTTGACGATCAGCATGGTGGTTTCCGAGATCATGGCGTCCGGTGAGGCGACGTAATCGTCGACGGCCTCCATGATTTTGCGTCCCTTTACGAGATCCGAGTCGGACGCGAGAAAAAGCGGCGCGGCCTGAGCCGACGCCGCGTAGGTCGTCGAGAAAAGAACGATTGCAGAAAGTGCGGGCCGGATACGCATGAAAGACCTCCGTGGTTTCAGAACCGACAAGTCTCGATTCGTCTTGATGGTTCCGCCATAAATAATAGCGCGGCGTCGTCATTGTGTCAACTTTCAGAACGCGATTCGTTCAGAAAGTTCTGCGCAGGTCTCCCGAATCGGGTATACTGGCCACACACGTCGACAGCAGGAGGAACAATGCCGGTCAACATCGAGGTTCGTGGTCGCATTCTCGCCGTCGCCAGGAGGATGTTTTTCAGTTTCGGTATCAAGAAAGTAACGATAGAGGAAATCGCCGCCGATCTCGGCATCGGAAAGGCGACCCTCTATGAACACTTTCCCAGCAAAAACACTTTGGTTCAGGCGGTAATCGAGGAGAAGCGCACGGAGATGGAGTCGTATCTGGACGAGATTCATCGTCGGATCACGATGCAGAGCGAGTTGAACGTCATCCAACTCATCAAGGAGTTGATAGTCTTCGGGAGCAGGGAGCTCTCGGAGATGAAGGAACCCTTTCTCCGCGAGGTGAAGCGATCCTCAGGCACGTTTTCAATCGAAACGGACTACTACGATCATCTCAAGAGAATCATCGACGCGATGCTGGCGCGCGGAATTCAGAAAAAAGTGATTCGGAACGACTTCAACACCGAGGTTTTCACGGAAATGCTCTTCGGCATCGTCAACATGACCATATCGAACGAAGAGTTCGTCGACCGCTTCGATGTTACCCGCGCCGAGGTGTTGGACACGGTTGTAAAGGTGATTGTCGGCGGGCTGCTCACCGACGCGGGCCGACGCGAGTACGGAACCGAGATGCACGGAGACGACCAGGTCCACGTTCTGCAGTAGAAAAATCGCGGCGCCCGCCGTTCCGCCCCCCCCGTGGACAAATGTCGTTCTGCGCGCACCCGAGAAGCGACACCGTTACGGATTATAGTCGATGATGTCGTACGCTTCGCGGATTGCGGCCCGTCCCGCGTTGAAAGACGCGATTTCGCCGGTCGCGACCGCCTGGATCAGAATGTTACCGATCGCGGTGGCTTCTTTCGGCCCGGCGTGCACGGGAATTTTCGCCGCCCGGGCGGTGAGACGCGACAGATACTCGTCCCTGCTTCCGCCGCCGACGATGTACAGCTCGCGTATGCGCGAACCGGTAATCTCCTCGATTTTACCGATGTTTTCGGCGTACTTCGCGGCGAGTCCTTCGTAGATTCCGCGAACGGTCTCGGACCTGCTCCCCGGAGCGCTCTGCCCGGTCTCGCGGCAGTAGGCGGCGATTCTGTCGGGCATACTGTCTTCGATGACGCTCGGTTTGAGAAACCGCGGATCGTCGACATCCATTCGGAATCGCGCCGGTCCATTTTCTTCAGCCTCCCGACTCAACTCGTCGTAACTCAAGGCGCCGCCGGCGCCGTCCCAATGCCGCTTGCATTCCTGGAGTATCCACAGCCCCATGATGTTTTTGAGGAATCGAATGCCCCCGTTGGCCGCGCCTTCGTTGGTAAAATTATACTCGCGACTCAGATCGCTGATAATCGGCCGAGGCACCTCGACGCCCACCAGCGACCAGGTCCCCGAACTCAGATAGGCGTAGTCGCTCGCCTCCACCGCGGGAACGGCGGCGACG
>JAJRYZ010000128.1 GCA_024275515.1 Spirochaetota bacterium
CTCCGACGCCGACGCGCAGGCGGCGCCCGGGCACATCGATCCCGCCACCCTCTGCGACGTCTACCGATACCGAAGAATCGGCGAGAACACGAGGATCTTCGGCGTCATCGGAGATCCGGTAATGCATTCGCGATCGCCCTGGATTCACAATCCCGCCTTCGACGCGTTGGGAATCGATGCGGTCTATGTACCGTTTCACGTTGACGATCCCCGCGAACTCCTGACGGCGTGTGCCGATCTTGACGTCGACGGACTTTCCGTCACCATTCCGCACAAAGAAAGGATAACGGATCTGCTGTCTTCGATCGACGAGACCGTGCGCGAGGTCGGATCGTGCAACACCGTAGTCAGACGGAACGGACGGCTGGACGGGTACAACACCGACGTCAGGGGATTCCTTACCGCGGTGTCGCGGCTCTTTGCCGACGGCGCGCCGCCTCGTCGCACGACGGTCGTCGGTGCGGGGGGGACGGCGCGGGCGGTGCTTCACGCGTTGACCGGCGCCGGATGCGAAGTGCTCGTCGTCAATCGGACCGTCGAGCGCGCGCGGGAACTCGCCGAGCGCTACGGCTGCCTCGTCGCGCCGCTTTCGAAAGACTCGATCGGGCTCCTTCGAAGCTACTCCGCTCTCATCGTGCAAACGACAAGCGCCGGGATGAAGCCGCACGACGATCTCGACCCGCTGTGGTTCTACGACTTCGACGGCAGCGAAACCGTCTTCGACGTGATATACGCGCCGCCGGAAACGCTCCTTCTCTCTCGTGCGCGCGAGGCGGGGTGCGTGACGTCCAACGGGTGGCGGATGCTTCTCGAGCAGGCCTATCTTCAGTTCGAGTTGTTTACCGGAGGTAAGTATCCGCGGGAGCGCGTCGCTCCGACGCCGCCGCACGTCGAGGGGTGATCGTCGCTTCAGCCGAGCACCGACCCGCGACGCCTGCGGAGCAGTCCCACCGACCGCACTCGAATCCGCATGCGGGCTCCGTCGGCAAGCGTCGTGCAAATGAGAACGAGATCCGTTCCTTCCTTTTCGAGCGAGTCGGGTTTTACCGTAATCGTCGCCGGCTTCTCCTCTCCGCCGGAGACGATCTCGAGCAGATCGTCTCCGGCGGCAAGAGTCTGCTCGATGAGACGAATCTTCCCGAGAAAGTCGAACCCTTTCGCCTCAACGACTTCCGCGGCCGGTCGCAGATCGCGAACCTGGTGCGGCGCAAGAATGAGCTTTCTCGCGATTCGGTCGTCGAGCTCGGCGAGTTGCTCTTTCGACAGCGCATCACCGACCAAGCCGATCACGGTCTCTCGGTACCGCTTGCCGTCGAACGCGCTCGCCGCCGGCGAGGAGCCGCCGAGCGCCGCCCGGGAGAGCATCGCTTCCTCCGGCAGATTCTCCAGTCGGGGGACACGAAGGGCGGCTTCGGCATCGGTATCTTCGCTTCGGTCGATGAGAACCGGGCGCGGTGCGGGGTCGACGCCTGCGGCCCGAAGCAATCGACGTATCTCATCCATCGCCCTCGATCGGACCAGATAAACTCCCGGAGCAAGCTCTCTTTCGACGAGATCGCAAATGCGCTTGTCGTGCTCGAAAAGGTGCCGCCTGTTTTCGTCGGCCACGATCACGGTTCCGCGGAAAACGCGGATGCTCCGATACTCCTGTTCCCACATGTCGAGGCTCGTCCTCACGTTGCGCGGCAGAGCGACGCCGCTCAATCGCGAAGTCAATTCGGCGATTCCGGATGCCGAAATGCCCTCTTCGAATGCGCGCACGCACGCGTTTCGTGTGATCTCGTAGCGAGATACGGTGTCGAACACCAGAAGATCGGCCACGAACGGGACGAACCACGCCTCCTCCGCGGTGATTCCGAAAGGTACGTTGAGCTCGAAGGTCGGTTGAACGACGATCGAACGGGGTGAAAGATCGGTCTCGAAAGCGCATTCCTGCGACGCGAGCAATAGACCTTCGCGATTTCTCACGAGTAAGCCAAGCGCAAGCAATCGCCTTTTCGCGCTCGCCGCTTCAGACTCGCACACGACGGGCGTCCCGTGCGCTCGGAGCAGTCGCTCGAAGGTTTCGTCGGTAACCGCCGTGTCCGGAGACAGAGCCGCTAGGCAGGAGCGTATCGCCGCGGCGAGAACCCGATGATCCGTGGAATCGACGGTCGGACTCGCCGCGGCGATGTGCGCCCGCCGCGATGCGGGCGTCATCGCGCACAGCGCGCGCCACCGCGGCGGGGAGAGAGAGAACCTCCCGTCGTCGGAAGCCGTGATGACTCCCAACGCGGAAAGCGCCTCGATCAGCGCGACGGTTCCGTCATACTCGCGGCCGGTATTGTCCTCATGAAACAGCGAAACGATACGGTCCCGCGCCTTTTTGCGCAACGACCCGTCGGCCCTCAGCACTACCCCGGCCCGAATCAGAAAAGCCACCGTCGCGATCACTCTGGCGTCCGACGGCCGGCTCAGATACGTCCGAGTCGGATCGGCCGATACGGTCGGAAAGAGAAGCGATGAGTCGACGACGAGTTCGGTGATCCGCTCGGAGAAGAGCGGATTGATCCGTATTATGTCATGACTCTCGGTCTCTTCACGGTAGACGAGCAGACGTTCCTCCAGATTGAGCAGGTGATAGTGGAGTCTGAGATAGGGAGTAGAGTCTGCAAACAGCGCGTGAACGCCGGCAACCGAAGGTTCGCAGAGCAACGCGATCGCGGTAAGAACGCGGGCGTCCTGTCGATCGATCAAGGATATCAGCCGGTCGATCGTTTCGGGTTTCCGAAGAAAAGCGTTGAGGCGTGTAATCAGCCGGTGTTTGTTGAACGGTGTTTTGATGTCTCCGAGATATGTTCGCATGATTCGGAAAAAACGCGAATCGGAAGCGGTAAGAAGATGCCGGTTCCATTGCTCGAAATCCGTTTTTGCGCTCACGCGATCTCCGGCGCCGCGTCCGAGATCTCCTCGGTGCTCCAGAACTCGATGTGGTATTTGTAGCCCTGTTCGGTCAGGAACTTCTGTCGGTTGGCGGCAAAGTGCTCCTCGATGGTGTAGCGGCTGACGATCGAGTAGAAGTAGGAGTTTTTCCGCTTCGGTCTGAGTATCCTTCCGAGTCGCTGAGCTTCCTCTTGCCTCGATCCAAACGTACCCGAGACCTGGACGGCGACCGACGCGTCGGGAAGATCGATGGCGAAGTTGGCGACTTTCGATACGACGAGGAGACCGATCTTGCCCGACCGAAACAAGGCGTAGATACGTTCACGTTCGGGATTCGGCGTTTTCCCCGTGATGATCGGCGCGTCGAGAATCGCGGCGATTCTCTCGAGCTGGTCGAGGTATTGTCCGATCACCAGGATCGAATCCTCCCGATGATTCGCGACGAGCTGTCCGACGATGCGTTGCTTGGCGGGGTTCTCCGCCGCGATTCGAAACTTCCGTCTTCTGTCGGCGGTGGCATAGGGAATCTTCAACTCGGGCGGAAGGTCGATCCGGATCTCGTGACAGTAGGCCTCGGCGATCCATCCCTTTTGTTCGAGCTCTTTCCACGGGACGTCGTATCGCTTGGGCCCGACGAGAGAGAAGACCTCCTCCTCCTTCCCGTCTTCGCGAACAAGCGTCGCGGTCAGGCCCAAACGACGCACACTCTGAATCTCGGCGGTTACCCGAAAAACGGGCGCCGGGAGCAGATGCACCTCGTCGTAAATAATCAGTCCCCATTTTCTCTCACGAAAAATGCTGAAATGGGGAAACTCTTCCCCTTTCTTCGGCCGCCACGTGACGATTTGATAGGTGGCGATGGTAACCGGACGAATCTCCTTGCGGTCGCCCGAGTACTCTCCGATCTCATCGCGTGCGAGCGTCGTTTTTTCGGCCAGTTCGTCGATCCACTGGTGAACCGCCGCCACGTTGGTCGTGAGGATGAGCGTGCTACAGCGATAGTGATTCATAATCGCCATACCGACGACGGTCTTCCCCGACCCGCACGGCATGACCACGGTGCCGAAACCCATTCCGGGCTTGTCCATCCCCGTGAAAGCCCGCGCGGCTTCATGTTGGTAGTCCCGGACCGTGAATCCGTCGGTTTCGGCGAGCCGGAACTCGAGCCGTTCGCCTTGAGTGAGCGGCGCCTCGTCCTGCACGGGATATCCGACTTTTATCAGCAACTGTTTGATCGTCCCGCGGTCGTAGATGCGAAGAAGATAGCCGCGGGGGGAGCGAGTAAGCAGTCGAGCGACGGCCGTGTGATTCTCAATCTCGGCGGCGAGCTCCTCGCCTTCCACGTGCATCAGCAGATGGTCGGGATCGTCGGTGGCCGTGAGTCGTATCCGACCGTAACGCGCGACGATGTCGGAGACGTTCGCCGCGATGCTCTCGGGAACCGGATATTTGGACCACCTGTCGAGGAGCGCCACGATTTCCTCGGCTCGCATCCCGGCGGAGGCGGCGTTCCACAGCGAGAGCGGGGTGATCCGGAAAGTGTGAACGTGCTCGGGAGATTTTTCGAGCTCGGCGAAACGGGCGACGTCGCTTCTCGCCTCTTCGTAGGCGTCGGCGTGAACGTCGAGAAGGAGCGAGCCGTCGCTCTGAACGATGAGAGGTTGATCGGTCGGTGTCATGCAGCTCAATGAGTTTGTAGCGTAGCTCGAATCGCCCCGCTTTTCAAGAACGTTTCAACGGGGGGCGCCGTCGCCGCTTTTCCTCCCGGTCCTCCGTGGCAAGACGACGCCTCCTCGGGTATACTGTGGCAATGAAAGATCTGGTCATCGTGGGAAGCGCCGCCGAGAATACTTTCGTCGTCGATATCGCGCACCACCTTCATCAGCACGAAGACTACCTCGACATTATTTCACTAAAGACTTTTCTCAATACAGAGTTCTGTCCCCGGTTTATTATCGATGAGGAGCTTACCGACCGTGTCGGAAGAAAGCTCGAAGGGAAAGAAGTTCTGATCGTCAGTACGTCTTTCGCCCTGTTGTCACGCGACGAGCTCGCGATGCGCAATTTCCTCGTCGCGCGCGCCGCGAAGGATAACGGGGCGGACCGCGTGGTGTTGCTCGAGCCGGACTTGTTTTATTCGGCGCAGGATCGGGGACCGCGGCCGGAACACGGCGTTACCGACTTCGAGCGCAGCGAAGCGGATTACAAGAAGTTCGACGGGCAACCTTTCTCGGCGAGGTTATACGCGGAGCTGTTGAAATACTCCGGCGTCGACGAGGTGATAACCGTTCATGTTCATTCCGAATCGGTCAGGCGGATTTTCATGGATCGGTTTTCCGGGCATTTTCACGATCTGAGGCCGGCGGAGCTCTACGCGGACTACATGACGGATTCGGACATCGTCAACGTCGACCGGCTCGTGCTGTGTTCGCCCGATCAAGGCGCGCGCCGTTTCGTTCACGATGTCCGCGCACACCTCGGCAGACGCACGCTTCCGATAATAGGTATGGAAAAGCGCCGCAACGGCGAACACGCCGTCGAGCTCACCCTGAGCGCGGATTCCGAATCGTTCACGGCCGAGATTGCCGGGAAGGATGTCGTGATACTGGACGATATGGTCCGGACGGGGGGGACCGTGGTCGAGTGCGCCGAGATGGTACGGCGTTTCGGGCCTCGGCGAATTCTTTTCTTTGTAACCCATTTCTACTCGAGCCGCGAGGGGCGCAACAATCTGAACAATCCTCTCATCAGCGAAGTGGTGACCACCTCTTCCATACCGACGATTCTCAACCGCGACATGCAGGGCAGGCTTCGCCACAAAATGGTGGTTCTCAGAATTGCGCGGTGGATCGCCGCCTATATCCAAAAGCTCAGAGATCCGACGACGGAGGCCCTCGCCAAGCCGCTGTACAAGGAAGATATGTCGTCGAAGAATCCGCGATGGCGCGGAACGATGGGGCCGCTGTTCGCCCAGGCGTCGGATTGAAGAATGACGAACTCGGCAAACGGCAGATTCAGAATCTGCATGATCAGTGGAAAACTGGGCGATGTCGACGGTGTCTCCCTCGAGGTCGACAAATGGGCCGCGGTGCTTCAGCGCCAAGGTCACGACGTTTTCACGATCGCGGGGCGCTATGAGACCCCGCTCGAGGATATTCCACCCGAACACCGGCTCGTCTGCGAAGATATCCAGTTTGGCAGTCCCGAGCAGACGTACTATGAAAAGATTGTTTTTCCTCATTTGCACCGGAATGCCCCGCACATCACCGAGGAGCGACGGAAGGAAGTCGCCGACGGTCTCGAAATGGAAGGAGAACAGGTGGCGGGGCAGCTCTTCGAGCTCATTCAGGCAAACGATATCGACGTGATTGTCGCCGAAAACACCAACGCCATGCCGATGACGCTGCTCGGCGGAGTCGGCGTCTACAAGCTCGCGACGATTCGACGCGTTGCGACCATTTTTCATCATCACGATTTCTGGTGGGAACGTAGCAGGTTCAGCCACAACCACATCGAAGCTCTGCTTTCCCGGATCATGCCGCCCACCGATCCGGGAGTCGAGCACGTCGTACTGTCGACCTACGCCGAACACGTCCTTCGCTCGCTCAAGCGCGTCCAGCCGACGGTCATCCCGAATTGCGAGGATTTCGAAAACCCGATAAGGATCGACGAATACAACGCCGACTTTCGTCACGAGCTGGGTTTTTCGGACGGCGATATTCTTATCGTCCAGCCGACCCGCATCGTGCGTCGCAAGCGGATCGAGGACTCGGTCGCACTCGTCGGGAGACTCATCGCGCGTTTTCCGAAGTTCGGCGATCGGGTGCGGTTCATCATCTCGCTGTATCAGGGCGATGAGCCCGACGAGGACTACGTCAATCAGATCGTCACGCAGGCGGAGAAGGCGGGATTCCGTGTCCATTTGATATCGGATCGCGTGGCGGCGCAACGAGGGGTCGACGAGAAGGGCAGGAAACTCTATACGAACCGGGATGTACTGGCAAACGCCGATCTCGTTACCTATCTGCCGCTATGGGAGGGGTTCGGTAACGCGTTCCTTGAAGCGGTGGCTGCGAAGGTTCCCGTAGTCGTGAGCACCTACCTCGTATACAAGACCGACATCAAGATAATGGGGTTTGAAAGCATAGAGCTTCTCGACCGGTACGATGAAGACGGAAGGATCATTATTCCCGATAGAGCGCTTGACGAGATTCGAACCGTGCTCACCGACCGAGCGACGGCCCGTGGAATGGTGGAACGGAACTTCGCGATCGGAAAAGCGCACTTCAGCATGAGCACTCTCGATTCGATGATACGGAGGCTCATGCTCGACTACGGCGATGAGATACGCGCGTCGCGCAGGAGAATCAAGAAGAGCAAGGCACGCTATTCGGTATAGAGCAATTGTTCGGTATAGATTGTTCGACATCCGCTCGGTCGGCGCCGATTATTTTCGTACGGCGAACGCCGTCCCCGGATTGACCGAGCAGATGGTCCTGACGACGGTTTTCCCGACGCCTGCGGCCAGCATCGTGGGGATAAACGAGTCGAACAGAAAGGTATATCCGCCGATCTCTCCGCCGCCCGGCTCTCCGACGTGATACCATCCGGAGTCGTGAGAAAGCAGCACCTTCTCCGCGTGGCCGGCGTCAAGCAGCACGCGCAACGCGCTCAGGTGCGTCTGTTCGCTTTCGGGTCGCAACCCGTCCAGTTCGATCCATGCGCCGCGATCGGCGAGCGAAACGAGTTTGCCGATATCCGGCTCGTTTTGGGCGTGAACGAATATCCACCATTCCGGATCGACGCCTTCGCTTTCGAGAATATCGAGGATCTCCGCCGCGCGGTCGGCACGTCCGCAGTGCGTGGCGATGGGAAGACCGGTTTCGGCGGAAGCGATCGCCGCGGCGCGGATTACCGTACGCTGAACCGGCGCGAGCGGTTCGGGGTTAACGGCCGTCTTGATGAACCCGGGGCGAATTTCGGTACCGTCGATTCCGGACTCGAACTCGGCGATCCATTGCGCGGCGAGTCCGTCGGCGTTTCCGTCCATCGTCGATTCGGGGAGAAACGGCTCTTTGTACTGACCGGTGTTGGTGACGATCCTGAGCCCGGTGAGCTCGGAGAGGCATCTGAGGATCTCGACGTCGCGGCCCAGATACATCGGAGTGCAATCGATGAAGGTACGCACACCCGCGACGACGATTTCTTCGAGACGTCCTCGCACCGCGGCGACAACGTCTTCGGAGCGATAGCGGTGAGCCCCCGACTCGGCGGCGCCGATGAAGTCGACCAGAATGTGCTCATGCGGCAGCGTCAGCGCGGCTTCCGTTGCGTCGATCGACCCGGTTACGGTCTGGAGACGTCTTCGTTCCGATAGATTCATCGCTCGAATCGTAGCACGCGCCGATTTGAAAGTCGAGTCGATGTGTGACATACTTGCGCTATCAGGCCCAAGGAGAGGTTCAGCTGACTACCGGGAAACAGGGGCTCGAACTCGAGCTCGACAGGGCCGGTACGGTGCTCAAGGCTGCGGAACTTACCGCGTCACTGTTCGGGACGACACCCGCGATCATGGCGGGGCGAAACATGATGTCGTTTGTCCCCGCGGGAATGCATGAAACGTTCTATGCCGGCTGGACCCGCATCGTCGACGGGAAACGCAAAACGCTTCTTCTCAACTGCGAACACAACACCGGTTACCTCGTCCCGCTTGAAATGCGCTTGCTCGAACACTACGTCGTAGACGAAACGGAACGGTTCAAGGTGCGTCTTGTCGACCGGTCACGCAGGGCGACCATGAAGTAAGAGTTCGAAGCGATACGGGAGAGCTACCTGCTGCTCGCCGAGACGACGACCGACGGCATTCTTCAGATCGACTCCGAGTTTAGAATCAAGTTTGCCAACTCCGCGATAGAACGAACATTCGGCTATTCCCGCGACGAGCTTCTCAATAACGACCTCTCGGTGCTTTTCCCCGAGTCGCAGTACCATCGTTACCGCGCGCGAATCGAGAAGTACTTCGTGATAGACGAAACTCACCGCGAAGGCTCAGGAATGCAAAACGTGATCGAGGTCCTCGCACGACGAAAAGGCGGCGACATGGTTCCGGTGGAGGTGTCTCTCGGAAACTCGAAAGGTATTGGCGCCCGCCGAGTGCTTACCGCCATACTTCGCGACGTTACGCTGCGAAAAAAGGCCGACCGGAGACTGCGATATCTGGCATTTCACGACAAACTGACCAGTCTGGGAAACCGCGATCGATTCTCGGATACGCTCAAGCGCGTTCTCAAGGACATCGACAACGAAGGTGACCACCGCGCGGCATTGCTCTATCTGGATCTCGACGGGTTCAAGAAAATCAACGATAGTCTCGGTCACGAGATCGGCGACACGATTCTCAAGGCGTGCGCAAAGAGACTCATCAATTCACTTCGCGACGGCGACCAGGTCTACCGTTTCGGTTTGGATGAGATTTTCCGACTCGGCGGCGACGAGTTCACCATACTTCTGCCTTTTATCAAGGAACCGGAGGACGCCGCGATCGTC
>JAJRYZ010000129.1 GCA_024275515.1 Spirochaetota bacterium
AATTGGTATGACGCGACGAAAGCCGCCGAGCTCGCGTCGATCATGTTCGACTCGGGCGTCGACGTGATTCTTACGATCGCCGGCGGCGCGAACCAGGGGGTCGTCGCGGAAGCCAAGCGCCGTGGCGCCTACGTGCTTTGGTACGACAGCAACGGCTACGCCGTCGCCCCGGGCACCGTTCTCGGAAGCTCCGCGCTCGAGCAGGAGCGCGCCGCCTACGAAAAGGCGCTCGGCGTGATCGACGGAACGATTCGGTGGGGTACGGCCGAGATCAAGGGGTTAGCCGACGGATACGTGACCTTCGTCGAGGATGATCCGCTCTACCGCGACTATGTTCCGCCGGAGATTCGGCGCGCTCAACGGCAGGCGATTGAAGAGATCGAGAGCGGGCGTCTCCGGCTGACGATGCCGGTGTTCTGATCGAATCGTGCACACCTTCCCGAGTCCGTCGGCGAGAATGTGCGGGGTCGCCAAACGTTTCGGCGACGTCGTCGCCGTCGAATCGGTCGACTTCGATGTCTTCCCCGGAGAAATTCACGCGCTTGTCGGAGAAAACGGGACCGGGAAGTCGACGCTCATGCACATTCTCTCGGGGACGATTGAGCCCGACGAAGGCTCGATCTACGTTGCGGGGAAAAAGGTGCGGTTTGAAACACCCGCCGACGCGCTCGCGGCGGGAATCGGTATGGTCCATCAAAAACCGCTCCTGATCGACTCGTTGTCGGTGCTCGACAATCTGCGTATCGGGACGGCGCGAACCGAACGGCTGCGCAGACGGGTAGAGGAGCTCTGCGCCGAGCATTCGCTCGATATCGAGCTCGACACCCGCGTCGAACGCCTCACCGACGCCGCCCGGGAGCACGTCGCGCTTGTTGCGCTACTGCTTCGCGACCTCGACATCGTGATACTCGACTAGCCGAGCGCCACATTTTCGCCCGAGGACGAGAGGCGTTACTTCGCCGTGGTCCGACGCATCGCCTCACGCGGCGCCGCGGTCGTGTTTATCACGCACAGACTCCGGGAAGTCTCCGAAATCGCCGACCGCGTGACGATCCTGCGACGAGGTCGGGTGGTTTTCTCCGATCTTGTTCACGAAAGAAGCAACACGGAAATAACAACGATCATGTTCGGAGACGGGGCTCAGGATGAAGCCGCCGTCGGTCCGCCCCGCGCCGCTACGGGTGGCGAAGCGCTGCGGTTCGAATCCGTATCTCTGAAAGAGGGCGATGTAAGGACGCTCGACGGTGTCGACCTGTCGGTTCGCGCCGGCGAAATCGTCTGCGTTACCGGTATTCGCGAGTACGGTCCGAAGCAGCTCGAAGCGGTATGCGCCGGCGATGCCTCCCCGACGGAAGGGTCGATCGTTCTGGCGAGCCGGCGGTACTCCGAGCTCACGCCGGCGCTGCTGCGTCGTCACGGGGTCGGATTCGTTCCGAACGATCGGTACGGCTCGGCGGTTTCCGCTCCCGGTCGGGTGTGGGAGAGCCTGATCGTCAACCGCCGCAGAGAGCTGCACAGACGCGGGTTCCTTTGCATGCCGGCGGTGGATGCGTACTCGCGGAGACTCCTCGCCTCCGCCGGCGTCTCGGCGCCCATCCACGGGCGTGTTTCGCACTTGAGCGGCGGGACCGTTCAGCGGCTCATCGTTGCCAGAGAGATCGACTACGCCGACACGCTCCTTATCATCTCCGAGCCCTTTTGGGGGCTCGACCTGGGCGGCCGGAACCGAATCGTCGCGGAACTCGACGATCTGCGTCGCAACGGAACCGCCGTTCTCGCTTTCGCGTCCGACGTCGAAGACGTGCTCCGAATCGCCGACAGAGCGGTCGTCTTCTATCGCGGCGCGGTCTCGGCGGTGATCGATCGGAGCGAAATGTCGCGCGGTTCGGTCGGCGCTCACATGCTCGGGTTCGGGAGATCGTCGTGACCGGTGTAAGTCCGCGCCCGACCCTTCCTGCGGTTCTGATCGCGATCGGCGCGGCGTTTACTGTTTCGCTCGTAATTATCGTTGCGCTGAGCGACGACCCGTCGCGCGCGGTCTTCTTCTTTTTCGCCGGTCCGCTCATCGACTCATACCACTTCGGCAATATGCTCGATACCGCCGGACTGCTCGCGTTGACGGGCCTCGGCGTGGCCGTCGCGTTTCGCGGCGGAACCTTTAACCTCGGCGGTGAAGGACAGAGCTATCTCGGTTCGCTTGTGGCCGCTCAGATCGCGTTGACGCTTTTCCCCGCCGACCTCGCTTCTCCGCTCCTCGTCGTGCCGCTTGTCCTTCTCGTGTCCTCGGCGGCAGGCGGTGTCACCGCCGCGGTATCGGGAGCGTTGCGCGCGCTGTGGAACATCGACGAGCTGATCACCTCGTTCCTCATATCGAGCGCGGCGCTGCCGATCATCGACTACCTTATCGGAGGTCCGCTGCGCGATCCGGAAGGGTATCTGCTTGCCACCGCCCGGATTCCGACCGCCGCCCGCATTCCCCACTTGTTCGCCCCGTCCGCGCTCAACGCCGGGGCGCTCGTCTCGATCGCGACGGTCGTCATCGTTTGGTTTTCCCTGCAGCGAACGTTGCCCGGATACGAGTTGCGGCTGACGGGCGTCAACCCGCGGTTCGCCCGATACGGCGGTATTTCGACAGGCGCCTATTTTGTCGGCGCGATGGCTGCAAGCGGTCTGCTGCACGGACTGGCGGGGGGGCTCTACGTGGTCGGAACGAGATACATGGCCGTTCAGCGCGGCACCGCCGGGTTGGGGTGGAACGGAATAGCCGTGGCGCTGATCGCGGAGAACCGACCCTTGGCGGTGATCCCGGCGGCGCTGGTGTTCTCCTATCTGGAAACCGCCACCGATACGGCGATTCTCAACACCGGATTCTCCTTCGAACTGAGCGCGATCGTTCAGGCCGCGGTGTTTCTGCTTATCACGGCGAAGGCATTCGGAAGGTCGTGAGATGATCCACCTCATCATGAAGACCGCCACGCCGCTTCTGCTCGCGGGGATGGGCGGTCTGGTCACCGAGCTCGCCGGCACGCTCAACATCGGTCTCGAAGGACTCATTCTGATCGGCTCGTTCAGCGCCGTCCTCGGCGCGAGTATGACGGGTAGCTACTTCGTCGGCGTCCTCTTCGCCGTTGTCGCGGCGGTGGCGCTGTCGCTTCTCTTCGTCTTTTTCAGCCACCGTCTCGCGGCGAACCCGTTTATCGTCGGGCTTGCCATCAACCTTCTCGCGCTCGGTCTGACCGCGGTGTTCTCAACGGTTTTTTTCGCGACGCAGGGAGTAATCCTCACCGGCATACCCGACGGCCTCGCCTCGTACCACGTGCCGGGAATCGACCGGATACCGTTTCTCGGATCCGTCGTCTCGGGACACACCCTTTTTACCCCGGTCGCTTGGCTTCTCGTCGTCATGGTCGGATTCGTCGCGACGAAGACCCGATTCGGTCTTGAACTTCGCGCCACGGGGATCATGCCCGAGGCGGTATCCGCCCGCGGCGTCGATCCCGGACGTTACCGAGCGGCGGCCGTCCTCTTCTCCGGCGCGACGTGCGGTCTCGCGGGCGCCGCGCTGTCGCTCTCTCTCGGGGCGTTCGTTCCGAATATGAGCGCCGGCCGCGGATGGATCGCTCTGGTCATGGTGTTTCTCGGAGGACGCCGAGTCTGGGGCGTTGCGATAGCGGCGCTCTTCTTCGCGGCGGCGGAATACGGCGCGAACGCCGTACAAGGTTCGCTCGGACTTCCGCGGACGATCGCGCTGTCGATACCGTATGCGCTCTCACTGATAAGTATGATCGCGTTCGCGCTCGTCGCGCGTTCTCAGGTTGGGTCTCGCGCGAGGTAGACCGGAAGCTCGTCTCCAAGCAAATCGACGACGGCGCGTCGGACACGCTCACGCCGTTCGTCGAATCGCTCCGAGAGGCTCATCGCCCGCCCGAGCGCGGCGTCGAAATCGTGATGCGTCGCCGTTCCCGCATGAGTTCTTCTCTTGAGCATCTGCACCGGATCGCGGTCCGACAGCTCATCGAGTCGCTGCGCTACCTCCCGGTAGGCGTCTCGGAAACTGGCGCCCTTCGCGACGAGCTCGAAGGCCGCATCGGTGGCGAAGATTTCAGGCGTAAAGGCGGCGGCGAGCCGGTCGCGATCGACGGCAAGTCGGGCGACGATCCGTTCGGCGACCCGCACCATGAGAAGCCCGCCGCGCATGCCCCTGAGAACAGGTTCCTTTGTCTCCTGCAGATCGCGATTGTAGCCACCCGGAAGGCTGCGAACGACCGATCCCACCTGCGAAGCGTATCCCGAGAGTGTCGCGGACCTCGCGCGCATCAACTCAAGCGCATCGGGATTTCTCTTCTGCGGCATGATGCTCGACCCCGAGCAAAGCTCCGGAGGGAGAGAAAAAAAACCGAACTCCGGCAGTGAAAAAAGAATGATGTCCTCGGCGAACCGACTGAGGATGAGTCCGGTGTGATCGAGCAGCGAAAGGAGCCACGCATCGAGTTCGCCGCGACTGTTCGCGGCGGCGATCACGTTCGTATGCACCTCGGAAAACCCCATGAGACGCGCCGTGAGCTCACGGTCGATCGGCAACGGTACTCCGTACCCGGCGGCCGAGCCGAGCGGCGACCTGTCGATGAGCGCGTACACCGCATCGGCAACGACGAGCTGATCGACGAGCCGGCCGGAATACGCCGCCGCCCACAGTCCGACCGACGAAGGCATGGCCGGCTGAAGATGGGTCCGTCCGGGCATGGGAGAATAGCGCTCCCTTTCGGCGAAATCCGACAAGCATCGGACGAGCGAGACCATCGCATCCACCCAATGGAGGAGAAACGACCGCTCGACGAGACGCAAGGCGGTGAGAACCTGATCGTTTCGCGACCGACCCGTGTGAATCTTCTTTCCCGTTTCGCCGAGCGCCGCCGTGAGACGGTTCTCGATGGCCGAGTGGCAGTCCTCCTCGTCGCGGGAAATACGAAACTTCCCTTCGACCGCCTCGACCGCGTAGCGGCGCAGCTCATCTTCGAGCGCGCCTCGCTCCCCCGGCGTCAATATCCCGATCGTCTCAAGCATGCGGGCATGCGCGACGCTTCCCATGCAATCCGCGACCGCGATCTCCCGGTCCAGTCTATAGTCGACGCCGACGGTGAACTCTTCGATAAGCTTGTCGAGATCATAGCCTTTGGCCCACAGTTTAGCCATGCCGTGCACCGTAGCACGGAAGTCAGTCAATGAAAACTCGACGGAGGGCGCGCTTCGGTGTACACTTCGCGGAACACCGCTATACAACCGACCCGGGTCCGTTCCTCGGCCCCGGCGGGGCACGATAACCACGAGCCCCGGAAAGGAATCGCACGATGAAACGCTACAACCGCAGTCGCCAACGTGAACGCATCCTCGACTTCGTCAAGCGATCGCGACGTCATCCGAGCGCCGAGCACGTCTACCGGGCGATTCGCAAGGATTTTCCGAAAATCAGCCTCGGGACCGTCTATCGAAATCTGGCGATTCTCGGTGAACAGGGCGCCTTGAGAAAACTCGGATTCGCAGGAGACGCGGATCGTTTCGACGGCTGCACCGAAGAACACTACCATTTCGTGTGCAACCGGTGCGGCGGGATCTATGATCTCACCGTTTCGCTCGACGACACGCTTCCCGATCGTGTCATGAAGGAAACGGGGCACCGGGTCGTGTGGCATCAAGTCGAGTTTTTCGGCGTCTGCAGAAGGTGCGCGACCGACAAAAAAGAATAGCCGAATTACCGATCGATAAATATTGAAGGAGCATCGAATGAACAAGGATTACGGACATGGAGACACGAGTTGGTTTCAGGAAGCGAGGCTCGGCATGTTTATTCATTGGGGGACCTACGCGCTTGCCGCGCGTCACGAATGGGTCAAACACGTCGAGCGGCTGACCGACGAGCACTACCGGCGTTACTTCGACTATTTCTACCCCGATCTCTACGATCCCAAGGCGTGGGCCCGCATGGCGCGAGAGGCGGGCATGCGGTACTTCGTAATCACCACCAAACATCACGAAGGATTCTGCCTGTGGGATACGCGGTATACCGATTACAAGGCACCAAAAACAAAGTGGGGGAAGGATCTTCTGAGGCCCATGGTGGATGCGTTCCGGGACGAGGGGCTTCGTGTAGGATTCTACTATTCTCTTATCGATTGGCACCACCCGGAGTTCCCGGTGGACCGCATCCATCCGAGGCGCGACGATGAGTCGTACAGGAAGGCCGCCGCGGGTCGTGACGTCCGAAAGTACGCCGAGTATATGCGCAATCAGGTAACCGAGTTGCTTACCTCTTTCGGACCGATCGACATCATCTGGTTCGACTTCTCTTACCCCGGTCCCGACGGGAAGGGCCGAGACGAATGGGAATCGGAAAAACTCATCGAAGTGGTGCGACGCCATCAGCCTTCCATTATTGTCGACAATCGGCTCGATCTTCCCGGCTCCGCGGATATCGTCACCCCCGAACAATTCCAGCCGCAGGCCGAGATGACCGACGAAGACGGAAACCCCGTCGTCTGGGAAGCGTGCCAGACGTTCTCGGGATCTTGGGGATATCACCGCGACGAGATGACATGGAAGAGTGTCGGACAGCTTGTGCGAATGCTCATCGACGGCGTAAGCAAGAACGGCAACCTGTTGCTCA
>JAJRYZ010000130.1 GCA_024275515.1 Spirochaetota bacterium
GATACAGAAGGTGCTCCAGAAGCTTCTTTCGGAGCAGGTGTCGATACGCAATATGGTCACGATACTCGAAACGCTGGCCGACTACGCCGGCGTTTCCAAGGAAACGGGATTCCTCACCGAAAAGGCCCGTCAGGCGTTAGGGCGGCAGATCTGTCTGCAATACGCCGACGAGGACGGTGTGCTGCGAGTGCTGACCGTTCAACCCGAGCTGGAACAGATGATCGTCGATTCGCGTCTGGAAACCGCCGGCGGCGTAGTGGCGGCGCTGGAACCCGCCACGCAACGCAGGTGGATCGAAGCGCTGGCGAACTCGGTGCGAAACGTGCAGCAACAGGGGCATTTCGCTACGGTCCTGTGCTCCGAGGCGGCGCGACCTTTGATCAAATCGAGCAGCAGACTTGAGCTGCCGGACCTCGCCGTTCTGTCGGTTCCGGAGATTGTGTCCGACATTCGGATCGAGTCGCTTGGTGAAATCAGGATCGAAGAGGTTTAGCATATGCAGTACTTTACCGAGCAAGCGCCGACGCATCGCGAGGCTCTCGAGAAAATACGGATGCGGTACGGCGACCGAGCGAAAGTCCTCACTCAGCGGTCGGTGCGGCTGGGCGGGTTTTTCGGCATGTTTACTCGAGAGGGCGTCGAGTTGAGCGGCTACATTTCGCAGGAGCCGCGCAGGGCGGTCGCGACCCGGATCGAAGAGGAAAAGCAGAAGATCCTCAAGACCGTAAAGGACGAGCAGACGCTGCAGCTCGTCTTGAAAGAGGTACAGACGATCAAGCAGAGAATCGAAAGCGACGATCGCCTTTCCTCCGAAGAGCATCCGACGCTCGAGAGGATCGAGGAGCTTCTGGAAACGAACGATTTTACGCGCACGTTTATTCGATCGATCCTCGGCAGGATAAGACGAGAGGTTTCCATCGAAGACCTCGAGGATTATCGGTCCGTCCAGAACCGTGTCGTCGAATGGATCGCCGATGCCGTCACTATTTCCGAGGACCAATTCGTTCATAAACCGAGAGTATTCGTTCTCGTCGGACCGACGGGCGTGGGAAAAACGACGACCATCGCGAAACTCGCCGCGGTGCACGGGCTCGGCGCCGGAGGCCGGCCTCAGCGGAAGGTGCGGATGATCACGATAGACAACTATCGCATCGGCGCGAAACAGCAGATAGAAACCTACGGAGACATCATGGGGATCCCGGTGAGCTGCGTCGAGAGCTACGACGATCTGCACAAACAGCTCGCGCTATCCCGGGACGTCGATTTGGTACTTATCGACACCGTCGGCAAGAGTCCCAAGGACTATATGAAGCTCGCCGAGATGCGCGAGCTGCTTGACGCGTGCGGCTCGCAGGCCGAAGTGTTTCTCGCGCTCAGTGCGACCACCAAAACCGCCGATCTGGTCGAGATTCTCAGACAGTTCGAACCGTTCAATTATCGCGGCATCGTGCTGACGAAGCTCGACGAAACGATGCACATCGGCAACATCATCAGCGTGCTGTCGGAGAGCAGAAAGCCGATCGCCTACATTACCGACGGCCAGGTGGTTCCTCAGGACATAGAACGGGCCAGCGTGTCGCGTATCCTCATGCATCTCGACGGTTTCTACGTCGACCAGGAACGGATGGGCGAATTGTTCGATGCACAGACTGTGTGAAGTGGAGTAGTGAATGGCTGATCAGGCTGAACAGCTTCGGGAGTTGATGCGGAACCGAGAAAACGGCGGCTCGGATAGCCGGACCCGCATCATTACGGTTTCCAGCGGAAAGGGCGGAGTCGGGAAAACCAACCTTTCGATCAATATCGCGCTCGCGTACGCCCAACTTGGAAAGAAGGTCATCGTCATGGACGCCGATCTGGGACTCGCGAACGTCAACGTCGTTCTCGGTATCATCCCCAAATACAACCTCTACCATCTCATTCGGCGGCAGAAAACCATGCGCGACATTCTGCTGGACACGAGCTACGGCGTTCAAATCGTCGCCGGAGCGTCCGGGTTTTCAAAAATCGCGAATCTGACCGACGATGAGCGCGAGCGGTTCATAGAGGAACTCTCGGAACTGTCGGCGGCCGACGTGATCATCGACCGTTTGCTCGACGCCGTCCAACCGGGCGGCACAGTCGGCGCAGGACTTCCGGGCGTCGCCTCTCAGGAATAGAGCGAGCTAGCAAACGAATGAGCACTCCCCTCCGAATGCCGTCCCTGGTGCGCTAAATGGCACGATCCAAAAGCGCGC
>JAJRYZ010000131.1 GCA_024275515.1 Spirochaetota bacterium
AGCACCGTCCTGAGTAGGACGCCGGTCATGTTTACCACCGTCCTCATCGGGACGCTGGTCACGACCGGCGTCCTGTCCGAGACGGTGGTCGTTGCGAGCACCGTCCTGAGTAGGACGCCGGTCATGTTTACCACCGTCCTCATCGGGACGCTGGTCACGACCGGCGTCCTGTCCGAGACGGTGGTCGACTTTCTCTGTGATCTCACGCCACACTACCGCATCGATCGAATAGTAGGCGCGAGATCCTCGCCCCTCTGTAGCGGCCTTGGTCACTCTGTGCAGCACGCCCGCGTCGACTAGTCGCCCCAGGTAGTGCCGTACGCCGATCTCGCTTTTGAGTCCGATGATCGGAATCTGCTCGGCAATGTACGAGTGCTTCAACCAGTAGAACGTAATTCCGTCCTGAATCAGGGCTATCATCTGCTCGGTCTGTTGAAAATCGGCAAACCAGCGTAAAAAAATGGCGTCTCGGTGATCGAGGCCATGATCAAGCAGCTTCTGTTGCCCGAAGCCTTCAATCGCAAACTTCACGCAATCGTCCCCTCCCACGATCCTTGTCGACTATCGAACCGTCTCCAGCGCAGCCGATATCACATAACTTCTCACGGCGCACTCCGAGCAGAGAGTCATTTCATGTTCATCCATTTTCTTAGCCATTTCTTCATCCATGCCCATCGCCTGAGCAATCCGTGCATTGCCACCCAGGACCGCCGTCAACCCAACTTGTCGCTGTATGGCCGCCAAATCCAACACATACACCGTGACGCGCGTCCGGTAGAAAACCGGCGACGACTTTCCAACTTTTTGTCCACACAGTCCGCATATGCTCTTTTCTCGTAGTTCAATTTCCCTCATCCAACTCATCCTCCTTACTACATCAGTTTTTGCCGAACGTAAATTTAACGAACCCATTCATCGCGGTCGCCATCGGCGTGGCAACTGTTTCGTCTACTCGAATCGAGATTCTCCCCTCTCCCGGCTTGCTGGTCCCTAATTCCCACATATGCAGCTCCGTCACTTGCCGATCGTTCTCGATGACGCCTGCGGCTTCGAGACCATCCAATATCGGCTTGATGAGGTTCGCAGGATCCATCCTCGCAGGCACCTGCAGCATCAGACACACCGACACCTTACGCTCTCTCGGTATCGGAGGCGTCGGCCATTGAGAGGCGAGCGCGATCGCTAGGCCGTCCTTGAATGCCCGATAGCGCTTCGAGAGCATTTGTCCCCCGCCCTGCCGCGGCTGTAATCGAATGTTCTCGCCGGCTACCGGTCCCTGATATATCAACCACCTATCGGGCATCCGGACTCCGTGGCGCACACTTCCCGCTCAACCGCCGCGGCATCGATACCGAGCTCCAAGCACACTCGTCGCAGGATGCTGTCTTCCACAGACTCATGTGGATCACGACTCGGAGCGAGGATTATCGTCATTAAGACCGGATACAAAGCACCAGTATCCAACTCCGCAATATGGCGTCGTAATGTTTCAACCGTCGGTTCTTGGGTTGTTCCCCACGAGGTCTCTATCTCCTGCCGATCCCAGCCGTGCAGCGTGAGAATATACTTTTGATGCTCCGCCCAAATCTGGCCGAATGCCGCCTCGACCAGGATCCTGAGGAAAGGAAGCGTAATCGGAGGCAAATACCCGACAAACACGGAGCGCGCATCCGTTTCGATCCGGGCGCGTACGTTTTCCCACAATCGCTCGTTGGTCCGTTTGATTACTCGTGCCTTACGCTGCTCTTCATCTTGCCGAGCTTTTTCTTCTTCCGTCTGTTCATCCTGCGCATAGTGAGACACGCGGCCATAGGTGAGTCGCCCGCGCTGCGGCCCTTCGACAATAAGTACTCGCTTCGCGCCTTCCGCTTTCTTCGGGCATTCGTTCCATTCCCAAGGAGCGATTGTAGTTTTCGATTTCGGCGCGCCGTAGTGTGAGGAGGCCTCGATGTATTCATCTCCCGATTCAACCAGCTCCGCTCGATGACGGAGGACCGTCGCGTCCAGCTTCGCGTTGAAACAATCCGGATCCATGCAGTTGTCATGCTGTATTTCCGCAAACAGCTCAGGCTGTTTCCCGGTACGTTTCGAGCACATCGTGCAAGGCCCGGCCGCGGGCACCAGGTCCTCGTCGCTCATGCTGAAAGAGGCGCTTGAAAACGAGAGCATCAGTTCCTCGGTGATGTATGCTGAAAGCTCGCGGACCGTCAGCTCAGGATTCCATCCATCCCGGCATTCCTCGATATGATCGAGCGCGTGTTGTTGCAACTCCTCGGGCAATCGTGCGATGACGAGCGCGTGTCCGGCTGAAATCGTCGCCGCGAGAAGAGCCTCGCGCACAGGCGTGATCAACTCGCACAGTTTCATCCGCTGGTAAACGTAGGATTTCGACCGACCGATTTCCGCCGAAAGCGTGGCTACGTCATATTCCTCGGCTTCGAGCAAACGGCGAAACCCATCGGCCTCATCGAGCGGATGAACGTCGTCGCGTTGCAAGTTTTCAACGAGTTGAATCTTCAGCGCCTCGAGGTCGGATAGCTCTTTGATGATGCACGGAAGCGTCTGTTCACCGGCGATCTTTGAAGCGAGCCAGCGTCGTTCCCCGGCCACCAGTTCATAGTTCCCGGCCGTTCCGTTGATCCGAACGATCGCCGGTTGCTGCACTCCGATGTCACGAATCGATTCGGCCAACTGATCGAGTTTTTCCTGATCGAAACCTCCGATCTTCCGGTTTCCCGGGTGCGGCGTAATCTCTTCTAAGGGGATATTGATGATCTCCGTCATCCGGTTGCCTCCTGATAACCGAAAAGATCCATCTGTGCACGGTCGCCGTCTACATAGTCAAATATCAATTCTTCGAGCCGATCCAGATCGGCCGCGCACCGACCGGAAAACACTCCGACGTCCGACGGCGCCGTCGGGCTGTAGGGATCACGTGTAAAATGCGGCGTATTCAGGACCATCGGCTGGTCGGTGTTCTCGAGTGTTCTCAACGCCGAGATCCCCAGTCCCTGGATGTCGTCGTCGCTGTACGTAACGGTAATGCCGATTACCTGGATGTTCGCAGCGTAGTCCGCAGGCAACTCGCATAGGTCGACGACATGTTGTGACATTGCGTTAAGTTGCGTGATCAACGTACCTCGCGGCTCGTCGCCGCTTTTGAGCGTAAACTCGTCATAGGCATCCGGATCCGAGGAGTTCGTCGCCTCGAACGCCACGAACATTCCGGCCGTCGGTTTGTATTTGAACTTCCTTACTCGCCTCATCACCTCTCCTCATCGTGTAATTGAAAAATGTCCGCATCGGGAGTCGAACCCGATTACCGGCAAGGAGGCAGAACCGGTCGGCCCCACCGACGCCGCGGGCACGTCCCGCCACGGACGATTGCCGGTTCTTCCCGGCTGTAACGCCTCGCTCATATCTTTTATATTGATCCCGGACTATGGCACGCTCCAATCTTTCGTGTTGATTGTCTTTCGCGGCACTCTCAACTCACCTCGCGATCATTTACAGATTCGGCCCACTCTCTCTTTTCGGGTATCTCGCCGGATGCGGTTTCGCTCTGTTCTTTGGTGTTGCTCTCTGCCTTCGTCCCTTCATGTATGTGACCGAGATACTCCTCCTGGTACGGCGGACGGACCGGCAGCCCTTCGATCGTCCGCCAGGCAACATAGAGGTCCAGGAGAAATATCTTGATCATCTTTCGCCGGGCCATCGCGTGAATGTGCCCCTGGTTCGGCTTCCATTTGATCTTCCCGTCCCCGCTGACGTAATACTGTTCGATCGTTTTTCCGGACGTCGCGATGTCACGATGACTGAGTCGCATTCGCTCATTCACATAGAGTTCGTAGTAATGCGGGTTCTGCTTTATCAGATTCCCGGCAAGCACTCCGACGATCTTCGTGCGCAGCCGCCGGTTGAACGGCGCGATGAAGCCCTTCGTCAATCTGTCGCCCCTGACGTATTCGTCGGTTACGACGATAATCCGAGATCCGTCGGTCGCCGTCTCATTTTTTTTCCCGCGGACCACGCCGGGATTCAGCCCGGTGAACTGCCAGAGCTTGCTCACCGTCGTCGCTATCTCGATGTCGTATTCCGAGATGATCACAGCTCCCATGACTTCGCCGACACCCCGGAGGCCGACCAGATACTCCGTCCATACGGGGTATTCGAGGAGCTTCTTCTGCAGGTACTTCCGGATCGCTTGTTCCTGCTCGATCTGATGCATGTAGATCGCGCGAAACAGCTCGCGATCCCGCTCGGTCATCGCCCAGCTTTGCTGCTCCGGAACGACCTGGTCGCTGCCGTCCTTCTTAATCTTGATCCGATTGCCGAGAGCGATCCGCGACCTTTGGTAGTCGTCGTACGCTCTCACCGCCAAGCGAATTGCGGTCTTGTCTTTCATGCTTACCCCTTTTTTGCGAATCTCAAATAGTTGGTGATTGCGGACCGGAGTTCTTTCAAGATTTCGATAGTCGCCGATTGGTCGTTCAACTCCATATCGTAGATGTGATGGAGCAACCGCCGGGCATGGAAGAGCGCCGTGGTCCCGGTCGGTGCCTGTTTGTCTTTGCGCGTCGTAGCGCCGGCGGGATCGTTTGAAGCCGGCGCGGATGGACCCGGATTTCGCTTGCGCGTCGTGACGCCCGGGCGCACTCGGTTCGCAACGACGACGACGTCGGCCGACCACGACGACAGCAACTCCTGGGAGACCGACAGGATCGCCGAAAGCTTCACGCGATCGTATCCGCGTCGCTCCCGCAAGGTTTCGGCGAACATCCGGAGCTCGCTCTCATCGAGCCGCTTTCCGTGAGTAATGTTTGAAACGCCGGCGAACTCATAAGCCTCATACTCGTCGGCGAAATGCCGAATCTCCACAGGCACGCTACTCATATCGCCCCGGACTCGCCGATATGCCTCGAGACGATGGAATCCGGCGACCAGTTCCATGTTCTGCGTTAGAACGAGAGGATCACGGAACCTACGGCCCGAACGCAGCACTTCACACAGTCTCTCAATATGAGCTTCATCGAGCCCGGCCCGCACCTGAAATCGCCGATCTACCACGATGTCGTCGATGCTCACTATTCTGTTCGGCTCGCTCTTCTGCCCTGTGAAAATCCCGGCGTTCGGCTCGCTCCTCGTGCTCGGTTGCCTCCGGTCGCCCGGCTCGCTCTCTTGCTGTGGGCGCATCACGAGATTCGGCTCGCTCCTGTTCGGCGTGCACATCTCATGCGTTTCGGCGCACTCCTGTTCGGCGGAAGTCTCTTTTGGTATGACTCGCTCGTTCGTCTCGTGTTCATTCATGACCCCAGCTCGCTCCGTTCACCTGTGATTCACATTCCACATTCCCGGCTCGCTCGTGTCCTGTGCACGAATCTCTTAGATCGACTCGCTCGGTCTTTCTTGTGTTGATAGCTCTCCATGACTCATCTCCTTGCGCGATAATCCGCTCCGACCGGCCCGCACTCATCATCCCTCATGGCTCGCTCTCCAGCCGTGAACGTTTCTTCGGCATTCAGCTCGCTCCAAGTTCTTGGCGTCATCAACCATCTCGGCGCCTATTCTCCAAACGCTTCGACGAACGCCCGATCGTATTCACGCTCGTTCGACAGTACGTTCACCAGGTGCCGTACGGTGATCCCTTTCACGAGTTCGGTATTGCCCCCGTTGTAGGCGATGACCGCGGCCTCCCACGATCCGTATTGAGCAAATCGGTCGGCGAGGTACTGCGCGCCGTGGCGGATGTTCACAACCGGATCGTAAAGCTCTTCTTCCGACAGCGCGGAGAACGTGCGGGAGTTCAACTGCATGAGCCCCTGGTCGGACGATCCTGAGTTGATATTCAGCGCCCGCGGATTGTAGTTGCTTTCCCACTGGACCAGGGCGAAAAGGAGATTGATCGGGATCCCGGAGAGTAAAGCCGTGTTGACCAGGGCGTGCGTGATCTCGCGATTCTTCGTGAACTGATCGTAGAAGACGTACACATCCTCCGATCGCCCGGCGATAATCATCGCTTTCACCGTGTCGTTGATCGTTTCACGCGAGGCGAACACCGGCGTTTCGATCCGATCCACCACGACAACCGGATCGCGCGGTTCGGCGGCCGCGAGCTCATCAACGAGCGCCTTAGTCTTTATCCCCGCTACGCCGAAGAACAGCGTGAGCCCGACCAGGATGAGCACCGCGATCAACGGCAGAATCACGATTCGTGCGGAATCCGACTTCACTTCGAGAACCCCGTCGGATCGTCCCCCGGCCCCAGGCGTGGCCGCTTCACCTCGCTGCGATCTTGGCATCTTTTTCCCTCATCATGTCGTTGTATTTCCGTGCGAGATCCTCGATTTCGGCTACCGAGTACCGAGTGACTTCCCAGGACTTCGCGACCAGATCCTCGTATCGCTGCAGACTGTATTGTCGGATCCATTTCACGAGAAACCGCTCGCGGCTCTCCTCATGCAGGACGTTGCATCTCTCGCACTGCGCCTTCGCGTTCGCCGGATCCCACCGAGTAGCGAATCGTTCCCGGGTTATCAGGTGCCCGCACTGGATATCCATCGTCGATCCACAGGTGAAGCAGACGTTTCCGTCGCGCTTGCGGATGTACCGGGAGAAGGCGTCGTCGCACCTCTTAATTGCTCGTTGACGTCGTGTTTTCATCAGTTGGTTTGAAACAGCTCGAGTTGCTTCCGCCGATTCGCGCTCTTCTCAAGCTCGTTGAACACTTTCCGGAAGAACGGCGCCGCTTCGGCCGCGGTCTCAATCGCCCGCTGGGGGCCGGCCGGCGCCGGACGCCGATACCCGATAACGTGATCGATCCGGGCGGCGGCGCCCTTCGTGCCGTAGACCTTCACGAGCTCACGGAGCACCGACGCGCTGAGGATGGACTTCACCAGCTCGTCGTTTCGCCGAGGCTGATTCTTGGGAGTCACAAACCCCCGCTTTCTCACTTCACCCATGATTCGCACCGCTTCGTGTTCGTCGAAATCACTCCGGATCCCGTTCCTCAACCGGTATCCACACATCCGCCTCGCCGCTCGCAGAATCGTCGTCTCACTGCAACCGGCCGCTCCCGCGAGCTCGCGCACCGTCACAGCTTCCCCTCCAGGACCGCTGCGCGGAGATCCGGCGCCTTCCGCTCCAGTTCGCTCAGAT
>JAJRYZ010000132.1 GCA_024275515.1 Spirochaetota bacterium
GAGGAGGAATCAACCCGGCGAGCTCCCACGAATCGAGGTCGTCGTAGATCGGGTCGAATAGATCCCACGACGATTGCGCGAAAGATGAAAGGGCGGAGATCAAGAAGACTCCGATGAAAAGCGACGTTCGGGGTAGTCGTTGCCGTCGTGTCATGCGCTCTCCTTTCAGTACGTGACGCCCACACGCAAAACGACCTGCAGATCGTCTACAACTGCGCCCGGCCGATGATCGTCGTTCACATCGCGAAGCCATCCTATCTCCCCGCCGACTTCAAACCAAGCGGCGGGAGTTGCTGCGGCGCTCACCCGGAGGAAAGTGCGATGCTCGGGCGTTTCTCCGGAGGGCGTCTTCATCGCCACGGCGTCGGGTCCCCGCGCGTGAGGAGTGCCGAGATCATTCTCGCCGCGGACCTGGTATTGAAACTCGATTCTCGCGTCCATCAGTCCCGCTATGCGGTAACCAAGCCGCGCGTTTACGAGCATCGTGTCGGGGCCGTAGACGTACCCAAGCGGCTTAGATTCGAGGTACTTTCTGCCCAGATAGTTGGTAATACGTTTGCGCTCTTCGGTAAAATCGGGCTGTCCCGAGATGATGTAGAGCCACGGAGTGGTAAGAACGCCTTCGACGTTCGCGTACAGATGCCCGTCTCCGATCGGGAATCGCCCCGACACTCCGGCGAGGTACCCGAGGGAATCGGGTTCGGCGCCGGCGCCGTAGCGGTCACGCTCGAACTTGCTGGTGCGTTGATCGAGAACATACTGTCCGTAGACGAATAGTCCGTCAAAGACGGTCAACTCGCCTTCCAGACCGAAAATGATGTTTCCGTACTTGTCGTTTAAAAACCAGTTATGAAAGATCATGAAAGGATTGAAATACCTGAGTTCCTGATACTTTCCTTCAAGCGAAATACCTTCGGTCACGGCGAGATTCAGAACGCCGAACAACCGCGCTTCGATTCGGTGCAAAAGGTAGCTCCTGTACAGATCGGACTGGCGCTTAATCGTGTCGGGATTCCAGCTTTCGAGATTGATAAACATCGCGTGGTACTTGAAGTTTCGCCAGAACGTCGTCGCGCGAAGGTAATCATGATACTCAAGCGCATTCGAGAGCAGGAAGTTGCCCGTGACTCCGTTTCCCCAAGAAGCGGCGTCGCGTCCAAACTGAACGTTCCAGTGCGGTCCGCCCACCGACAGAAACGCGCGTCGAGGGAACTGGTAGTCCACTTCCCCGAAAGACGCGGGGAGGTTCAACAGATACGACGGATCCTCGGAGAGAATGATCGGTTCTTTGCGAACGTCGAGTTGCATCAAGGCGTAGAAACTTGACGCGATCGACATCGAAAGAGGCAACGAAAGAACCGGGCGACGTGCCTCGTACGTGGAAATCCACTCCGGGTTGTTCGTATTCGAATGAAAATACGATTCCACGACCAGCCGAGGAGCCGCGTCGATCACCAGTCCCCCCTCCTCCCCGTAAAGCGCGCGTCGGGAGAGTTGTTCGAGGATCCAATCGCGGCTTCTCATCTGCGCGCGGGAAAGCGTTCCGGCGTCAAGCCGCTTGAGCATGAGCGCCAGTTCGGCAACGGTGAACGGTCCCGAGGTCGACGGGACGGCGAGTCGTTCCTCGACGAGCAGCGTTCTGAGTTCTTCGTATATCGGATCCGAATCGAGAAGAATCCGTTGCTGGGCCTGTGCCGAGAACGCGACGACGAGTGCAAGAAGCGAAGCAACGGCAAAAAGTCGTTTCATCGGCGCGATTATACCCGGAAGATCCTCTTCCTGCATACGCACCGAGACGGCTCGCACGCTTCTGTCGGACGGCGGTTGTTCCGGTGTACCATGGCGGGGATGAAGTTCGTCACCGAATCCGCCCCACTCGATTTGCATATCGTTCTTGTCGAGCCGGAGATTCCTCAGAACACCGGTAACATCGCTCGCACGTGCGCGGCGCTCGCCGTCGAGCTCCACCTTGCAGGCCCGCTCGGATTCTCACTGGCGGACCGCTACCTCAAGCGGGCGGGACTCGACTATTGGGGCGACGTACGGCTCGCCGTTCACGACTCGTTCGACGGCTACCGCAACCGATTTCCATCGCGACGTCTGCTCTTCGCCTCACGACGAGGGCGGTTCTTGTACTCGGATGTTTCCTACCCTCCGGGCTGCAGCGTTGTTTTCGGAAAAGAAAGCTCGGGACTGCCCCGTTCGTTGCTCGCGGAGAACCGTTCGGCGACCATCCGCATTCCGATGCGAAGCGGGATCCGTTCGCTCAATCTGTCGAATGCCGTGGCGATCATCGCCTACGAAGCCTTTCGCCGCGGCGGTTTTCCCGGGCTTGATCGCCGCGGAGCGCCTCTTTGACGACGCTTTTCATTTACACCGCAAAGAGCCCGTGATAGGCTCGGTCAACGATGAAATCAATCGGAATCATTGGCTTCGGAAACATGGGCGAGTCGATCGCATCGGGTTTGCGGCGTTCGTCGAAAGACGTCGAGATTCTCGTCATGGATCCGGTGGAGCAACGGCGACGCGTCGCCGCCGACCGTTACCGCGCCGTTCTCCACGACGCACCACGGCGATTGCTCGACGACGCCGACATTACCGTGCTCGCGGTCAAACCGCAGATTCTCCCTCAGCTTGTGGCGAACATCGGCGACTACGCACGCGGGAAGCGTTTCGTCTCCGTCGCCGCCGGAGTGCCGCTGGCGTTCTACCGCAAAGCGCTTCACACGAACGAAATCGTTCGCTTTATGCCGAACATCGCGGCGACCGTCGGAAGGGCTCTCGTCGCGGTGTGCCACGCGGAACCGATCGAACGTACGACGCTGGACTTCGCTTTTCGAATTGCCGAAGCGATAGGTGATCGTCTTGTTGTGCCGGAGCGGTCGATGTCCGCGATCACCGGGCTCTCGGGCTCCGGCATCGCCTACGTTTTCGCGCTTGCGCACGCTATGGCGCTCGGCGGAACGTACGCGGGCCTTCCCTACACCGATTCTTTGACGGCTGCGATCGAGGTTATCGGCGGAGCCGCCGAGTTGATGCGCGCCGACGGCTCGCATCCGGTCGAGCTTCTTTCGCGCGTCACGTCGCCGGCCGGCACCACGATAGAAGGTATCGCCGAGCTCGAGGCGCACGGATTCACTTCCGCGGTGATGAAAGCGGTCGTCGCCGCAGCCGAACGGGCCGACGAGCTGGAAAAAGACTGAATGGACACGATCGGCGACTCGCCGGCCGACCGGTCGCGGAGGTGCATTCGGATCCGCGGGCGGGAGATCGGTTCGGCGCCTTGCCTCATCGTCGCCGAGGCCGGAACGGCGCACGGCGGTCGTCTGGAGGACGCGCTTGCGCTGATCGACGCCGCCGCGGCGGCCGGCGCCGACTGTGTAAAGTTCCAGGCGGTGCTGACCCATGAGATAGTACATCCGACCGCCGGCGCGATCAGTCTTCCCGGAGGGATGACGTCGATCTATGAGTCTTTTTCGCGCGTCGAAACCGACGAAGGGTTCTACCGGTCGCTTCTGAACCGGTGCGAGCATCGGTCGGTCGGTTTCCTCTGTTCGCCTTTCGGACTGAAGAGCGCACGGATGCTCAAAAGAATCGAAGTCGAAGCGGTCAAGATCGCGTCTCCCGAAATCAATCACTTTCCACTCCTCGATTTTTGTCGCGAGTGGGAAGTCCCCTGTATCGTCTCCACCGGCGTTTCGTATCTCGGAGACATCGAAGCGGCACTATCGAGGCTCCGCAGCCCAACGGCACTGCTCCACTGCGTAACGGCGTATCCGGCGCCTCCGGAGGACTACAATCTACGCCTCGTCTCGCATCTCGCCTCGATCTTCGGCGTTCCCGTCGGCGTCTCCGATCACACGATCGACTCCGACCTGGTTCCCGTGCTCGCGGTCACGCACGGAGCGGCTATTGTCGAAAAGCACATCACGCTTTCGAAGGGCGGAGGCGGGCTTGACGATCCGGTGGCGTTGACGCCGGAGGAGTTCGCAGAAATGGTCGTTTTGATACGCTCGGCCGAGGAGCGGCCCGACGGCGCCTTCAAACGCCTGGTCTCGCGATACGGCACGGAGCGTGTACACGCCGTGCTCGGCGACGGCGTCAAACGTCTCGCCCCGTCGGAGGCCGGATTCTACTCAACGACCAATCGCTCGATCCTGGCCGTCGAAGACATCGCCCGCGGCGAGGCGTTCACCGACCGAAACGTGGCTCTGCTGCGAAGCGAAACCAATATCGAACCGGGCATAGGACCCGAGTATCTCGACGAGCTCCTCATGCGGGTGGCCGCGCGGACGATACCTTCGGGCAAAGGGGTGCGTTGGACGGATATCGGGGAACGCCGACGCAGGTGACGATCAGTTGGCCCGAAGACAGCGTTCGAAATCGGACGCGGGTAACGGCCGCGAAAAAAAGAATCCCTGGAACTTGCTGCAACCGAGGTTACGCCCGACGGCGAACGACATGGCGATGTCCGCGTTGCGTAGTATCTCTCCGGCAGCGGCGCCGTACTCGGGGAACACCGCACACCCGATGCCGCGCCCGACCGAAATCGTCTGACCCGGAAAGCGATGCGTCCGGGAGATTCTTTCCGCGATCAACCCGACTATGGTGCGACACTCATCAAGGTCGCCGACCGAATCGAGCAGCACGGCGAACTCGCTGCTTTTTGTCCGGTATACCCGCCCTCCGGACCGGACGAGACTGCCGATGGACAACACACTCTTGTAGAGCACCCATGTTCGTTTTGTGAGATGCCCGCGCACTTCGACCGCGTAGCGACGTTCGCGTCGACCTGGACGGCGGCGGCGCTCTGCAATGAAAAGGAAATACGAGAGATCACCCATACGCGAGACACGAAAACAAGCGAGGAGCAACCGTTCGAGGTGACGAGTGAACGATGTGAAGCGTTTGCCGCGCGAATCGAATCGTTTCTGCTCGACGCGCTACCGAGTCGGGATTCACACCCGTATTGACGCCCGCGACGACGGGTGCTATATTTACACTTAAACACCTGCTTAAGCGTTTTGCAATGAAGGACTCAGGAAGAAATCGAGACATCTGCGACAGCTTTTCCCCGAACTACGAACCGGGCGACGACTATTATTCGCAACTTATCCTTGAGGTCAGCGGTATTTCCGAGGTTTTTCGTGTTTTGAGCGATGAAACACGAACCAAGATCATTTATCTGCTCTCCGAAAAAGAGCTTTGCGTGTGCGACATCGCCGACATTCTTCAGATGTCGCTTCCCGCGGTCTCGCACCATCTCAGGCTTCTGCGGGCCATGCGTTTGGTCAAGTATCGGCGTGAAGGGAAACAAGCGTTTTACAGTCTCGACGACGAGCACATCGTCCAACTCATTCAGGTCGCTATGCAGCATTTTTCGGAAGGAAGGTAACCATGGGCGAAGCAAAATTCCGGCTAAACGGTTTGGATTGCGCTTCCTGTGCGGTGAACATCGAGACCGCGCTGAAGAAATCCAGTCTCTTCGGCGAAGTGACCGTCAACTTTGCCACCGAAACGCTCGCTTTGAGCCGGGGGCGCCTTGATGAGGCGCAGCGAATCATCGACAAGGTCGAACCCGGCGTCAAGCTGGTTGCGACCGCTAATGCGGCCGCGACTGCGGCGGATCGAGCCGCGTCGGCGTCGGCGCCGGCGCCGGATGAGCCCCGGCGGTTCGAGAACGCGTTTCGAATCGCCTCCATCGCCGCCGCCGGCGTATTGATGGCGGTGGGGATCGCACTCAACTCTCCTCTCCACGACACCCCCTTCGCCTTCGCCGAGTACGCGGTGCTGATATCGGCCTATCTGCTTGTCGGGTGGAAAGTCCTCCTTTCCGCCATACGCAATATTCTCAAGGGGAATCTGTTCAACGAAAACACGTTGATGTCGATCGCGACCATCGGCGCCGTCGTTATCCATGAGTTGCCCGAAGCGGTCGGCGTCATGCTGTTCTTCTACGTGGGAGAGTACTTTCAGGACATGGCCGTGGGTCGGTCTCGCCGTTCGATCAGGGCGCTCATGGATGTTCGTCCCGAATACGCAAACCTGAACGGAGAAAACGGTCTTGAGCGTGTGTCCCCCGAGTCGGTGAGGCCCGGCAGCGTCATAACGGTCAAGCCGGGAGAAAGAATTCCTCTCGACGGCGTCATACTCGACGGCAGCTCTTTCGTGGACACCTCGGCGCTTACCGGCGAGTCGGCCCCGAGAAGCGTCGCGCCGGGCGACGACGTGCTTGCGGGAACGGTGAACGCCGGAGGACTTCTGACCGTCAGGGTAACGCGCGAGTTCGGAGAATCGTCGGTTTCCAAGGTACTCGAGCTGGTCGAAAACGCGGCGTCGCGAAAAGCGCCGACGGAGCAGTTCATTACGCGTTTCGCGCGCCTGTATACGCCGCTGGTCGTTCTGGCCGCTACGCTCGTCGCCTTCGTTCCGCCCCTCGTGCTCCCCGGCGCCGTCCTTTCGGAATGGGTCTACCGCGCGCTCATCCTTCTCGTGATTTCCTGCCCCTGCGCTTTGGTCATTTCGATACCTTTGGGATACTTCGGAGGCATCGGCGCCGCGTCACGACGCGGCGTCCTGGTCAAGGGCGCGAATTACCTCGAGGCTCTCACGAAAACCACCGCCGTAGTTTTCGATAAAACGGGGACGCTCACCGAGGGCGTGTTCAGTGTTTCCGAGACCGCAGGGCTCGCCGGATTCACCCCCGAAGAGGTGCTCGAATACGCCGCGCACGCCGAGTCGCAATCGACCCATCCCATAGCGCAGTCGATTATGCGCGCGTTCACCGGCGTTGTTCGCGACGCCGACGTGACCGACTACCGGGAGATTCCCGGACACGGAACGTGCGTTACCTTCCGCAATCGGCGCGTGCTTGCCGGAAACGACAGACTGCTTCACCGCGAAAAGATTCCTCATGACAACTGCAACTCCGACAGCACGGTCGTCTACGTCGCGGTCGACGGGGTCCTCGCGGGATTCATCAAGGTCGCCGACACGATTAAGCAGGACGCCGAGGAGACCGTTCGCGCGATTCACGCTCTCGGAATCAAGCGAACCGTCATGCTGACGGGCGACGAGCCGTCGGTGGCGGAAAAGATTGCCGCCGAGTCGGGGATCGACGAATACTACGCAAACATGCTTCCCGAGCAGAAAGTCTCGAAGGTCGAAGAGCTTATCGCCTCGGAGGCGGACGCCGGAGGAAAGCTGCTCTTCGTCGGCGACGGGATAAACGACGCTCCCGTCATCTCCCGCGCCGACGTCGGTGTGGCCATGGGTGGCATGGGGTCGGACGCGGCCGTCGAAGCGGCCGACGTGGTAATCATGGACGACCGGCCGTCCCGATTGATAGACGCTTTTGCGGTCGCCGGCTTTACCAAACGAATCGTCTGGCAAAACATAGTACTGGCGATGCTCGTCAAGGCCGTCTTCGTCGCGCTTGGAACCGTCGGAGCGGCGACGATGTGGCAGGCCGTTTTCGCCGACGTCGGCGTCGCCCTGCTTGCGGTCTTAAACTCCATACGCGTCCTTCGGTTTGCTCCGGCCGCGCCGGGAAGGCGTTCGGCAACGAAGCGTGACCGGCCGGCGGTTCACCTCGACTCCGAGTCGTAACGCAACTCGTCTCGGCCCGGCGCGACGTTGCTCATCGTCCCCCTTGACGACAAAGGACGATGAGTGTAATGTGCTGGTAATACGTTTTCGTAATTGGTGTTACCAGCATGCTCAAAAGGTTTTCCGTATCGCTCGACGCCTCGCTTCTCGACAGATTCGACGAGTATCTGCGCCGTCGATCGTATAGCAACCGTTCGGAAGCGATTCGGGATTTGATCCGCGACCGATTCGCGCGTCGGGCATGGGAGGAGAATCTTCACGTCATCGGCGTTATCTCCTTCGTCTACGATCACGGCCGGCCTCAGCTTCAGAAGCGGATAACCGACATCCAGCATGCGTGTCACGATCGGATCGTTTCCACGACGCACGTTCACGTCGACCGCGACAATTGCCTGGAAGTCATCATCGTTCGA
>JAJRYZ010000133.1 GCA_024275515.1 Spirochaetota bacterium
AGATTCTGCAGCGTTTTCCCATAAGACGATGCGCCGATTTAGATCGCTTCGACGATCGCGGTGAGCCGAGATCCAGTCAGCACGATATCAGCCGCTTCGATCGCGATGTCGGTTCCCGCTCCTATCGCTATGCCGACGTCCGATTGCATCAGCGCAGGGGCGTCGTTAATCCCGTCGCCGACCATTGCCACGCGATCGCCGGTCGCCTGCAATTCGCGCACGATGTCGGCCTTTTCGCCGGGAAGGACTTCTGGAAAGACTCGCGAGATGCCGATCTGCTCTGCGACTGTCTCCGCGGTGCGGCGGTCGTCTCCAGTCAGCATTACCGGTTCGATCCCCCGAGAGCGTAGCCGCGCAACGGCCGCAGCGGCGTCGGATTTGAGGGCGTCGCTTACGGCGATGAGTCCGACGTCCGTCTCTTTGCGCCATGCGGCCACCACGGTTTTTCCCTCGCTCTTCATCCGTTTCATGTCGGCGGCGAGAGCAGCGAGGTCGGCGCCTCGTTCTTCCAGAAAGCGTGGGCTACCTACCAAAACTTCGGATCCGTCGACAATCGCTTGGACGCCGCGTCCCGGTGTCGCTTCGAATGAGCGGGAATCGAGCAGTTCGAGTCCGCGCTCTTTTGCCGTCGAGACGACCGCGCCGGCAAGAGGATGTTCGGAGGCGATTTCGACGCTTGCGGCGAATTGCAGCAGGCGATCGACCGCTTCACTGCTTTCGCTCGATCCGTCGTGGGTCGTAACGATCTCCACGACGCTTGGTTTTCCTTCGGTAAGTGTTCCCGTTTTGTCGAACACCAGCCGACGCACCTCCCTGAGCGCCCGAAAAGCGTCTCCCGAGCGAATCAGAATGCCGCGCGCGGCGGCTTCTCCTCCTCCGCGGATCATCGCCAATGGCGTGGCCATGCCCAGCGCGCAGGGATAGCCCATGACGAGTACCGCGAGAGAGGCGAAGATCGCCCGCGTCCAGTCGGATGTTCCGCCGAAGATTGCCGGGCCTATCGCCCAGAGAAGAACGGCGACGCCCGCCGAAAGCAGTACCCCGGGAACGAACCGTTTCAGAATCCGATCGGCGAGAGCGAGAAAACCCGGCTTCATTGCTCGCGCTTCTTCGATCCGGCGCGCCACACGTGAAAGAAACGAATCGTCGCCTACGCTCACCGCCTCGACGAGAAGGGCGCCGTTCCCATTGAGCGATCCGCCGGTTACCTCTTCGCCCACGGTCTTGTTCACGGGAATCGGTTCGCCGGTGACGAGGCTCTCATCGACGGCCGAGCTCCCCGATCGGACGCGTCCGTCGACGGGTACCGATTCTCCCGGCCGGACCATGACCAGATCGCCCGGTCGAATCTGTTCGATCGGAAGCTCTTCCACGTCGCCGTCCTGGCGAATGCGCCGTGCGGTAGCCGGCTGCATCGCGAGTAGCGCTCGCACGGCCTCGGAGGCGCGCGTTCGGACGAGTTGCGAAACCCACCCCGACAGCAGGTGGTAGGCTGTGATGTAAGTGGCGGCGGCGAAAAAGTCAGGCGCCGGGAAAGCCGCGTTGAACGTGCCTATCCACCCTCCAATCAGACCCGCAAAAGCGCCGAATTCAAGCAAGACGTGCTGGTTCAAAATGCCGCGGCGCAACGATTGGGCGGCCATACCCAGGATGTGCCGCCCCGCCAGGAAAGTCGTAAGGTGAGCGAGTACGATCATCACCGGCTGAAACCACGGCTCGCGCAGACCGACCCAGCGACCTACCATAACAGCGGTGGTGACCGTCGTAAAAACGGCGGCCGAAAGGAGTCGATTACGCGCCGTCTGCAGATCGCGCCGCTGTTCTTCGTACGCGCGCACTTTGTTCGCGTCGCGAACCGAATACCCTATCTGACGCAGCGTGTCACGCAACTCGGTCGGCGTTCGCCTGGCGGGATCGTATTCAATCAGAGCTTCCTCATGAGCCAGACTCACATGAACCGCCGATACGCCCTCCATTCGTCCGAGCGCCTTCTCTATAGTCAGCGTGCAAAAGGAACACGCCATCCCGCCCACTTTTACCTGTAACTTTTCCGTCAACGTCTCGATCATCGCTTATCACCTCCGCGGCCCGTCCGCCCCCGGTCGACCGGCATATGGTCGATCCAAGCACGACCGGTGTGACGCAAAACCTACGGGTTGTAGTAGCTTAAGGGTCAAGAGTGAATAAACGGCTTCTTCACCATGAATCGTGCGTTGCGCGGGCTGCTTCGTTGCTACAGCGGCGGTAGCGAATCGACAAAGGAACGGACCCGCTCTACTTCTTCGTCGGAAAAGTCCGGTAGCGGTGAACGCCGCCATCTGCCGCAAATTCCCGCGATCTCGGTCAGCACGTGGAGTCCCGCGTCTCCCCCGGCGGGAAACTCCGAGTAGAGAAACCGGAAAACCGGCATGTCGAAATCGCGAATGATGCGCACCGCGTTCGCGATGTCGCCGGCTTCGATCGCTTTCCAATACGCGTGGGCCACGTCGGGTCGGAAAGTCATGAAGATCGACATATAGCCGTCGCACCCGTAGGGGTGCATGTCCATGTGCGTCTGCTTCTGCCCCCCGGCGAAGATCGCCCACTTTTCGTGCGTCTCCAGACACGCCCTGCGGGCGAACTGCGGAGAAAAGTCTTCCTTCAATCCGGCAATCCCCTCGACCTCGTCGCAGAGCCTGCGCACCGCGCGCACCGCCCCGTCGATCCCTAAACTGCGCAGCGACCCGCTCAAGACGAATACGGGGAGTTCCGCCGAGATTGCGGCGTAGTAGGCGACGAGCTCGTCCTCGGTCGTACCCCGGATGGGAGGGAAGACGATCATCGCCGTAGCGCCGACCTCCCGCGCGTGGCGCGCGTATTCGATCGCCTTACCCGTCCACCAGCAGTCGGCGGCGGCGATAAACATCGCGCGTCCGCCGATCCGCCCCGCTACGACCCGGGTAACATCGGCCACTTCCTTGTCGGTAAGCACCGGGTAGAGGCTGTCTCCCGGGGTAAGCAGAACGGTACGCGCGCCGGCGTCGATCGCGTAGTCGACAAAACGGCGCAATCCGTCGAAGTCGATCGCGCCGTCGCGCGTAAAAGGAGTACCGATCGACACGATCGGACCGGTTACGTGATGGCGAATATAGGCTCTGTCCATGAGCCATCATAGCCTTTTTCTCGCGAAACGACACGCTTTTCGCACCTTCGGTCGCGATCTTCCCGGCGCTCCTTCCGCTCGCTATTTTGCAGGTGCAGCTTTTTCACGGCGCCGCTATCTCAGATAGGTCAGCATTACGGCCCACGCAAGAGCGAAGGCCGGGACAACGATCAGAGATGACCTCAAAAGCGAAACGCGCTGAACGCGGCTTATCGCCGCGACAAGGATCACTACTATCCACAGCGCGCCGAGTATCTGCCTCCCGGTATCCAACCATTCCGGCAGGTAGGCAAGCCCCCCGAGTTCTGCGCGGCGGCATTCCGGGAAGAAGACCAGGACGGGGGTTTCGAATACCCACATGGTCATGAATGCAGGGAACGAGAACGCCAACGAAACCACAACAAAGGTGTCTTCAAAGCTTCCCTGTCCACGAACAAGCCTGCTCAAGAGCTGGACGATGCCGGCGAGGATCAGGAAATTCACGAGGTAGATCAAAGGTGTGAAGAGCCCCATCCACAGATAGTATTGCCGCGCAGGAATAGGTAGCCATGGCTCGACAACGGGGCCAAGACCGTTTGCAAACCCAACGATGGCAACGGATCCGTCTATCCGGGAAATCGTTTTCGGCGACGAAACGCTCAGGGTGCGTCGCCGATGTGTCTTCCGGCAGTTCCGCACTCGCGTAGGAGGCCCCGCACGGAGGGGACCTTTGAGCTCTTCGCAGCGTGGGCTAATCCTCTTCAACAGGAACGAAGTCTCCGGCGTCCTCTTCGTCGGGGTCATCGTCCTCATCGGCCTCGAGTTCGCCGTCCTGATCGGCATCGACGCCGTAGTCGGCGGAGTTTTCGATGTTTTCTTTCACGAGGTCCCGAATGCCTTCTTGACTGTTGTCAAGAACGATGGCGCCACTTGCAGTAAGGGCGATCTGCGAGAAATCCGCACCGGCGCCGCTGAAATCGAACCATCGATTGAGACGAAACGCGATGATGACAGGATTGATCTCTCCCTCCGTTATCAAAAAAGTCACCGCGGTCTCCCCCGGCGCTTTCAGCTCGAAAGATTCATCGATATCGTAGGACAGCGTAAAGGGGACGGCGGTGACCGTTCCCTCTGCGGTCAGTCCGGAATAGAGGCCCGCGATATAGATACTGTTGCCGAAGAGCGGATCTGTTTCATCGACCAACGGCGTCGCACCGTCCTCGGCTACCTCGTCTCCCTCGATCTTGTCGATCTTGAACTCGATCTCCTCGTATTCGCCTGCGGGGAGCGTCGCGAAGTCCAATTCCGGAGTTACCGTGTCGGCGAGGAGATCCACGACGAACGGCCCCTCGAACTCGAACTCGTCTTCGGTCTCAACGCCGGCTTCTTCCGCGTCTTCGTCTTCCGGACGTTCGAACTCGATCTCCTTGAGTGCAACCCGCGCTTCGGTGATCGTGATTACGCCCTGTTCCAATCCATCATCACCCAGCACCGAGATGTCTACGGACTCCACGGCAACCGAGGGTCGTACGCGACCCGTTGCGGCCGCCGCGACCGTTGCCGTCTTTGTTCCCTGCACCGTGAGCGCCACCGCCCCTTCTCCGGCTGCAAGGTCGGGTATAGTGAGGGTGGCGGCGACGTTGCAGCCGGCTATCACCGTCAATGTCAAGGCGATTACGGTTAAAAGGGTGTATGGTATGTTTCGTCTCTTCTTCATGATCGACAACTCCTCGATTGCCCAGGGGCAATTTGTATGGTGTGAAAAAAGGTAGCACATCGGAAACGAGAATTCAGACCGATTTGGTCAACATGCAGGCGGGGCTTCTCGGTGTTCTCTTCCTTCATACCCCAGGGGTATCATGATGCAGGCTGTCGGACGACGGCACATGGTATCCTCCGCCACCGCAGCTAAGGCGAGTTGCACAGGGCATAGTAGCGAACCTCCGCGGGGAGCGAAGCACGGTCGGCGCCTGCCGACTCCGTGTATCAAATCTCGGGCTGGGCGGATTTGAACCGCCGACCCCTTGACCCCCAGTCAAGTACGCTAAACCCCTGCGCTACAGCCCGAAAGGAGTGGCAAAGATAGCACGGCGTCGTCGGGGTGTCAATTCTGCCGCGTAGCTCACCGGCAATTCGCAGTTTGGCGAAAACGGGTCGATTTCAGTAAATAATGACTATTTTTCAGACGAAAACCGGGATGAAAAGCCCGCGTTCTCAGGTCGCGGCGGAGCAGAAACAGCTTCGCCATTACGGAAAGCGGCTTGGCAATGGAGAGATTCCATTGTTGCCCGGCTTCTTGGAGATGAGTCACCGGAGACTACCAAGCGATACTTGACGATCGAGATCGGGGGTCTCAAGAAGATCCATGCGCTCTATCAACCGAGATAACATCAGCGCGGGCTCGGCGGATTACCGTGACGTGGGCTGAAAGCTTTGTCGATCAGCGGCCGGCCGAGCGGCTGCTTGAGCACTCTTTTGGATGGTGTGCTTCCCAAGCGCCCGTTGTTTCACCCCTTCTCTGCGTCAATCGAACCGCTGGAGCCGCTTTCATTCGGAACGTAGGGGATAAGACCCTTCCGGTGCGCCACTACTTGTATTTCCCGAGGAAGATTGCGAGCATCAAGAACAAAACCATCGACTTCGATGAGCCACACCAGAGGATTCGAATCCACACTGCTTGGTAGGACCCAACGAGGGTCCAGTTGGTACATTCGGAACATCTTGCGGATGGTCCGGGACTTACCACCGCCGGCGCTTTCGGAAACGCCGAACGAACCGTAAATCTCCGCTGCGCGAACATGGGGCTCCTGCGATGGATCGAAGAGAAAGTTCACCATACCGACAGCGTGGATGATGCCGGCAGCCCACGTTTCCGGCCTGCCTCGCGATATCGGGGACGGTCTTTTTCTCGATAGTTTTGCCGCCAGTCGGCGGCACAAATCGGCGTACTCTTCGTTGAGGTGCTCACCGGCAAAAGAATCAGTAAGGGCAACGATGGCCTCGTATGCGTCACGTACGACAGCGGGCACTTTCTCGGAACTAGCTGCACTCATCGTCTATCCATCGCCTCCCGTCTGATGCTTTGTTACCCGCCTAACAGTTTTACCCCGGGCCCGCGTAACGCCTGGAAGCACCCAGCACTGTCCGGATGGCCGCGTGGCGGTTTCACCCGCTCGACGACCCAAAACCCGGCCGGTACGGTAACCTGTGCCGCGACCGCACCCGCTTCGGAGCGTTCTACGCAGGTCAGGATAGAAACTGATCCAGTCTCCTGTCAAGCCGCGCGGCACGCCCCGCTATCAAGCGGCCCTCTATCGTTTTCTCTGCGAAAGGCATTGCCACGCCTTCAATCGTGCTGTAGCCGCGCCTCTTCGTGAAGAACATCACCACACGGAGGATTGTATGGTCACTTTTCAGGTTCCCACCCACGTCACGGCCGAAGACCGGCCGGCCTTCACAGTGTCTGAGCGCGCCGTGCTTCTCGCGGGAAGCCGTCGCGGTGTCGTGGCGCCGCAGACAGCCGCAGGGCCGGTAGCGCATCTCCGCCGGGCGGGCGGTATTGCGTTCACCGTCGGTCCCCGGTAGGGTGGTGCCGCGATGCCTTCCGCTAAATTGTCGCTGTTCGTTCCGTTCGAAGAACCTGAGCCGCATCTCACTTTTGCGGCACAACTCGGCGCCGAATGCGTCTATACCTGGATCCCCGAGAACCGTACCGACGCCGAAAGTATTCGCTCGTTTCGCTGTCGCGTCGAGGACAGAGGCCTTACGCTCCACAACGCAGGCTGCATCGCGCACGGCAAGGACGCCGCGATCCATCTTGCTTTGGCGAATCGTGATGAACGGGTCGATGCGTTTTGCGATTTCGTCACCAATCTCGGCGACGCCGGAGTCTCGGTCACTACTTTCACGTGGGAGCCCGATCAAGTGTGGAGTTCGGGGATACACGCGACGCGCACCGCCCGGGCCAGATGGGTCGACGAGCGCGAGCTTCTGCGAGTCCGGCCGACTCATGGGCGGCGCTACGACCGGGAAGAGTTGTGGGATAACTTCGCCTATTTCATCGAACGAATCATCCCGGCGTGTAGAAGCGCGGGAGTCCGCCTGGCTCTTCATCCGAACGACCCGCCGTCCGACGGTGAATTGGGCGGAATTCCGTGCCTTATTCGCGCCGTCTCCGACTACGAGCGAGCGTTCGGATTCGCGCCGGCGAGCGTCCTTGGTATGGAGTTCTGCTGCGGCTGTTGGATCGAGGGCGCCGCAGGCTTCGGTGACCCTGTTTCGGCGATCAGTCGTTTCGTTCGCGAGGACCGCGTACTTATCGTGCATTTTAGAAACGTGAGCTCGCCGCTTCCTGAGTTTACCGAGACTTTTCCAGACAACGGCTACGCGGACGTGCGGCCCATAGTCGAAGCGCTGGTCGAAACCGAATACGCCGGGACGATTACGCCGGATCATGTTCCTGCGCTCGTCGAGCCGTACGGCGTCGGTGCAAGCATGGCCTACGCGGCCGGTTACATCCGGGCGTTGCTGTAACCGGAGGCCGATGCGTCGCGCGTGATTGCCCGTCCGGGATGCTGTGGAGCGGGCGAAGAGAGTGACGCTTCGGAAAGCCGGCCGAAAAGTTTGTTTGCTCCGGCCCGCCAAAAGTCTGAGGCCGCTACTCTACAGGTACCGTCACTTGAGCACAAATCAGATCCCTTGTCGGCACTTTTTTCAGAATACACACTATACAAAACCAGTGCCCTCAGCCTCCCACAGTAACGGGAAACTCTATCGTCCAGGTATCGTTGCCCCACTCTTCGGTGAAATTCAACGTAAACGTGATCACCGTACCTACCGGTGTGCTCGGATCCACCGTGAACTGAAACGCATTCGCCGTGG
>JAJRYZ010000134.1 GCA_024275515.1 Spirochaetota bacterium
CACGCCCGTCGACGGATCCGTTCGGTCCGCATAACCTGCGAGACGACAACCGACCGGCGGCGTGATGACGATCCGAGCAAATCCGACCTTGAGACGCCCCGTCCTCATCATCGGCGCCCCCGCGCATTGCGACGGAAAACCCGGCCGGCGTTCCCCGACGCGACGGCGGATCGGACGGCCTCGGGGACATCCTGAGCAAAGAGCTTCATCGTCGCCGAACGCACGGAGAGGTACGGCGCGTGGGAGCCGAACAACACTCGTTCGGCGGGAACTTTCTTCGTCAGGGAGGTGATGGTCCGCATGGATTCGATATGAGACAGCTCGAACAGGACATTCGTGGTCGTCGCGGCGATCTCCGTCGCTTCGTGAAAGTAGGCGCACGCGGCGATCATCGATACGGAAGGATATCGGGACGCCAGTTCCACGATATCCTCCGTAGGTGGCGGCGCGATGCGACAGACCGGGTTATGCACCCGCTCGTCCTCCATACGAACCTGGATGATCAGCACGAACTCCCCCGCCGCCTCGACTAAAGCCGATGCTTCCCGACCGGTGCACGCGTACCCATGGAAGCTCGGCATGATGCGGATCACACCGACTCCCGCGTCGCGATACCGTCCGAGCAACTCGCTCCAGCCTCGAATCGCAGGGTTAATCGTCGGAACCGGAGAGAACCGCGGATACCCGTGTACCCGCTCCATCAATCGACGGTTGGCCTCCGCGCAATCCGGATTGAACGACGCCTCGGGCGTCCCGACATACGCGTGTGCAATCCCCTCGGATTCCAACAACTCGTCGAGATCGGCGGACGTCTCTTCGTCGACGTATTGAAACGGCCACGCCCCGAGCCATGTGTTTACGTCGATGATTTCCAAATTGTTGACCATGGTATCACCCTTCACAATCCGAGCAGAATTGCGGCGTTGTGGTAGAGGATTCGACGCTTGTCCGAATCGGAGATCCGGGCGCCGAGCACACGCCCCAACTGCGGCGGGAAATCCCGGCCCGGTACGTCGGATCCGTACAGAATCCGATCGGCGCCGAGCTCCGCCACCGCGTACTCGACCATGCCCGTCGCCGGCAGGGAACCCGATGTGTCGATGGACAGATTGCGATACGGTTTGATGTCCTGCACGCCTCTGTGTCGCGCGCCGCCCAAGTGGGCCATGACGATGCGGACACGCGGAAAGCGCACCGCGAGATCGGCAACGTCGCCCGCATTCGATTCGGTCTTTTCCTGTTCGTCGGTTTTGTACCAGGCGTGGTGCAGCACCGGGACGCCGAGCCGCTCCGCGGTTTCCATGATCGGATCAAGCCGCGAATCACGGGCGTTTACGCACGACTCGAGCTTGACTCCGACGAAACCGTCGTTTCGAACTCGATCCTCGATCTCCGCCACGGAAAAATCCGGAGGGTTTTCCGGATTCACGTAGCAGAAACAGGTGTAGAACTCGGGGTACCGCCCGATCGACCGTTTGCCGGCGTCGTTAATCAGCCGGATCTGCCGGGGCGTCGGAAAGAATCCGAACGCGAGCACGTCTCCGAGAAGATTCACTCGGGTCACGCCGGCCTCCGTCGCCGCCTGCGCAATTGCATCGTCCGAGCTCGGGTCGGCCCATGAGGTGTGCCCGTGAATATCAATGACGGGCCCGTCGTTTCGTCCGGTTTGCGTCAACATCGATTCGTAGGCGATGGTCTCATGTCATGCGCCGAGTGAACAGTTATTTCCGTACCTTTTTTCCCCCGTACAAGCGGTATTCTCGTACCGGTAGCAACGCAACACCGACTCGAACCAAGCGATGTGGTACACTCTGCGCATGACGCACAGCTTCAAGCAGAATCCGTCGTTTTGCAGTACGAGCACCGACCGGCCGGTGGGCCGCTTCCACGACGAAATAGACGGTGGTGCGGCCGGCCGGCGTGCGACAATCGCCATTCTCCATCCGGCACTCCCTGCGACGGACGGGCCCGTCGCCCACAAGCGTCGCGAGCCCGATATCCGACTCATCCCCCTCCTCTCTTCATAGACGGGGCCGACACTACCGGCCGGCCCCTGACTGTTGAGAGAGTCGTTGCGATGCGCGCCGTCTCAAGACGGCGGACTTATTTATATGCCGCGTACTGCTCGGTGGCGATGCGGATAAACTCGTCGGCGTAGATCTTCCGGTACTCCGCCGTGATTTCGCTCCAGTCTTCGAGAGGACGGTTGCCGATAATGATGTTCGCAATTCCCTCGTTGATCAGCGTGGCCGCGTCCACGTTCGTTCTCTCCAGATTGGTGCCGGAGAAGTCGTAGGCAACGTACCAATCGGGATGAACGTACGGAGTCAGCTCGAGAAACCGTCGGTTGGCTGCGCGGTAGTGCACAGGCCTCCACCCCGTGGCGCCCGCCAAAACCCCGTTCCATGGCCAGTAAGGCGTGAACGAGTTGGCGAAGAGGGTTTCGTCCGTCTTCGAGATCTCGTTGGCGTCCCGATCTATCCACTCCCAATCAACGCCCTGAACGCCGTGCACCTGGGTAATGTAGTTCTCCTTGGACGCGATGGCCCAGTCCATCAGTTTGACGGCCCATTCGGCGACCGGGCTGTAGGAAACAATCGCCTTTTGCGGTCTTCCCGGATCGTTGGCCGGAAACAGCGCCGGTCCGCCGGTGTCCCTGTTCTTCAATCCGATGATTTCGTAGTCGGCCTCGGGGACCGTCTTGACGAGCGCCTCCCATCCGGTAAAGAAGTCGGAGTACCAACTCGATATCGCGCCGACTTTGTTCGCCGCGATGAGATCGTTCCCGCCGCTTCCGCTGAACGCCACTTGATCCGGATGAATGATTCGGTCCGCCTGCCACTTTCTCATGAGCGCCAGGTAGTCGATGAACTTAGGGTGAAGCACCGTGGGAATGATCTTCCCGTCGTCGCTCAGGTAGGTCGGTTGACGCCGTTCCTTGTGCGCTCCGGTAGTGCCGGTGACGGCAACCTGGATTGTCAGCTCGAGACCGTCGAAGTTGTAGTAGCCCAGCATCGGAATGGTGTCGTCGACGCCGTTTCCGTCGAAGTCGGCGTCTCGCACCTTGTAGAGAAACTCCTCGAGCTTGTCGAGAGTATCGATCGGCGCCATACCGAGCGCTTCGCGCCAGTCCTTACGCATCGAGATTGCCACACCGGTGTTCATCGTAATCGTCACGGGGATCGCCCAAATCCCGCCGTCCTGAACGGTCACCGACTGCCATACCTGCTTGGGAATTTGCTTCAGGAGATTAGGACCGTATTTATCAAGAACCTCATTCAACTGCATGATGACGCCACGGCTCTTGAGATCGATCATCGCGGGAATACCGCGAGCCCGTACGACGTCGACGTCCTCCTCCGACGCGATCGCCACCGCGAACTGCGCCGAGTAGTCGTCCGGATTGCTGACGTATCGCGTAGTGAACTTCACTCCCGACTGTTCTTCGACGTACGCGTTGATCCGTTCGATCTGCTCCTGTGTAGCCACCTGTGGAAAATAGTCGAAAAAGACGACAGGCTTCGGCTGTTCACCCTCCGCCGTCGATGCGCTTTCCGTCCCGCCGGCGCCGAAAGCCAGACCTCCCGAGATCAGCAGCAAGGCCCCCATGAGAAATAGAAATGTCCGTTTCATGGCACTTCTCCTCCAATAAAACAATATAGAACGGAGCAACGCTCCGTTGTCTTCACCCCTTGATAGATCCTATTAACATGCCCTTCACGAAGTACTTCTGAAAAAACGGGTAGGCGACGACGATGGGAAACGCCGTCACCACGATGAGCGCCATCTGAATCGACTTGGCCGGCGGCACGATCTGATCCCACGTCTCATCGCGAAGTCGTCTCACCGCTTCACGCAGAATCTGGTAGAGCATCACCTGTACCGGAACCTTGTTCGGGTCGGTAACGTAGACGATCCCGCTGAACCACTCGTTCCAATGGCCCACGATGTGAAAGAGCGAGATGGTGGCAAGCACCGCAGTGGAGAGCGGAAAGATCAGGCGAAAGAGAATCATGAACTCGTTCGCCCCGTCCAACCTTGCGGATTCCTCGATGCTGTCGGGTATTTGAGAGAAGAACGTGCGCAGAATGATGATATACCACGCCTGGAAAAGGCCGAGGAATACATATACCCATATAGAATTATAGAGACCGACGGCGCGCACGACGAGAAAACGCGGAATCAGGCCGGCGCCGAACCACATGGTCAGGGCGATCATCACCGTCAGCGCCTTTCGCAGCGGGTAGAACTGCTTGGACAGAGCGTAGGCGAACATCGATTCGAGTAAGACCGATAGTATCGTTCCGACCACCGTTCGGAAGATCGTGATCAGATATCCTCTGCCGAGACGGGATCCCTGACCCACGATGTATCGATAGCCCTCCAGATCGATCTTCTCACGCGGAATGAGGGCGAAAGGGTGCAACGCGCGGTCGGTGATGCTCATGACCGAACGACTTACGACATAAAGAAACGGATAGAGCGTTAAGACGCAGAGCAGGAGCATGAGCGTGATGTTGAGAACGTCGAAAAGATGATCGCCTACGGTTCTTTTCTGTACTATCATCTTTCGCTCACCCCGATGCACCCATTCGTTGTTCTGTGTCGTCAAGCGTGTCGACATGCCCGCGTTCCGGCCCTACCACAGTCCCTCCTGCCCGAGCATCTTCGCGCTCTTGTTTGCTGCAAGAACGAGGACGAGACTCGTAAACGACTTGAACAGTCCGACCGCGGTTGCGTAGGAAAAGTCCGCCTGGAGTATCCCTCGTCGGTACACGTAGGTTTCGAACACGTCGGCGACCTCGTAGACCGCCGCGTTGTACAGATTGAAGATCTGCTCGAAGTCCTCCTCTATAATGCGCCCTACCTGGAGGATGAGAAAAATGAAGATAACGAAGCGGATGGACGGAAGCGTAACGTACCAGATCCGTTGAAAACGCGAGGCGCCCTCGAGAAAAGCCGCTTCGTACTGTTCCATCGGCACATTGGTGATCGCCGCGAGGTAGATTATCGAACCCCATCCGACGGACTTCCAAATCGTCGACACCACAAGCACCGCCCGGAAGTACTTCGTACTCGAGAGGAACGAGATCGGTTCGACGCCGCCCCAGCCGAGCATCGCGTTGACCGGTCCGGCCGTCTCGAGCATCATCATGACGAGACCCGAAACAACCACCCATGAGAGAAAATGAGGAAGATAGGAGATGGTCTGCACGATCTTTTTGAACGTGTTTTGCCGTATTTCGTTGAGGAGCAACGCGAGAACGATGGGCGCCGGGAAGAAGAAAAGCAACTTCAAGCCGCTGATAATGAGCGTATTCCGCAGAAGCCGCCAAAAGTAATGACTCCGGAACAGATAACCGAAGAATTGGAATCCGACCCACGGGGCCCGAAACATGCCGAGGAAACCGCCCATTCCGTTGTAATCCCTGAAGGCTATCACGAGACCTATCATGGGCAAATAGTGGAATATAAAATACCAGATGATGCCCGGAAGAACCAACAGATGATAGAATCTGTACTTGACTATGAAGATCTTCGTTCTTTCGAAGAACTTTTTTTCTTGAACCGGCGCTGTTCCCGGCGTCGTCCGAGCAAGACGCTCCGCTTTTACGGTGCTGTTCATTCGGACCCGTCGTGTTGCATGGCTTATTATTGCGCCTCGTGCGCCCGGGGAACCAGCTACGTTCGTACTTTTTTTGTACGGGATGAACCGGTACTGTTGTACTCGTACCGGGCTCAGGGTGTTCTTTTGCGCAGAAACGTCTTGATCTTGTCGACGTGCTGCAGTATCTGCATCCGGTTGTCGATGCCGAGTTTGGAGTAAACCCAAAATAAGCGTTAAGGGGCGGAATTGCTGTTTTTTGCGCGTTTCCCGGCTCGATTCGAGGCGTTTCGTCGCGATTCGTGTTGTTAGGCGCGTGCGTTCTCACCCATTGATATATTATCGGCTATGTGTTCAGGAATTCCGGTCCTCGGTTGAGGTAAATCGTGCTCGTACCCAAAGGAGCGGACACAGCTATCCTACGATACTGAAACGTGGTCCACTTACAGCCGCGCAATCGCATCAAGCGCTTGAGCGTACCGTGCGTAGTACTCTCCCGCGTCCATTCTGATCACGACCGTATCACGTCCGGTTTTCGACACCACGCAGGCATGGTTGATCCACAAATACAAGAAGCGTTTAAATCGCAAGACCGCTCCGTCTCCCACGGCAAGTAGGTTCAACATCCAGGTCTTGATATTCCACGCCAGGGCCGCGATCTTGAAATAGATCTGATTCGCCAAAAAGAATCCGGTCGGCACGTGAGAGAGCCCGAGTCCGTGTTTGAAATCCTTGATCAGATTCTCCTGATTGCCCCGC
>JAJRYZ010000135.1 GCA_024275515.1 Spirochaetota bacterium
GCGCGTCGCCGGCCGGCCATGAACAGAGCAGCAACCCGCCTTCCTTTCCAAGCGCGTAGGCCGGGCGTTGAGGATTCGCGTGCGTCGAAAGATCGCGCCGGAAGTTGTAGCGATAGACCGACCTCAGGTGATCTACTACCGGCCGCGCGTCGAGAAAATCGTCCATGCCGGAGACGCGGGCGAGCCACGCCCCGAGCACGCCGTCGGAAAGACAACCGGTGCCGTACTGATACTTCGGGCCTTCTTCGCGGAGTAGTGCGATCGCTTCTTCCGATTCGTACGGGTTGCCGACGAGAGCCTCCACGTCCGTCGGGTCGCCGGCGCGCAGTCCCTCCCACCGCACCTCCTGGATAAAGTATTCGCCGTTGTAGAGCGTCGACTCCATGAACGCCCGTCCGCGAGCCGCGAGCTCGCGGTATCCACTCGTGTTCTCCCCCAGCGCTTCGCCGATGAGCGCCGCCGCGTTGAGCGCGGCGAGGTAGATGCCGGTGCACATGCCGTCGGGTCCCCAGAACTCGATATCGTAGGTGTTGTGATGTGGTTCGACGAGCGCGCCGATCCGGTCGGGATCCCATGTCTCGATACAGTATTCGAGACTCCGTTTCGCCCTCGGCCACAGATTCCGCAGCCACTCGGTGTCGGCGTTGATTCGCCAGTCGCGATAGAGCTTGACGATGCCGCCGAGTTGACCGTCGGCGGCGGCGGCCTTCTCGTGTGACGTCGGGCCGATCGGGAGCGCGGCGCGGAAGGTCTGATGCCCCGATTCGTCCTGACTTTCGATGAACTCGGTCTCACGAAGCGTTCGCTCGAGCGAAGGGAAAAGGTGCGGCACCGCCTGCGCGTAGTTCCAGACATGCGTGCAACTTCCGAAACAACAGCCGCTCTCGTCGCCGCATCCTTCGTAGTTCCACATCCTGCCGTCCCTCTGTCTGAGCACGGTCGGTGATTTGAGAATGCTCAGATTGGCGGCGACCGCTTCGATCACCTCCGGCGCAAGCGTCGTATCGAACAGCGCGTCTCGAAACGCGGCCGATTCGTTTCGCAAGCGCCCGTATTCATTCCGCCAGTACGCGGCGAGCTCGTCGATGCTTCCGAATCTGCCTGAGTACCAGGGCTGATGGAAGTCCGGTCGTGTGCCCGAAGAGGAACGGTCGCAATCGCAGACCGCAGTGTCGGCGGCTCGCGTATGCCGAATGTCGGAGAAGGGAACGTACCAGCAGAGGTGCACCGTCACGACTCTGCGCTCGAACGGCGCGAGGACGAACCTCGTCGCCACGCTACCGCCGGGGCTCGGCGCGCCAGATCGGTGCTCTTCGCGGTCGACGCATTTTCCCGACTCGATGTCGTTCCACAGCATCGTCAGCGCGTCATACCAGCCGCCGCGAAACCACGCGGGATTGACCGCGACGTCGGAATCCGGGATCGTCACCGAAAAAGCGCCCTCGCGCAGCTCGTCGTCGCCCGATGCGGCCTGTTCGAGCACGAACCCCGCCGCAACGCGCCGAACCGCCTCCCCCGAGTCTCCGGCTTTCATGAAATTCTCGGCGTTGAAGCTGAAAACGATATCGAGCGGCCTCTCCGAATCGTTTACGAAAGCGTATTCCAGACCCGCCACCGGGAGGCTCGACTCGTCGGCTTTGCCGGGAATGAAAGGACTCCATCCGGTAAGTCGTACTCGCACGGGAAATCGGGCGTCGTACAGATCGACCTCCGCGAAGGGAAACCGCCCCGTGAAGACGGCGTCGGAGAACCTCGGAAGCCCGAAGTCGGCGCCTCCGGCGCCGTTCCCCGAACCACTTTTGCGTCGGGGAAACAGCACTTTCCATCCGGGGACGGGTCCTGAGAGAACTCGCGCCTCCCTCCCGCCGCCGGGATCGTCTCTTTCGGCGGGCGCCGCCGAGAGCGCGGCGAAAATCAGCGGGTCGTTGTTAATCTGCGGCCGATGACGCACCGAAACCGAGGAAAAACCCCCGCCGCCTTCAAGGCACAGCATCCCCGCGCCGATCCCTCCGAGGGGAAAGGCGATTCTTTCTACGTTTGCGCCGTCATAGCGGCCGTTGTAGGTGTGAGCCATATTTGGATGATACCGGCCGTCGGGTCATGTCGACAAGTCGCGCTCGACGGCGACGGAGCTATCGATCCTATGACCGGAGCGAGTCGAGGTAGGCGAGATCGTAGGAGAGGTACGGCAACACCGCGTCGCCTTCCAGAAAACCTTCTCCGTCGCCGGTGGAATATTCGGCGGGCAGACAGACGGCGTCTCGATAACCATACTCGCCCAGTTTCGCGACCGCGAAACGCCACGAGTAGAGTGAGTCCCTCGCCGTCGTCCAGTCGATTCGCCAGGTCGCTTCCGTCGTGTTGACGCCGGTCACGCGACGGCGATAGGCGCTTTTGAAATTCACCAGCCCGATGCGATCGCCGGCAATGTCGATCGCCATATCAACGGGCTCCCCGTCGAGCGAGCAGTGGGCGAAGTCGAGTACGACACACACCGCCTCGGCGTCAAGCGGTGCGACAAGGTCCACCAATCCGACCGCGCTCCCGACGAAATAGTCGCAATGATTCTGGATGCCGACACGCACGCCTGAGTTCTTGAGGATCGGAGTGAGCCGTGCAAGCCGATCGCGCGCCCGTTCGACGCCGGTTCGGTATCCATCCCGCATGTCGATCGGAACCATCGTGCGGATCATGCCGACTCCCGCCGCCTCGCACGCGCGAACGACCGCCTCGTCCGGTTCCGCGGCGATCGATACGACGTCGACGCCCCGCGAACGGAACGTTTCGGTCGCAGCCGGCAGGTCCCGCTCGGCGTTTTGCGGCTCGATCTGGTAACCCGGTCTTACCGGTAGCTCGACGCCGTCGAAGCCGAGGTCGGCCGTCGTGAGCGCGAGTCCGTCGATCGACCGTCCGCGCCACGGTTTGGTGAAAACGATGCGTCTGCGCCTCATATCCGCATAATGCCTCTCCCGGACCGACGGCGCAACAGAGCTTTCCTGGACCGGCGGTTCTCAATCCGCCGATCCAAGCGGCGAATGAGACCCCCGTTCGCGGGGCGGCTCGCGGGCACGATTCGGCGGTATCATTCGTGGGCGCGGGTGCGGTACAATCGACGCATGTATCAGGAAATAGCGCCTTACTACGATCGGATATTCATAGCCTCCGACGCGGCGGTCTCGTTTCTGGAACGGCGATGCCCTCCCGGTGGCGCGGCGCTCGACGTCGCGTGCGGCACCGGTTCGCACGCGCTCGAGCTCGCCCGGCGGTCGCGGCGGGTGGTCGGAATCGATCTTGACGCTTCGATGATCGAACTGGCGAAGAAGAAGGTCGCCTGCGGCGATGTAGAGTTCGTCGTCGGTGACATGACCACCCTGGAGGGAGTCCCCGCCGCGCGCGGTCCTTTCGACCTGGTCTACTGCATCGGCAACTCTCTCGTCCATCTGCCCGACCGCGGGTCGGTGACGAAGTTCCTCGAATCGGCGGCGAGGCGATGCGTTGCCGGCGGTTCGATCGTCATCCAGATCATCAATTTCGAACGGATACGTTCGGGCGAAGCCCCGGCGCTTCCTCCGTTGACCTCCGACGACGGACGCGTCGAGTTTCGGCGTCGCTACGAGGTCGGCCGGGACGGGTCGAAAGTCGATTTCGTTACCCGGCTTCTCGTCGACGGCGAGTCGATTCACACCGACAGCATTACCCTGCTTACCATCATGCGCGACGAGCTCGTCTCGATGCTCGTCGCCGCAGGTTTCACCGAGTGTGTGACCTACGGCGGCTTCGACGGCTCGGAGTGGACCGCCGACTCGTTCGTTACGCTCGTTTCCGCCGTCGGACGCTCCGAGTAACGCGAACTCGGTGAGGCGAATCGCCCGGAGGGTGAGCGGTTCGCCGCCACGAACGGCCGTTCCGCGTGAGACTTCATTCCCTCGGTGACGCTTCCCACAGGATTCGTATCACTACGTGGCGAGGTCCCGATTCGGCTTTCTCCAGCGGATACGACCGATGATCGTATCACCTCTGTACCCGGCCTTCGGTCTCGACTCCCCGACGGTTACCCACGACTCATCCGCCGTCACGGCGACGGTGTGGAAGTTCCCCAATCGCGCCACGTCATCGGGATCGTTCACTCCGTCTCCACGCAGCGGGACGACGACCCGTTCGGTTTCTCTGATCAGTTGCAGCGCGTCGAGATCGACCCGCGCGAGGTACAGCGGCGCGCGCCACCGCATGACGTTTCGATTGTGTTCATCCCGCCTGGTGTAGACCAGATAGAGACCGTCGGAATGGGGCAGCCAGCGACTCTGAGTCGTGGACATCGTGAGAGGCTCCCCGTCGTCCCAACACCACGGCCGAATCGGACTCCACGACAGCCCGTCGTCGGATACCGAAAGATACCCGCGGTCGTCTTCGGCACGAATCGAGAGGTAGAACCTGCCGTCGTGCGACGCGATCGTCGGTTCGAGAAGGCCTCTCTTGACCGGAAGGGCGAGGCTCGACCCCGTTTCGACGATCCGGCACGTCTCGCCGTCGAATGATGCGCGAACCGTCGTCACTTCCGCATCTTCCCTCGAGTGCTCGCGATAGGAGAGGGGAATCAGAATGTGACCGTCGGGCAGAGTGTGACGTTGAGCACACCCCGAGCTGTAGATGGACAAATCGTCCCTCCGATCCCATTCGAGTCGCCTCACCTCGCCCCAGTTCCGCGTTTCCGCGTCGAAAACGGCATAGACCGGATTCCGGGGAGGCTGAGGGAGAAAAAACACCCCCGCACGATAGAAGACCGTATGCCCGACGGCCAAAACAGTTCGTGTGGGAGCGTGGTATTCGGGCACCACATCGCATACACCGCGCTCGATCTCCGTACCTGGAACCGCGGTCCGATCGAACCCCGGCACGGGCTTCGGCGTGCTCCAGGTCGTGCCGATGTCGGCGGTTTCCGTCCAATGAACAGGATGAAAATAGTCGGACCCCGAGATTTCCTGGGCGGTCATAAGCACGCGCGGAGTCGATCCGGCCGCCTGCGCCGGCAGCCGGCACGCGCGCGGATGGAACCAGAGCGGTTCATCTTTCCGTCCGTTCGACATTACTTCCCATTCGATCGATTCAATCATATCAAGGCTCCTTGCCCTCGGCGGCTGTGTTCCGCGACGGGCGTTCTTTGCTATACTATTCACCGAATGAAACGGTGTCACTTCCACGATTGCGATCCGGCCGATGTCGGGTAACGCGTATTTTACCCGGTCGCTTGCCGACCTCGTCGGTTCGGAGTACGTTCGCGGCGTCTCCGAGGCGACCGCTTTCTGCATGGGAACCGACGTCGAAGAGCTTGTTCATCTCGGTAACACGCAGGTCGCCTTTTGGAGCGAAGAAGACGAGCGGCGGCTTCACGCGCTGCTTGGAGCGGTGGGAACCTCGGTGTGTCCCGGGTACGCGCGTTCGTCGGGCGGCGCAGGCTCGGCGGCGTTCGACGCGGCGCTGAAGGTCGGCGCGGCACCGCTTTCGGGTTTCGGCTGCGTGCGTATCGGCGAAGACGGTAAGGCCTATTTTATCGGCAAGAGCGAGCACTACCACGTTTCCTTAGGGCATCGTTTCCCGGGTTTCAGGCTGCTCGACATCGCCCGGGCGGTGGGCGTCATCCACCCCGAACATAACAACACGCGCGGACACATCACGCGGCTGCTCGAAGAACGGCTCGTCGCGACGGCGGCGGGCATCGAGGTGAACGACGCAACGGCGCTTCGCAGACTGCGTGAGTCGGGAGAGCCGGGCGTGCTCAATCGGGTGATCAATCTGCAAACCGGGAGCCTGGCCGCCGAAGCCGCGCTCAAAATGATGCTCGCCCGTTTTCATAGGCCCGACGCTCATCTTCCCGTTCCGCCGTACCGCGGGCGCAGGCCCGTTGTTCTGGTCATGGGCGATACTTCGGGCGGGTTGGGCGCCAACTACCACGGAACGACGATAATCGCGCAAATGATGCGCGGCATGTGGGCGGATCTGGCGCGAGAGATCAGGCGCGCGTTGGAGATCGTCCCGGTTCCCATCAACGATGTACGGGCGTTTCGCTCGATCGTGCGCCGATACGACACGGGAAAACGCAAAGTGGCCGGCTTTTTCCACGAGTTCGTGCTCATGAATTACGGCGCCGTGAGGCTCGACCCCGATGTGCTCAAGGTCATATACGAGATTTGTCGCCGTCGGGACATACCGACCGCCGCCGATGAGATACAGACCGGCGTGTGGTCTCCCGACGGATTCATGTTGCGCGACTACGGAGTACACCCGGACATCGTTGTGCTCGGCAAAGGATTTCCCGGTGGAGAGTATGCCGCTTCGCGGGTGCTCTTTACGTCCCGCCTCGACAATCTCGAGCAGTTCGGAGCCCTTGTTACGAACGGCCAGGAAGAAATCGCGTCTCTTGCGTACCTGATCGTTTTGGAGACCATTCGGGAGAACAGGCGCCACATCCGGCTCGCCGGCGAGTATTATCATGATCAGCTTCGACGCATCGCCTCCGACTTTCCCGACATCGTCGAACGCGCCGACGGCCTTCGACACCTTTCTTCGCTTTTTTTTCACACGGACGAGTTGGCCGATGATTTCGCCCGGCGACTGAACGAGCGGGGTATCGAAATCTCGACTCATTCGTACAAGGCCGAGAGCGTTCCGGCGGCCATCACCAAACTGCCGCTCATCGTTACCGACGCCGTGATCGATTTCGTCGTCGAAGCGATGCGCGACGTACTCGCGGAGATGCAGGAAACGAGCGCATGAGCGGTTCCGGGGTTCTTGCGACCGGACATGGCGCGGTCAAAAGGCCAAGGTGAGTCGTGAGACTCAATTGCTGAAAAAAGGAGACCCACAATGCAGCTTCAGATGATCCTACGAGAACCGACTCGATTCGCTCAACCCGGCGACGCGCCGAGGATGCCCGACGACTATCGACTTCGCACATACCGCGCCGGCGACGGCCCGGCGTACGTTTCGCTCATGCGGACCGCCTTCGACGAATGGTCCGGGGAGCTCTTCGAACGTACGCTCGCACACATGCTTCCCGGCGGGCTGTTTTTCGTCGAGCACCTTCCGACCGCTTCGCTCGTCGCCACCGCGGTGGCCGGCCACGAACACTCCGCGCTGCACGGTTCTGCGGCCGAGCTTGGGTGGGTTGTCGTCGATCCGGTTTTTCGCGGCAACGGGTTCGGCGACATCGTCTGCGATGCGGTCCTTCGCCGGTTTGTTGCCGCCGGATTCGACGACATTTATCTGAAGACCGACGACTGGCGGCTTCCCGCAATCCGGATCTATCTCCGATTGGGGTTCGTTCCTCTGATCCATGCCGCCGATATGCCCGAGCGATGGGCGCTTGTGTACGAGAAGCTCGGATTGAAGCGCTCCGCACTGGAAGACGACGCCGTACGTACCGTGCGGGATAATTCCGCCGCGGCCGGATACCGGCCCTGGAAGAGCGCGACGGAGACGGAAGCGAGGCAGACGCCGCCTTCACTGCGCGTCGGGCTGCTTCCGCTGTACCTCGATCTTTACGATCGGCGCCGTCCGGAGCTTCGAGACTCGGTCGATTCGTTTCTCGACGACGTGGGAAAACTGATCGAGCGAGCGGGTGTCGAGGTCGTTCGGGCGCCGATCGCGACGCTTCGCCGGCACGTCGACGCGGCCGAAGAGCTCTTCGGCGGCGGCCGGGTGGACCTCGTGGTTACGCTCCACCTGGCCTATTCGCCGAGTTTGCTTGTGGTGGAGTTCCTGTCGCAACTGGATACGCCGATCCTCGTGCTCGACTCCACCCCCGCGAGATCGTTCGAGCTCGACGACGATAGATATCTCCTGGAGAACCACGCCGTTCACGGCGTGATGGACCTGACGTCGGTTCTCGTGTCCAAAGGCGTCGAGTTTCGCGTCGTCGCGGGACATATCGACCTGCCTGAGTTTCAGCGTCGACTTTCGACGGAGCTCGACGGAGCGCTCATGGCGAAGCGATTCCGGAACCAGCGAATCGGGTTGACGGGATCGGCTTTTGTGGGTATGGGAGACTTTTCGATCGATGCGGAAGCGGTCGCGAAGCGATTCGGCATCGAGGCGGTGGCGCTTGCTCCCGAGACGATCGTCGCCGCGGCGGCCCGAATCGCGGACGCCGAAGTGGATCGGCGAATCGAAGCGGACCGCGACGCTTTCGACCTGTCCGAGGTGGATACATTCGTCCACAGACGCTCGGCGCGGTGCTATCTTGCTTTGCGGCGACTGTGCGCCGAGCACGGTCTTTCGGCGTACACGATGAACTTCGAGCAGACCGGACCGTCTTTGCCGCCGCCGTTCTACGCGGCGTCGCGGCTCATGGCGGACGGCTACGGGTACGCGGGAGAGGGGGATGTCGTTACCGCCGGCCTCGGACGAGCTTTGAACGTGATCGACGGTCGGTCGATGTTCTCCGAGGTGTTCTGCGTCGATTGGGAGACCGACGAAGTTCTCTTTTCCCATATGGGGGAGATCAATCCGCTCTTCGCCGCCGGGGCGCGATCGATCCTCATGAAGCGGGCCCTCGGCCATGAGGAGCCGTCGCTCTATTTCCGGTTCTCGGTCGACTCCATGAAAATCACGATGGTGAATATCGGCGTGAGCAACGGTGTCCCTTCGAGATTGGTCGTCGCGACCCTCGATATCGTTGAACGCGATCCCTCCCCCGGAATCACCGCGCCTCACTTTTTCGCCTCGCCGGAGACGCCGGTGGCCGAGTTTCTCGAGGAGTACGCCCGCCTCGGCGGAGGGCATCACGTCTACCTGTGCGAAGGCGATATTCGACGCCGCCTTCGAGTGATGTGCTCACATCTGGGGCTCGCCTTTCACGAAGTCCGGTGACATGCCCGCCGTGACCGGCGCCGGCCTCGGCGGCCACGCGCGTTTCCACCGAGGCGATTGCCCGTGTACGGCCGATACGCTACTGTGCACGCATGAAGATTGGAATAGCGGACTACGGTTGGAGACAATGGTTCGGCGGCGGCGAGGATTACGATCTGGAGCAGACGCTCCGAGACCTGAGGGAAATCGGCTACCACGGCCTGGAACGTTGTCGCGCGGTAAGCAGCGCCGATTTCGTTGAGAACGCTGCAGTTTTCAGGCGAAACGGCATGGACTTCGCGACGGTAACCGGTCCCGATGCGCCGACCTCGATCGAATGGACCGCGGTGGCCGCCAAAGGCTACGTCTGGACCATGGGCAGGCCGCGCGATTTCGAACAGTGCTGTCGAATGGCGAACCGCCAGGCGGAGATTACGCGGAGGTGGGGGATCAAGACCGCGCTGCACAACCACCTCGGCACGCCGGTGGAATCGCAGGAGGAGCTCGAACGGTTCCTGGAACGATGTCCGGAGGTGGGGCTTGTCTTCGACACCGCGCATTTGGCGGCCGCGGAGGGAAACGTCGTCGAAATCGTCGAGCGGTATCCGGATCGGTTGCTCGCGATACACGTGAAGGATTGGTTCGTTACCGATCCCGCGATCGGTATCAAGGAGAACTGGCCCCGGCGTGGTCGGTTCTGCGCGCTCGGCGAAGGCAACGTGGGGCTCGACAACGCTGCGGTGGTTCGGGCGTTGCTTTCGGTCGGATACGACGGTTGGGTATTCGTCGAGCAAGACACGCACTTGCAGGATCCGAGAATCGATCTCGCGGCGAATCTCGCCTATCTTCGCAAGGCGGGGTTGTAGGATCGGAGCAGTTCGAAATCCGGCGCGCCGGATTTCGAACTGCCGGTTGGATCGCCCCGGCGGGACCGAAGGCGCGGGTGGAGGGAGAGCGAGCCCGTGTACCCGCACCGGCTGAGGATGGTATCATGCGCGGCAATGTGAGGAGGAACGGATGAGTCGGATGGGAATAGGTATCGTCGGCTACGGGAAAGTGGCTTCCGGGACGCACAAGCGGTGGATCGACGCTCGCGACGACGCGGAGCTTGTCGCCGTTTACGACGCGGTCGAGGCGCGCCGCGAAGCGGCGGCGACGGAGGCGCCCGACGCAAGGGTCTATTCCTCCTACACCGATCTTCTCGACGACGCGGACGTCGCTCTCATCGTCATCACCACTCCGCCCAATTCCCATCGCGATCTTGCCGTCGCGGCGAGTCGTGCGGGAAAGCACGTGTTCGTCGACAAACCTTTCGCGATGACTCTCACCGAGGCTGAGGAAATGATCGCGGCGGCGAAGTCCTCCGGTCGAGTCGTCCATTGTCACCAGTCGCGGCGGTACGACGGCGAGTACGCGCGAATCGTCGATCTGGTGTCTGCGGGGCGAATCGGTTCGGTTCAGCACGTCAGAAGGATCTGGTCGCAGTACGGCGAGGGGTGGACGAGCTGGGGTATCGAAGGATTCAATCCCACCTGGCGAATCCAGCGCGAGTTCGGAGGCGGGATGGTGTACGACTACGCGCCGCACTGCGGCGACCAGATCCTGCGTCTGATCGATCGACCGCTTGAATCGGTGTGCGCCGACGTCCGGGGGCTTAAATTTTCGCAGGAAGTCGACGATCATTTCGCGTGCATGATGCGGTTTGAAGGTGGAGCGACCGCGTACCTCGAAGCGAGCAATATGGCGCAACTATCCGCGCCGCACTGGTATGTCATGGGAACCGAAGGGTGCATTACCGCCGATGCGGTCAACGGCGCGGTGTTGCTCAAACGTGAAGATATCGATCAACCTGAACAGTACGATCCGGTCGATCGATCGCACGAGCTCTACGACAATCTCATGGCCTCCTGTCGGGGCGAAGCCGAGCCGAACGTAACGCCGGGGCAGATTCGGGCGTCGATGGGGCTGATCGATGCGTTGTTCGCCTCCGCAAAGAGGGGGCGGTCGGTCGTTCCCGAGCGCCCCCGGTAAGTCCTGCTCGTCGCTCCGCGGCGACGCCCGGAGGAAGAATGTCGACCGAGTCCAATGCCGCGCCCCGTGTCGCGCGGCCCGTGCCGTTTCTCGCCGGCGCCGTTTCCGCCGGACGCCGTCGCGACGACGCTCTTGCTCGTGGTGGTGCGAGTGAAACGACGATAGAAGCGGTTACCTCACATACTCGTTGATGTAGTTTTCGAGCATCTCCACACGCCCCGACTCGTTCGGTGCGGCTTCTCCGCCTTTCCCGATAATGTAGCGTTCAAGCTCTTCGAATCCGACCGATCCCGCCTCGATTTTTGCGCCGATCCCTCCGTCCCAGCTCGCGTAGCGACTTTTGAGAAAGCCGTCGAAGATGCCGTCTTTTCGGATTGCGGCGGCGATCTTAAGGCCCCGCGCGAAAGCGTCCATTCCGCCGATGTGCGCGTGGAACAGGTCGATCGGTTCGAAACTCTCGCGCGCCACGTGCGCGTCGAAGTTGAGCCCGCCGGTAACGAATCCTCCGGCCTTCATGATCGAAAGCATCGCGTAGGTCGTGTCGTAAAGATCGGTCGGAAACTGATCCGTGTCCCAACCGAGAAGCAGATCACCTCGATTAGCGTCTACGGAGCCAAGAATGTCGTTTGCCACTGCAAACTCAAGCTCATGAATGAAGGTGTGCCCCGCGAGGGTGGCGTGGTTCGCCTCGATGTTGAGTTTGAGATGATCGACGAGCTCGTACTTCTGAAGAAAGGCGAAACAGGCCGCAGCGTCGGAGTCGTACTGGTGCTTCGTAGGTTCCATCGGTTTGGGCTCGATGTAGAACTGGCCGCCGAAGCCGACTTTCTTCTTGTAGTCCACCGCCATGTGAAGGAACGCGCCGAGGTGATCGAGTTCGCGGCGCATGTCGGTGTTGAGCAGACTCTTGTACCCTTCTCTCCCGCCCCAAAACGTGTATCCTTCGCCGTCAAGCTCGTGCGTCACTTCGATGGCTTTCTTGACCTGCGCCGCGGCGAAGGCGAACACGTCGGCGTTGCAGCTCGTCGCCGCTCCGTGCATATATCGCGGATGAGCGAAAAGGCACGCCGTGCCCCACAACAGCTTGACGCCGGTCCGTTGCTGTTCCTCCTTGAGCACTTTCACCACCGCGTCGAGGTTTTTGTTCGTTTCCGTGAGCGAATCCGCTTCGGGCGCCACGTCGCGATCGTGAAAACAGTAGTAGTCGACTCCGAGCTTTTCGAAAAACTCGAAAGCGGCGCGCACCCGCGTAATCGCGTTTTGCAGGCCGGCGCTGCCGTCGTCCCAGGGGAATCTGCGCGTCGCAACGCCGAACTGGTCGGCGCCGCCGTTGCGGAAGGAGTGCCAGTAGGCCACGGAGAAACGCAGGTGATCTCTCATGGCTTTGCCTTCGATCTGTTCGCTCGGATTGTAGTGTTTGAAGGACAGCGGGTTCTGCGAATCAGGACCCTCGTACTCGATCTTCGACACTTCGGGAAACCACTCGCTCATCGTACAGCTCCTCACTACATCGGCTTGTTTGCGCTTGCTTGCCGGATCCATTCTGAACGCAAGCGCCCGCCGGTGTCAATGAAAAGGCCGGCGCGGCCGACTCTTTTCCCCCGCGGAATCGCCCGATTAGCGGCGATCATACTTGATTAAATAACTTTTAATGGTTAAGATAAGAATGATTGAGTAGGTCGGATCACGTTGCGAAGGAGGAAATATGTACGTAACGGTTAACGGGGAAAAGAAGGAGTTCGACGACGAGCTTACGATCGTCGGGCTGTTGAAAGCGGAGGACGTTGAATACCCCGACATGGTGTCGGTCCAACTCAACGGCACCATCCTCGCGCGAAAAACGTTCCCGACGACGACACTGTCGGACGGAGACTCGGTTGAGTTCCTCTATTTTATGGGCGGCGGTGCGTCGGCAATTCTCGATATGGCTTGCCATATCGAGAATTGCTCCTGTTTCGAGGAGGCGTTATGAGGTTCACCGACGACCAGATCGAGCGCTATAGCAGGCACATCCTGCTGAGCGGTGTGGGAGGCGCCGGCCAGGAGAAGCTTCTCGATTCGCGTGTGCTCATCGTGGGTGCGGGAGGACTCGGAAGCCCCATCGCGCTCTATCTGGCCGCGGCCGGGGTCGGGGGTCTCGGGTTGATCGATCCCGACGTTGTTGATCTCAGCAATCTTCAAAGGCAGGTCATCCATTTCACTTCCGACGTCAACCGCTCCAAGGTCGAGTCGGCCGCCGACAAGATTCGTGCGCTCAATCCGGACGTGGAGGTAACGACCTACCGGGAACGGCTGACGAAAGACAACGTCCTCGATCTCGTCGAAAGGTATGATTTCATCGTCGAGGGGACGGACAATTTTCCGTCGAAATTCCTCGTAAACGACGCCTGCATTCTCGCGGATAAACCGTTCAATCAGGGGGGGATACTCAGGTTCCAGGGGCAAACGTTGACCCACGTGCCTGGGAGCGCGAGCTACCGATGTGTGTACGATCGACCGCCGCCGGCGGGGATCGTCCCCACGTGCAGTGAGGTGGGCGTTCTGGGCGCGGTGGCCGGGATGCTCGGGACGATTCAGGCGACCGAGACTCTGAAGTACCTTTTGGGTGTGGGTGAGTTGCTCGTGAACCGGGTGCTCTTCTTCGATGCGCTTTCAATGCAGACGCGAATCGTCGCGGTCCGGCCGACCGAATGGGCCGAGCCGGCGGCCACCAACACGCGCATCACCAAGCTGGAAGAGTACGCACAGGAAGCGTGCCGGCTCGACGACGCCGGGCGCTCCGGCCGGTCCGAAACATCGGCGGCGGAGGTCGATCCCGCGGCGAGGAAGGTATGAAGGTCGAGCTTACCATTCCGGCCTCGCTGCTCGGGATCATCGGTCGTCAGGCGCTGGATGAGGCGCCTAACGAGGCATGCGGATATCTTTCAGGCGTCGACGGTCGCGTGCGATCGGTGATTCGGATGACCAACGTCGACGCGAGTCCGGAGCACTTTTCGCTCGACCCCGCCGAACAGTTCGCGGCGCTCAAAGAGGCGCGTGAACGCGGCGAAGCACTGATCGCGGTCTATCACAGTCACCCCGCCGGCCACGCGCAGATGTCCGACGAGGATATCCGACTCGCGAACGACCCCAACACCGTCTACGTCATTTACAGCGTGCCCGACGAAAGCGTCCGCGCGTTTCGCGTCGACACCGAAAAGCGTGTACGTGAAGTGGGTCTCCGTATCGAAGGTTAATGCCGCGAAGCTTGCTGGAGCAATTAGCCGTTACGGAGGTATGCCCGTATGATTCTCCGCTTTTGTCCGCGCCCGCCCTGCGCCTTCCATCGCCGCTCCCCTCGTCCCCCTCCGGCCGGTACCTCTCGGCCGGTTCCTACCACGCCCGCGCCGTCGCACACTCACCTTTCCACCGTCTTACCGGGCTCCGGCTACGCGCGGGAGCGGCCCGTCTACGGGACTCTCGCCGTCGGGCAAGAAAAGCGCCGAACACGACCGCGACGCTTGAACCGACCGCGTGCGAATCAGTACATTGTGATCATGACGGAAATAAAATCGGCTCTGGAGATCGCTCTCGAACGGACCCGCGACATCAAAGGCGATAAACAAACACTGACGGCAAACGAACGTCGAAACTTCGGCAAGCGAGTCGCTTCGCGATACCTCAATCCCGCCGACGGCCCGGTGGACCTCGTAAAGGAGCTAAAAAAGTACGCCGGGCAGGAAGGGGACTATGTGCGCGAGGGGTTTTTCCAAACGATAACGGCGAACCTTTCGCTCCCGTCGGACGGCTCCTATCGAGATTCGCTGAAGAAGATAGAGACGGGCCTCGCCGGCGTGATCAAGGAGCGCCGTCAGGTCGGTTACCTTTTTCACCAGATTGATCAATTCTTCGACCAATACCTAAAAGCGCGCGAACAGGTGACCGAGCAGCTGAAGCAGCAATATGAGCCTCAGTTGCGCGAAAAGGAGAGGCAACTGGCAAAGCAAATGGGTGCACAGATTCAGCTTACGCCCGAATCGGACCCGGAGTTTATGAACTTGCTCTCCAAGAATCTCGCGCGGCTTGAAGAGCAGTACAACCAGGCGCTGCGACAGGCCAAGGACGAGCTTTCCCGCATGTTTGCCGCGCGCAAGTAGGCCGATCGCGGGGCTTTCTTCCGGTCTTCGCGGTTTCTGCCTCATCACTCGCTCGTGTCGCGGCCGTTTCCCTCGTCGCTTCCGCGGGGCGTCTGCAACTTCACGCAAGCGCGACGATTCGCAAGACGAAGCACCGCCTCGAACCGGTCCTATCGGGACGCGAGCGAAACCGCGTGAAGACGGTAAAACCCGCCGCCCCCGATCTAGTTGCGCGGCGAAACACGTCTATCGGGTCCCGCCGTCAATCCTCAGTCCGCGTCGCGCGGCGAGAGCTCGTGCGCAAGTCTCCTGACTTCCGTCATCGCCTCAAGAGAGAAAGCGCCGGAGCGCATCGGGAGTAACGAGTTATTATGATAGAGCGGTTCTTCGGCAAGGGGATAGATCGATTCGGCAACGCATTTCTCCCAAAGCGCCGTTAGGGGAACGGGCGAAAACGCCGCAACACCGACGCGAACGCCGAAGCTCGCCGCGCCCATTACCGCGTCGATCACTTCGTCGAGATGTTGGCCCGGCATGCCGGCTAGAACGTAGAACGTGAGCGAACGAGAGGTGAAACCCGCCGAACGAAGCGACTCCACCGCTTCTCCGACCTGACCGGACGCGAACTTCCTACCGTGTGATCGGTGAAACATCTCATCGTCGCTTTCAAACCCAAAGCGAATCTCCTGAAACCCACCCTCGTGCATCAGCCGGGCCCGGGTCCGGTCAATGTGACAAAGGTGAACGGCGTTCGGAAGATGAAATCGAAAGTTCCGGTCGGCTCGGATCACGCGCAGTACGAAATCATCAAAAAGCGTTTCGGCGCGGTGCAGCAAGGCGTCGTCGTAAAACGCAAAGTCGCGGATTCCGTGACGGTCGGCGAGCTCGCATGCGGCGGAAAATGCCGCGTCGGGCGCCCCTGCCGAGAAGCCTCCACTCAGCGCATCCGAGGCGCAATAGTCGCATCGAAACGGACACCCTCTGTTGAGACGCACGATTCCGGCGTCGATCCATGAAGAATCGCGCACCAGAACGCGCTCTTCAGGCGGCGCCGTCGGGGCGGGCAGGCCGATGGAACCGAGCCATTCGGCGAATCCGGGCCACACATCCCCGGCGACGACATGATCCACGCCACAGACCCGTCGGCAATGTTCCGGGAGCAGCGTCGCGTAGACCCCGCCGGCGACGACGGGTACCGCCGGATCGATCGAACGTACCGTCCGGACCGCCTCGCGCACGCCCGGATACCAATACGTCATGCCGGTTCCGACAAGCACGAGGTCCGCGGCGCCGCGCGACCGGGCAGGCTTTTCTTCCGACGGACCGAGACACCGAGCCAGTAGCTCTGCGAAGGAGGCGGGGTCGATCCCGTATCGAGCGTAGCGCCTCCGCACGGGTACGGTGCCGAGAGGCCACTCGACCGATCGACGAAAGGTTTTCCCGGTGCCATTGCGGTATCGTTTGGGGGAGCCGTACAAACGGACCGAGCGCCGGTCATAGGGAGAAAGCGCGTTTACGTGGCACACTTCGTATCCGGCGTCGGCCAGCCAGCGACCGACTCGAAGCAGCCCGTACGGTCTGCTGAAAAGATCGAAAAAGGCGAAATCGTATACGGGCGGCGTGACGAGAACGACCCGCGGCCGGATTCGTTTCCGCTTACACATGGAGCGCCTCTCCAATCGATCACTTCTATGGCCTTACGCGTCAAGTGCCGACGGGACAGCAATTCGAAATCAGGCACACCAGATTGCGAATTGCTCCCGACGGGACCGACTACGTGTCCGTTACGGCGCCGTCATAGTATACTCGTAGTGATCTCATCGGATAAGGAGAGCTAAAATGTTCACACGGCCCTACGGGAAGACGGGGATCGAGCTGTCTGCGGTGGGTTTCGGCGGTATCATCTGCATGAACGAGAGTCCGGCGAACGCCGCTCGTCACGTTTCGAAGGCGATTGAGCGCGGTGTCAACTACTTCGACGTCGCGCCGTCGTACGGGAACGCCCAGGACATTCTCGGCCCGGCTCTCCAACCGTACCGGAAGGAAGTCTTTCTCGCATGCAAGACGGGCGAACGCGGGGCAAAAGGGGCCGCGCGCGAATTGAATGAATCGCTCACGGCGCTTCGGACCGACTATTTCGATCTTTACCAGCTCCACGGGATGAATACCATTGAAGAGGTCGAAAAAGTGCTCGGCGCAGACGGCGCCATGGAGACGCTCGAACAGGCGAGGCGGGACGGAATCGTGCGTCACATCGGATTCTCCGCACACACCGAGGAGGCGGCGACGGCTCTCATGGAACGATTCGATTTCACTTCGGTGCTTTTCCCGATCAACTGGGTTGCCTGGAACACGGGCAAGTTCGGACCGAAGGTGGTTGCGGTAGCCCAGGAAACGGATACGTGCGTACTTGCCTTGAAAGCACTTGCGAAAAGGAAGCTTCGTGACGGCGAGGAGTCCGGATGGCCGAAATGCTGGTATTCGCCGGTCGAAACCTACGAGGAGGCTCAGCTCGCTTTCCGTTTTGCGCTTTCCCGTCCCGTCACCGCGGCGGTAAGTCCGGGTCATGCGGAGTTTCTGTGGTGGGCGTGCGATGCGGCCGACGGTTTTCGCGCCTTGAGCGAAGCGTAAGAGCAAGAAGTTGCCGAACGAGCTCACGACGTTGCTCCGATTTTTTCGACGGTGTAAAGAGGTGCCTTTGTGAAAACGATCAGACTTGTCACTAGAGCCGACGACGCCGGCCTTAACCGGACGACCAACCGGGCGATCCGAGCGACCGCGAAACAGGGCATCGTAAAAAACATCAGCCTTCTCGCGGTCGCGCCGGCGATCGACGACGCAGCGGAGGTTCTGCGCGATCTCGCCGGTTCGGTGGACTTCGGATTGCATGCATGCCTTACCTCCGAATGGAGACATCCGAAGTTTCGCCCGCTTTCCCGATCCGCCGCGGCCGAATCGTTGGTTCGGAAAGACGGATCTTTCCCGGCGACGATCGACGAGCTTGCCTCCCTCCTACCCGACGCCGACGGCGACGCCGACGCCGTTGCCGTCGAAATGGCCGCACAGCTTGATCGGATTCGGAAGCTCGGATTCGAGCCGACTTATCTTGACGAGCATATGCTCTTCGGTTCGGTAGACGGGCTCGCATCGGTCCTCGTATCATTTGCGAAAGAGCACGGTTTAATCTACGACCGGTCGCTCATCGAGCGGAAGACGATGACTCGACTTCCCGGATGGTCTGGGCCGGGACCTCATCCCGGAACGGAACTAGCCGATCACCTGTCGAGTTTGGACGCCGGCACCTACTTGATCGTCGGACATCCGGGGTTTAAGGCGGACGAAATGCAGCGGCTGAGACACGAAAGCGAGAAGGGTGTCGACGTATTGCTTGATCACAATCGACAGCGACGCATGTTTGCCGACATCGAGATCGTCGATTATTGCGAGAACGCCGGAGTCGAACTACTGCGATACTCGGACATCTGAGTAGGCGCCGCGCTCCCCGGTGTATCAGTGATCAACCTGGTCGGGCGGGCCGAAGTCTCTCTGCGGCGGCAGGGTCCCCTCGACAAGAGGCAGAAAGAGTCTGCGCTCGGTAACCTGTCGACCGTCGCCGGTGAGATTTGGAACATCGCCGACATACCGGAAACCGCATTTCAGATACAGCCGAAACGCCCGCTCGTTGTCCGGCATCGTGGTAAGATCGATACCACGTCTTCCGAGCCGTTTCGCCGATTCGATTAAGACTCGCATCAACTCTTTACCCAATCCGCGATTCTGGTATGCGTCGGCGACACCGATGCCCAGCAGCGGCGCCTCCGATCGGACCTCCCACAGAAAAAAGTACGCGACCACCTCTCCCGCTTCGTCCTCCGCAACGTAGCTTAGATCGACGCCGTCTTCGCTTCGGCGAGCGTAGTCGGCAACCGTACGCGGATCGTAGGCGTGGGGGGAAAAGAGGCGCTTGGTCTCAGACGAGAGACCGGCGTTGAAGCGGATGAGCGAGGCCGTGTGACCGCGGGAAAGTCGTCTCAACACGAGCGAACCCTCATCGAGTGCGATCCGGAAACCGTCAAACAATCGAAAGTCGCTTGCAGACATCGGCCGACTCCTCCAACATCGCTCGTCGCTTCGATGCTCACGATACCTCCCCGAATGATCCTCCGGGCACGAGCAATTCGAAATCTGGCGCGCCGGATTTCGAATTGCCGCCCATAGCAACCGAAAAGACGCCGTTTTCGTGGCGATTCGGCGGTTCCTCCGGCTAAACGTCAGAAACGGCGCAGCGTCCGGCGTTCCCAGGGTCACATTTCGAATTGCTGCTGGACCGTCGGGACGGGTTGACGTTCTATTCGGCGTAATTGAACAGCCGGGTCGCGTTCCCACCCATGACCAACTCGAGCTCGCGGTCGCCGAACTCGGTTTCGAGCATCGCACGGTTCGCGGCGATTTCGACGGCGGTCATCTTGAACGGCGCATCGCTTCCAAAGAGCACGCGCTCGGCCCCCAGTCTGAGAATCGACTTCCTTGTCAACGCCGGCAGGGTTCCGCTGGCGACGAGACAAACGTTCGAGTACGCTTCGGCCACCCGCACGACCGCTTCGTGCATCATCGCGTCGGTCATGCCCATATGGACCAGGATAATGCCTGTTTCGGGGAAACGACGCGCAATCTCGGCGGCGCGAAGCGGGTGCGTCTTTTCGTACGCGTCGGGACCTATATGAAAAGCGATCAGTCCGCCGTATCGCGCGATTTCCTCGGCGACGGGAAGCGCCGTATCGGGATCGTCGATGAAAAAGTCGTTCTGCGCGCCGTTCAGCTTTACGCCCGAAAACCCGTATTCTTCAAGACAGACCCGGACCATCCGCTTGGCGTGCGCCGGGCCCACCGTCGGATCCGCCCATCCGAACGGAATAATCCGCCGCGGATGCCGCTTCGCCGCCTCGTATATATAGCGGTTGTGCCCCTCTATCTCCTCTCCGACATAATCGGGTTTGAGCCACGTGACCGACGCGGTGATGCCGTTCGCGTCGAGCCTTTCGATATGTCGTTCGAGATCGAACTCGCCGCCGGTCGGCGCGATGTGGGTATCGGCGTCGATGATCATTGAGTTCCCCCTTCTCGTCTTTCGTTTCATCGACCGTAACGATAGTCGGTCCCGAGCCGCCTACGCAACATGAGCAGTTCGAAATCCGGCGCGCCGGATTTCGAACTGCCGCCGGCGGCAACCGAAAAGACGCCGTTTTCGTGGCGATTCGGTGGTTCCTCCGCCGACATCGCAGAAAATGGTGCAGCGTTCGAGGTTCCCGACATCACATTTCGAACTACTGACGCAACGCGTCGTGCTCTTTCTGTCGGACGCCTCTTGGTTTATGATCGGGAACCACCGAAAAACTACGCGAATGGAGTCGAAGAAATGCCGCCGGACGACGCTACGCTCAAGGAGCTCTACTTCAAAATGTGGACCGTGCGCAAGCTCGAAGAAAAAGTGGGAGAGCTCGTGACCGCGGCGCGAATCCCATGCTCGGGGCACTTCGGGCTCGGGCAGGAGGCGGTCGGCGTGGGAGTCGCCGGAGCTCTTGAGATCGGCGATCCACTCTTCGGAACCCATCGGGGATTTGCCGAGTATATCGGGAAAGGCATGGCGCCCCGGGAGATCCTCTGCGAGTACTACGGTAAGGCCGACTCGCTGAGCGGGGGCCGACTGGGGCAGCATCTTCTCAAGCCCGAGATCGGCATTATGCCGCTTCCGAGCAGCCTGGGAAGCGAGTTCGGCATGTCGGTCGGATACGCGTTGTCGGCCGCGCGGCTGGGTACGAAAACGGTTACGGTCAACCTGTTCGGCGAAGGGACCGCGTCGCAATCCGACTTTTCTCCCTCACTCGAGATGGCGTCGCTCTGGAAGCTCCCCATCGTCTTCGTCTGCAGCAACAACCAGTACGTCGAGCTCGACAGCTTTCGTAACGTCTCGCCGAGCGAGGATGTCGCGCCGCGGGCGGCCGGCTACGGTGTGCCCTTCCGTATCGCCGACGGAAACGACGTATCCGAGGTGTGGGAAACGACCGGAGACGCGGTCGAGCGGGCCCGGGCGGGGGAAGGACCGACCCTGCTCGAGTTCAAAACCTACCGGCGCTGCACGCACTACACCGGCGA
>JAJRYZ010000136.1 GCA_024275515.1 Spirochaetota bacterium
ACGAAGGGATGGAGGAAGTTCTTTCGAATAACGGTACCGTTGGTGCTTCCGTCGCTCACGGCCGGCGCGCTGATCGCGTTCATGATGTCACTTTCGAATTTCGGAACGCCGATGATCATTGGCCGGAACTTTCGGGTGCTGCCGACGATGGCGTACAATCTGTTTACCAGCGAAGTGGGAGACTATCCCGGGCTTGCGTCGACCGTGAGCATCCTGCTCATCCTGGTTTCGACCGCGGTCCTGTTCTTCCAGCGATACACCGCCGGCAGAAGGAAATACTCGAGCTCTCTGGTCAACAGGCCCATCGTCATACGTCTCCGCGGGGTCAAATCGCTCGTCGCGCACGCGATCTGTTATGCGATCGTGTTCCTCAGTACGCTCCCGCTGGCGGTGGTCGTTTACTACTCGTTCAAAAAGACCAGGGGACCGGTGTTTCACCCGGGGTTCGGGCTCGACAGTTACCGAAAGGTCCTGCACGGCGTGCCCAGAGCGATCACCAACAGTCTGATCTTTTCAATAACCGCGGTCCTGATTATCGTCGTGATCGGAACGCTCATCGGGTTCGTGCTCTCGCGAAAGCGGAATCTCGCGGCGAGTCTGCTCGATCCGCTTCTTATGGTCCCCTACATCGTTCCGGGAACGGTTCTCGGTATCGGTTTTATCGTCGCGTTCAACCGAAGACCGTTCTTCCTCGTGGGCACCGCGGCAATCATCATCCTCTCGTACTTTATCCGCCGGCTTCCCTATTCCGTGCGATCGGGAGCTTCGATTCTGAAGCAGATCGACCCGGCCATCGAAGAGGCGGGGATCAATCTCGGCTCACCCCCGGGAAGAACTTTCCGGAGAATTACTCTCCCCCTTATGATGCCGGGCATCATTTCCGGCGCCATCATGAGCTGGGTCACGTCGATCAACGAGCTCTCCTCGTCGATCGTCCTCTACGTCGGCCGGACGATAACCATGCCGGTAAGGATCTATTTGAGCGTACTTGACGGTCTGTTCGGCACCGCCTCGGCGCTCGCGACCTTTCTCCTCGCGGCGACGGGTCTTGCGCTCTTTATCGTGTACAGGTTTTTCGGGCTCGGACGCGAGACCATTGTCGGGTAGCGACCGGAGGACCCGATCGCCGACGCGCTTCACGTCACAAAGCGTCGGCTACTCGTATTCCCACTTGTGAATCCACGGATCGCAGGTTTCGCGTTGAAACCGTTCGATCTTTTCGGCGAAGCCGTACGCCAGTTTCGCGTATGACGGGTCGTCGACCAGATTGACGGTCTCGCTCGGATCGTTCACGAGATCGTAGAGTTCGAAGCGCGGGCGGTGTATGTATGCGTCGATCGATCGGGCGCCGAACCGCTCGGCGCCTCCGTTGAGCGCCGCCTGCCAGGAAGCCGACGACCAGAGATCGCTCGCAAACGAATAGTCGAGCTTCCACGCGATGTTCCAGATGAATTTATAGCGCTTCGTGCGCACTACGCGCATCGGATAGTAGTTCGTGATCTCGTGAAACGTATGCGAGGCGAAGATCTCCTCGCGCCAGTCGTCGGGGCTTTCCCGATCGATAATGCGGACGAACGAATCGCCGTGAAAGCGCCGCCCTTCGTCGACCAGTCCCGCAAAATCGAGGATCGTCGGCGTCAGGTCGGCCCAGGTGACCAGGCCGTCGCAGGTGGTCCCGCGCGTCGTGTGAAGCGGGCTTCGGACGATGCACGGAAGGTTCATTCCGGGTTCATAGAGTGTGGTCTTCGCCTCGGGAAACGCGGCGCCGTTGTCGGAGATGTAGATAATCACCGTGTTGTCGAGCTTCCCGCTTTCCCTAAGGATCGTGACGAGCCGTCCGACACCGCGGTCGAGGCGGGATATCGACTGATAGTACTGCGCCAGCTCGGCGCGGACTTCCGGGGTGTCGCTCAAGAAAGGTGGAATGACCACCTCGTCTTCGGAGTAGACGGTTTCGCGGTCGCCTGCGAACGATTCTTGCGGGTTGCCGAATCCGTTCGGTCGCAGCGGATGGTCTGCGACGACTCCGGCTCTGTGCGGGTTGTGCGAACACCAGTAGAGAAAAAACGGCTCGTCGTCGGCGACGAATTCACGACAGGCCTCGGCCATTGCCACGTCGTCCCTTCCAAACCGTCCGGCGGGCAGACCTTTGTCGAAGGGAAAGAGCCGGTCGGGAGCGTAGTGCTGCTTTCCCACTCTGTACCTCCGATAACCGGCTTCGGCGAGTATGGCCGGAAGCGTACGGACGTCGTCGAAGCACGAGAAGTGATGACGCGCGTGAGTGTGGCCGTAAGTCCCGTTCGAATGATTATGCATTCCGGTCAGGATGACCGAACGACTCGCGGCGCAGGAGGCGGTCGTGCAGAACGCGTTCGTAAAGCGAACCCCGTCGGCGGCGAGAGCATCGAGATGAGGCGTTTCGATGATCGGATTTCCGTAGCATCCAAGCGCTTCACGTCCGTGGTCGTCGGAGACGATCAGTACGATGTTCGGTCGGTCGGTCATGTCGTCACTCCCTCTGGGAAACTGCCCGCCGTCGTGTTGGTCGTTCCGCGTCGGCCGGCGGCGCGATTAGGCTACGACAAAGCGCTCCGGCGCGCAAGCGCGCCCCGGAGCTTCGTTGCGAGAAGGCGCTTTCGTCGCTATCATATCGACACTTGAAATGACGAAAGGAGCCGACGCTTTCCGCGCCGATCGGATCACCGGTCGCCGGGTGTTACGCATCTACGTTTCTCCGTCGGGGCGCGATGAATGGAGCGGCCGTTTTCCCGACGCCCGCGAGAAGGGGGTGGACGGTCCGGTCGCGACCTTCACGCGTGCGAGAAACGTCGTGCGCGAGGCGCGTGCGTCGGGTCACCGCGGCCCGGTTCGGGTACGGCTTCGCGGCGGAGTCTACACGCCGAGCGAGCCGCTTTTCCTCGGTCTCGAAGACGGCGGAGGCGACGACGGGACGGTCGGCTGCGAGGCCTATCGGGGAGAGCGTCCGTGTCTCGACGGCGGGCGCATGATCACCGGGTGGCGGAAACCGAACCGCGTGCCACCCGGTACGCCGTCCGCTGCGACCGACCATTTGTGGGTCGCGCGTATTCCCGGACGTTGGTTTTTTTCGCGTCTCTACTGGGACGGCGGGGGGGGGCTGCGGCACACCTACTTCCGCGGTTGGCCGCGCAGATTTCCGGAGCTCGAAGCGTTGTGGCGGGCGCACGGAAGCGGCAGCCCTACCATCGACGCGGTAAAGCGCCTAATCCCGGGGCG
>JAJRYZ010000137.1 GCA_024275515.1 Spirochaetota bacterium
ACTGCCGTCCTCGAACTCGAACAATCTGCTCATGGGAACGGTCGTTTTCATCGCGTGGTGTCTCGAAAGCGCCGCGCAGTTGACGAAATGGACGCCCCACTTGGTTTCCACCAGCGACCGTCCGCCGGTGGTGTCGTCGGGGTAGGTATGCGTGTGCCCGCCGAGCCAGAAATCGATCGCGCCGGGACGGTCGGCGAGATACGATTCGAAGGCGCACGCGTCGGGTCTGTCGTCGAGCCAGTAGAGGTACGATGCTCCTTCGGGTCCGCCGTCGGGGAAATAGCCGTGGTAGCGCCCCTCCCACGAACCGTCCTCGGCGCGACGAAATCCTTCCCACGGGCCCGAAGCGCTGGTTGTCTCCTTCAACATGTGGTGATGCGCCGAGATGATGATTTCGTCTCCCGACGACTCCTCACGCGCCGCCTCCACCCGCCTCCGCCACCACGCGAAAGTGTCGGAGGTGACCATTCCTGCCGGGTACCCGCCGCGTTCGCCGCGGCCGACGGGAGGGCCGACGTCGTTGCGGTCGGACATCATCAGAAAAACGAGATTGCCGACCCGGAATGAGTAACGCTCCCAATTCCCGGTAATGGGAAAGCGCCGGCGGCGACTATCGACACCCGAATAGCGTGTGTTGAGACCCTCCGGGTCGATATAACGTCGAAACCACCACTGCCGCTCTTCTCCCGGGAGCGTGGCGTCGTGGTTTCCGGCAATACAGTAGAAATCCTCCCGACGGTGTTCCCGAAGCGCACCGAACTGGCGAACGACCTCTTCCCCCTCGTCGGCCTGCGGTGAGCTTTGATTGCCGCTGAAATCGCCGAGATGAAGAGCCAGATCCCAGTGAAAGCGCGACTCCCGGTCGCCGCCGAGTCCGTTGTCGCCTTCCGAATCGCGAACGGCGTCGGCAAGACTTTCGCGCCCGTTTTTCAGGTCGGTCCCCACGTGGGAGCAACCGCCGACCCACAACGAAAAACCGTTGCTCATCTGCTCATCTACTCACGACCGCGGCGTTCCGCTACAGCGGGATATTGCCGTGTCGTTTGACCACGTGTTCGGTCGACCGCTTGCCCGAAAGCATCCGCAGACATTCGAATACACGCTGCCGCGTATCTTCCGGATTGATGATGTCGTCGATATACCCGGCCTTGGCCGCGAGATGCGGATTGAGATACTCTTGATTGTACTCGTTGATCTTCTCCTCCCGAACCGCGTCGGGGTTGTCCGCGGCGCGAATCTCTCTCCCGTAGAGCACGTCGACCGCGCCTTCGGCGCCCATCACCGCGAGCTGCGCGCTCGGCCAGGCGAAAACCTGGTCGGCGCCGAGGTGTTTGCTGCACATCGCGATATAGGCGCCTCCGAAGGCCTTTCGGGTTATTATCGTAATCTTCGGCACCGTCGCCTCCGAGTAGGCGTAGAGAATCTTCGCGCCGTGTCGGATTATTCCCTTGGTCTCCTGCTCGAGGCCCGGCATGAATCCCGGAACGTCGACGAAAGTCACGAGCGGAATGTTGAACGAGTCGCAGTATCGAACGAATCGGGCCGTTTTATCGCTCGCGTTGCAGTCGATGACGCCTCCCATGACTTTGGGCTGGTTTGCCACGATCCCGACAAGCACGCCCGAATGCTTGGCGAACCCGGTGACCATGTTCGGGGCGTATTCCTCCATAATTTCGGTAAACGAACCGCGGTCGACGACGACCTCGATGAGGCTCTTGATGTCGTAGGCCGCTTTGGGTTTGTCGGGGAGAATACGACCGATTCGCGACTGACTTTTTCGTATGTAGTGTGGATCGACCGGCTGCGGTCCGTCGGCGGCGCAATGCGGGAGTATCGAAAGAAGGTCGCGCACTTTGTGATAGCAATCGACTTCCGATTCGGCCCGGTAGTGCGCGACTCCGCTTTTTTCGGCGTGCATCTTAGCTCCTCCGAGTTGCTCGGCGGTAACGTCCTCGAAAAGCGCCTGCTTGACCACTTTCGGCCCGGTGACGAACATGTTGCTGATTTCGTCGATGACGAAAATAAAATCGGTAAGCCCGGGAGAGTAGACCGCGCCGCCGGCGCACGGGCCGGCGATGATCGAGATCTGCGGTACGTATCCCGACGCCTTGGTATTCTGATAAAAGATCCTTCCGTAGCCGGCGAGCGCCTGTACGCCCTCCTGTATGCGGGCGCCGCCTGAATCGTTGATTCCGATGACCGGACATCCCATTTCTATCGCGCTTTGAATGATATTCGCGATCTTCTCTCCGTGCATCCGGCCGAGCGACCCGCCGATTATCGTGAAATCCTGCGAGTATATGGCGACGGTCCGACCGTTGATCGTGCCGAATCCGGTAATGACCCCGTCGTACGGCGCGGGTTTTTTGTCCATACCGAACTGCGTACAACTGTGCGTGATCTCCGATCCGACTTCGTTGAAAGAGTTCTTGTCGACGAGCAGCTCGATGCGCTCGATCGCGTGGAGTTTGCCCTTCGCGTGCTGTTTTTCGATGTCGTATTGTCTTGTTTTCATAGCTCTGCCGCCACCTTCATCTCGCGTTATTCGTCGTGAGCGAATCAACATTGTACCGGATTCGGCGAAAATGTCATTAGCAGGAGCTACACCGGCTGCTGCTGCGGGTGACTCGTCGTCGATATCGCAGGAGACGCCGAAACGGCCGATGCACCCGGCGGCCGGGCTTGGAGTTTCCGTACGGTTGCCCATGTCGAATCTCCTCGTCTATACTCCGGCCAGGAGAAGCAGATGAGCAAGATTTTCGTGTTCCCCGGACAGGGGTCGCAAACCGTCGGAATGGGCGCCGAGCTGTTCGATCACTACCCCGATCTGGTCGCCGCCGCGGACGAAGTCCTCGGATACTCGGTCCGCACTCTCTGCCTCGAAGACCCCGAGGAGTCGATCAATCTGACTCAGTTCACGCAACCTGCGCTCTACACGGTCGAAGCGTTGAGCTATCTGAAGCGAAGAGAAGCGGGCGAAGCTCCCGACTACCTTGCGGGCCACAGCCTGGGCGAGTACGCCGCGCTGTTCGCCGCCGGCGCCTTCGACTTCGAAACCGGCGTAAAGCTGGTTCGGAAGCGCGGCGAGCTGATGGGCCGCGCGAAAGGCGGCGGAATGGCCGCCGTTATCGGATTCGACGCGGAAGCGGTTAAAAAAACACTCGCGGATACCGGAATAGACACGATCGATATCGCCAACTACAACTCCCCCGGCCAGATTATCCTGTCGGGACCCACAGAAGATCTCGAGCGGATCGTCGATCCGTTCGAAGCGGCCTGGGCGCGCAGGGTGATTCCGCTCACCGTGAGCGCGGCGTTTCATTCGCGGTATATGGTCGAGGCGCGCGAGGAGTTCGAAAAGTTTCTCGAGACGGTCGAGTTCGGCGAGGTCTCGATTCCGGTCGTCGCCAACGTCACCGCGCGCCCCTATCAACCGGGCGAGATACGCAAAAACCTGACCGCACAGATCACAAGCTCGGTCCGCTGGCAGGAGAGTATCGAGTTCATTCTGGATACCGCCGAATCACCGGAATTCGAAGAACTCGGTCCGGGCAACGTGCTTACCCGGTTGATTCAGCAGATACAAAAGGCGCGGTAGCCCCCGCCGGAGCGCGTTCGCGCGGGTGTCGGCTTCGGCGGCCGTTTACATGAACCGCAGGCCACGTTGTCCTTTGAGACCTCGTTCGTCGGAGGGAACGTACTCCTTGTCGGGCATTCCGACGAATCGGCCGTTTTCGACGAAGTTCGTATCGTACCCGTAAAGCTCTCGCGCAAGGATTCCGGAAAGCTCATCGAGCGCGGCCGAAGCCGCGGGATCGGACGAGAGGTCGCGCGTTTCACGCGGATCGGCCTCCAAGTCAAACAGGTGAAACCTGTTGCCGGTGGCGTAGTAGATGAGTTTGTATTTCCCGCGTCGTATCATCCGCATCGCCGGCGCCTGTTCGTGCAACTCGCCGTAGAGATGCGAGCGCCTTTCCGAACTCACGAGCGAGAGCGCGTCGACGTGTTCGGGCATCTCGATTCCGCAGAGATCGAGCAACGTCGGATAGATATCGCCGAACTCCGCAAGCCGGTCGTCGACGCTTCCGCGCGGAAGCCGTCCATCGCCGAGCGGCGGAACGACGATGAGCGGAATCTTGGCCGACATTTCGTAGAAGGGCGTCATGCACCACAGACCGTGCTCTCCGACCATGTGTCCGTGATCGCTTGTAAACACGATGACGGTATTGTCGAGCAGTCCCGCCTCGCGGAGATAGCCGATAACGACGCGAATCTGATGGTCGAGGTGCGTGACGGTCGCGAAATAGGCGCGCCGGGCCTGCTCGCGTTCGAAATCACGCGCGCGTACCATCGTCCCGGTGTCCGGATTGCTCACTAGCTTGAGCGCGTAGGGAAGACCGCCGAACGATTCGGCCCAGTCGCCGACGGCCGGCGGCGGGATGGGCACGTCGCGATACAGGTCGAGATAGCTTGAAAGCGGCGTCAGCGGCGGATGAGGCGCGGAGAAGGAGAGATACCAGAACGAAGGCTTTTCCGGGTTGCGTCTTCTGATGTAGCTGCACATCTCCCGAACGGCCCAATTGATCGGATGCACCTCTTCGGGCAGATGCCAGGGACGCATGATCCACTCGTTCTGCGTCATCCCGCCTGAGTACTCGCGGCCGGCGAACCCCGCATCCGCGAGAAAAAGCTCATAGTCGTCCGCGTCCCCGTCGGGTATGTCTTTGAATTGATGACGCCCCTGCTCTTCGAGAAGAACGTCGTCGAAGCCGATCCGATCGCGTTGCGGCGAAACGTGCAGTTTGCCGACGCAGTACGCTTGATATCCGGCGTCGCGGAACACTTGCGCGAGCGTCGGAACATCCGGATAGTGGAGCCCCTCTTCGTAGTGGCGCAGACCGTTCGCCCGCGGGCTCATCCCGGTCATGAGCGATCGGCGCGCCGGAATACACGCCGGACAAGCCGAATACGCCTCGGTAAAGCGGACGCCCCATCGGGCGAACTGGTCGATCGTCGGCGTCATGACGGCCGGATGTCCGGCGCAGCCGAGGCGTTGACCGCTCAGATGGTCGGTACAGATAAGAAGGACGTTGGGACGTTTTTCGTTGTTCGGCATAGGTTGACCCTCCGGAGGACAAGTGTAGCCGAATCCTGTCGGTCGCGCGAGAGAGCCGCGGCGTTCTATACGCCTGCGTATTCCCCGGGTCGGATCGTTTCGCCGTATTTCGCCTTGGCGGCTTCGATATCCGCTATGGCCCGTTCCCACTGCCTGAAAATGTCGGAAGGCGTGTTGGGATCCATCTTTCGGTACCACTCGATAACGCGGTTGAGCTTGGCGATCCAGGCGTCGCAGCGAAACGAGAATTGCTCGGTGTAGCCGGCCTCGTCGTACTCTTCGCCGATGAGCTCCTTAAACAACGATTTGAGGTCCTCGTACTTTGGTATGTACCCCGTCGGAGTCTCATAAGCCTCATACTCTCCGTGAATCCTGCCCTCGGCCCAGTGCAACCACACCTTCTTTGCGAGTTTGCTGGTAGCGAAATTCCCCGACTCATCGAGAAGGAAATAGTTGGTTGAAAAGACCTTCGGCGTTTCTCTCATCCCCTTTACGAAGGAGAGGTTGTTGCTGAGGTACTCGCCGAGCGGATACTACACGAAATCGAGGTTGGCCATCGGGTCTATCCGTCGAACGCCTTCTTTTCCGAGGGTCGCCGACGTCGTCTCCGACTCCAGAGTCGCCGCCTTGAGGACTATGCCTTGCTCGTATGACTTCGCTTCTTCCACGGGGACCGTCGTATCCGAGTCGCGCCCCCCGTACAAAAGCCCTTCGACCTTGACGCCCCGTTTATCTTCGAATCCCTCCCGGTCGAAGTTCTCCAGATAGTCGAGCCGCATCGTGTAGCGCGAGTTCGGATGCGCAAGCGGAATCTCTTTCCCGTCGGCGTCGGTCTTTCCTTCGTGCCAATCCGGCCCGGAATGGTTCGAACCGCTCTTTGGAGCTTCGATTCCCATATTCAGCCAGTACGGTTCGTTGTCCGGCCCGACCAGCACGTTCGAGAAGATCAGCTCGTGCGATTTCATGAGATTCCCGAAAATCACCGGGTCGTCCTTTTCGTTGACGTCTTTGATGATCCCGAAAATGCCCTGCTCGACATTGACCGCGCGATATTCGCCGTCGATATTGCGAAAGTAGGCGATATCGTCGCCCACCACCAATTCGCCGGGGATCATCGCGGTCGAAGTCTTGCCGCACGCCGACGGATAGGCGCCGCAGAAATAGGTGCGTCGATTCTTCTTCTCGTTGACCGTGGCCATGACGAACATGTGTTCACAGAGCCACCCCTGTCGACCCGATTGATGGATCGCGAGGCGCATCGAGTGTTTTTTGAGGCCGACCGAGTTCCCCGCGTACTGCGCGTTCATCGAATAGACGATGTTGTTCTGGGTGTCCATATAGATGCGGCGTTTATCGAGATTCACCGAACAACCGCGTTCGTCGAGTTTGCCGGCCGAGTGGATAAAGCGGTAGAAGTCGTCCTTATCCTCCATTTGCATGAAATGCTCGTAGGCCTTCCGATAGAGGATCTACTCGGAGTGTGCCACGTACCATGAATCGGTGAACTGAACGCAGGGACGCGTAAACTCGCTGAACGCTGGTCCTTCGCAGAAAAGCTTAACGACGGCGTCCTTACCCTCCATGATGTTTTCGGCGATATCGAGGATCTCGCCGTGCGCCTGCTCGTACTCGACGCTGTTGAGCGATTTCATGCGCTCGAGGTTTTCCTTGAAAACGATGTAGCGGGTGTTGGTTCGATCTCTCGCCTGATCACCGTACCCGTCGTAATGAATCGTCTGCCCGTCCTTGGCAAGTGGTTTCTCTTCGCCCAGCTTGAGCGACATCGTACGGACGTACGCCTCGTCCTCGGCGCCGTCGTCGCACATGTAGACGCTTTTGGGATTACAGTGTTTGGCGAAAAACCCTACGAAATCATAGAGCTTCCTGTTCTCCAGCGCCGTCAGCTTCGAGTAGCTCGACTCGCTCATCTTGCTTCGCAGAATGTCGTCGTATTCCGGATTCATCGTTACTCCTTTGTTCCCACCTGTATAAAGCAAAAGTCGATTCACGGCAACCGTGCATGTAATATGATGCGTACATGGACCGATTCATGAAACTGGCCGTTCAGGAAGCCTACCGGGGCATTCGCAATCTCGAAGGGGGACCGTTCGGCGCGGTCGTCGTGCGGGCGGGAGAAGTCGTCGCCTCGGGTCACAACTGCGTAGTCTCGGGCAACGATCCCACCGCTCATGCCGAAATCGTTGCGATAAGGAAAGCCGGCGCGTCGCTCGGGAAGTACGATCTCTCCGAGTGCACGCTCTACACCACCTGTGAGCCGTGTCCGATGTGCCGCTCCGCGATCCACTGGGCGCGGATACGCAATGTCGTGTACGGCTGCACCCGCTTCGACGCGGCGGCGATCGGGTTCGACGACGAGCTGCTCTACCGGATACTCGCCGGGGAGCGGGAGCGGGGTGATTACACCGAGCGGAACGAGGCGCGGGATGAGTGCCTGGAGCTGTTCCGGGAGTTCGAATCGATGGAGAATCGCGTCAGGTACTAGCCGGTCGCTCTCTCTGCCGCAGCCGTTGCTGCGTCAGCACGTTGCGGACATTGGCCCGAACCAGTTTTCGCGCGAGCAGCTTGGACAGAAAGATCCCGTAGTGCGGGAACTCTTTGATTACCGAAACGAAAGACTTGCGTGATATCTTGATGAGTTTTCCGTCCTGCTCGGCGCGGACGGTGGCGCTTCGTTGATTGTTCAGAAGAAACGACATTTCTCCGACGAAGATATCGGCCGGGCTCAGCATCCCGACGTGACGCGCCTTGGCGAACACGCTGAAGGTCCCACTCGAAATGTAGTAGAGAAAATTGCTCGACTCTCCCTCCCGGAAGATAATGTCGCCCTTCTTCACCACGAGCACCTCCTCGTCGGAGAATCCCGCGGGAGCGTTCCTGGTTACCGCTTCTTCGTGGGGGAACAGCATGACGACCGTATTGCCTTTCCGGTTGTATGCGAGCTTGGTCGCGAGCGCGGCGGCCATCCGGATGCCGCGTCCGTGCAACGACATCTCGCCTTCGGTTTTGAGTTTCTCGGTCAGACCGCTCACGTCGAATCCGTCGCCTTCGTCTCGTATGACGAACCGGGTCTCGTGCGGCTGAATATCGTACTCGAATCTGACGCGCCGCGCCGCGATCTTCGGGTCTTTGCATTTCTCCGCGATCAAATCGACCACGCCGAGCCCCTTCTCGAGAAAGGCCGACTTTTCCTCGTAGGTGATGCCGCAATTGCCGTGTTCGATACCGTTGACCAGCAGCTCGGAAAGGCAGAGCTGAAGCTGCATCTTGGTGTCGGGGTTGATATAGCCGCGCTGCGCAAGCATCGTCGCGGCGATACCGGCGTAGATGGAAGCGGCGAGGATGTCGTTGTCGATAGTGAACGAGCCGGAAGCACGTTCGAAGAAGCGGCTCGACAACTCGTTTTGGAAAATGATCTGGCGATTCTCGCTGATGATCTGGACGCTCTTCGCGATGTGCGACCGGATCCGGTCGCGATTGAGCAAAGCAAGGATGTTTACATTCTGCAGTTTTTTCAGCAGCACTTCCTCGCTAAACTGCTGTGGATCGAAAACACCGACGATGCCGAAGTTGTGAAGCCACGCATCGTCGCGAACCTGCTGGATGATCGAATCGACGTCGATGGCGGGATCGGAGAAATTACAGATGACTATCTCGGGCAGGTCGAAATTGAGAAACTCAAGGACTTCGTCTTCTTTCGGGAAAGCGAGCATAAACTGGTCCCTGAAAGCTTCCCCGATTTCGGTCCGGACAATCTCGTTTACCGATTCATCCGAGCTGATAACACCGACTAGATTCATATGAACAGACTTGGCTCCTTGTTCTAGTTACGGTACGATTTCACTAAAACTTACCGCTTTTTTTGCTTCTTCGCCCGCAATCGTGGTCGGCCGCGCGGCTTGACCGACTAAAATAGTACCTTTAAGATTGCCTTCGAACGTCGCGATGCCGGGTCTGCGCGGAGGGTTTTTCAGGTTGCATGCATTCATTGAGTCGGTCGGAGCGTACATACCCGATCGCGTCATGACCAACGACGAACTCTCCAAGATGGTCGACACCTCGAATGAGTGGATCCTGTCGCACACGGGAATCAGGGAAAGACATCTGGCCTCCGACAATGAGCGCGCCTCCGACCTCGCCTGCAGGGCCGCCGAACGCGCTCTTGAGTCTTCCTCGCGGCCGGCCGAAGAGATCGACCTGATACTTCTCGCCACATCGACTCCCGACTTCGCCGGGTTTCCCTCGACCGCATCGATCGTTCAGGAGAAGATCGGCGCGAAAAACGCCGGCGCCATGGATCTGTCGGCGGCTTGTACGGGCTTTATCTACGGGTTGGAAACCGCCCGCGCCTTCGTCGAATCGGGGAGCGCGCAAACGGTGCTGGTTATCGGCGCCGAAGTGCTTTCGCGCATCGTCGACTGGAGCGATCGAAACACCTGCGTTCTGTTCGGAGACGGCGCCGGGGCGGTCGTCGTTTCGCGGGCGGCCGATCATGGGCCGAGCCGGATCGCTCACGGTTTCTTGAAATCTCAAGGAAGCGGCGCGGAGTATCTCTACGTCGACTCGGTCATACGAATGAACGGTAGAAAAGTCTACACTTTCGCCGTCAAGGCGCTGTGCGACATAGTCGACGACCTGCTGCACGACGTCCCGCAGGGGCGCAGCAAGATCCGATTCGTCGTACCGCATCAGGCGAATATTCGTATCATTACGGCGGCGGGAAGACGAATGGGACTGCCGGAAAAGCTCTTCTATACCAATATGGACAGATACGCCAACACCTCGGCGGCGAGTATACCCATCGCGCTCAACGAGATCGTCAACAACCACCTGCTGTCTCGCGGAGATCTGATACTCACCATCGGGTTCGGCGGGGGTCTCACCTACGGTGGCAATCTCATTTACTGGTAAATGCCGCGCCGTAACCGTGCTGTTCACGCTTGTGGCGCGCGTCCTCAGGCTCGCGTATCGCCGCCCGAAGTTGCTCGATTTCGACGTCGTCGATCCGTCGGGTCCCTCGATCTTTGTCGCAAATCACCAGGGCTCCTACGGTCCGATCGCTCTCATGCTCTTTCTGCCTTTTTCCGCCTATCCGTGGGTGACGCACGAGATCGTAGACAGAACGCGGGCGGCCAACTACATCGAGTACGATTTCGTCCGAAAGGAACTCTCGCTCGCGCCGCCGTTGAGCACCTGGCTTGCGCGGCTTATCGGTCGTGTCTGCGTGGTCTTGATGCAATCGCTGCAGGCGATCGCGGTGTACCGGGGAAGCAGAAGAATCAGCACGACCATCGCAGAAAGCTGCCGCTATCTCGACGCGGGTCGATGGCTGCTCGTCTTCCCTGAAATCAGCGACGAAGCGTACAACGAGACGCTCGATCGGTTCGATACCGGGTTCGTCGCGATCGCGCGCCGCTACTTCGAACTGAACGGCCGCTGCGTCCGCTTCTATCCGGTTGCCGTCAGCCGACGCCGCGACCAGGTGCGGTTCGCGCCGCCGATTCACTACCGCCCGGCGAACGGATATCGCCACGAGCGGGATAGAATAGTCGCCGAGCTTCAGGAGACGATTTGCGATATGTTGAATGCGTGACCGAAAGGCGAGGCGTCGGTACGGAATCAGAATCACCGGCGTAACCGCCGTGCAAGGAGTTTGGGTGTGACCGATCATTTTTTGGCGATCGATATCGGCACGGGGCAGGGAGCGAAGATAGCTCTGTTCAAAACGGTGCACACGACCGTCGCCGAGACGATGCTTCACCGCAACGAGTACGGGCAGTCGTACGAGTCGTTCGCCGAGAGACTCATCGATCATCTCAAGGCCTTCATATCGAAAGCGGGGCTTTCTTTCGACCGCATAAAAGCGATCGGGATCGCGTGCGCGGGAATTCTCAGATCCGACGGCGAGTTTCAACTCGTGACCAACCATCGCCACTTCAACGGGCACAACCTTCGCGCACACCTCGAAGAGCATTTCGGCGTGCCAGTGGGCATCGAAAACGACGCGAACGCCGGCGCCCTGGCCGAATGGAGCGTGCTCAAGCTCGAGTTGCTCTATTGGGTGTTCGGGGGCGGCTGGGGCGGCGCCTGGATTACCCGCGACGGAACCGTTCGATTCCCCGCCAACGACTGGGACGGAGACGACGCCAGTCTGCACTACACCAACGAACCGGGATACGCGATTCCTCTCGACAAACTCATGCTCAAGATGCTTTTTCACGAGGTAAACGCGTCGTACGAGCTCTTCGAACGGATCGCCGTCGAGGATCTCGATCCGCCCGGCGGCGTGATAACCGGTCCGGGGGGAGATCGCGATTCGATCCGCGCCGAAGTGATACTCTCGGGCCCGGGTCGGCTCAGACTGTTTCGTACGCTGGTCGGGGACGACGACTACTACGAACGTTTTCTCGACACCGGCGAATGCGACTTCCTCAAGGACGCTTCGACCGCCGGCCACTACATCGACAAACTATCGAGCATGCGCGTCGAAGCGGCGATCAACACCGACAGGCTCTACGGAAAGGTGCTGGCGCGCGCAACCCGGATTATGCTGAGGCGCGCCTACCGGGACGGCATGCCGGAAAACCTCCCGATCTGTCTGGGCGGGAAACCGAGCTATGCGCTCCCCTACTTCGGCCCTTCGACCCAACGGGCGCTTCACCGTCTGGGCATTCTCAACTATCTTCGCCCGTCGGTCGTCGACGAACGCGGCAGCAACGCGAACCTGGTCGGAGCGGCGGTCCTCGCCGAATCGGTCTGGAACCGCCGGCAAAGCGGTTCGTCGTAGAGACCCGCCGTTTTCGTGGCGATTCGTCGGTTCTTCCGGCTAAACGCCGGAAAACGTTGAAGCGGCCGATGCACCAAGCGGCCATATTTCGAGTTCCTGTTCTCATTGTGGCGACCCGAATTGAGAATCGCCGCATTCAGCCGAGTGCGACGTCCATCGTCATCATTACCGCAAACCCGGCCATTGCACCGATTGTCGCGACGTCGGTATGTTCGGTCTGCGATTCGGGTATCAACTCTTCGACAACGACATATATCATCGCTCCGGCCGCGAAGGCGAGCGCGTAGGGAAGTATCGGACGGATGAGCACGACCGAAACCGCCCCCAACACGCCGGCGAAAGGCTCGACAAGTCCCGACGCCTGACCGTAGAGGAAAGCTTTGCCGCGACTGAACCCCTCTCGACGGAGAGGCACCGACACCGAGCTTCCTTCGGGGAAGTTTTGCAGCCCGATGCCGATCGCGAGCGCGACGGCGCCGGCAAGCGAGGCGGACGGGATATTCGCCGCGAGCGCGCCGAAAGCGACGCCGACGGCGAGTCCTTCGGGAATGTTATGCAGTGTAATCGCGAGCACCAGCAGAACGCTTCGCTCGAAGCTCGACTTTACGCCTTCGACGCGCGCCGGGGGTTGGCCCGCGTGCAGGTGCGGTATGATTCTGTCGGCGACCCAGAGGAACGCGCCGCCCGCTATGAATCCGAGGACGGCGGGGATCCACGGTGTCTGCCCCATTTTTTCGGCCATGTCGATGGCGGGATTCAACAGTGACCAGAAACTCGCGGCGATCATCACGCCGCCGGCGAAGCCCATCATAGCATCCAGGACGGTCCGATTGATGCGCTTGAAAAAGAACACCATCGCCGCGCCTAGAGCGGTAACGAACCAGGTAAAGCAAGTCGCGATAAGAGCCTGTACGACGTGATTAAGACCCTCAAACCAACCCATCATCGGCCTCTCCTTCGACTTCCCAGGGATACGACCATATCGGAGTCGATGCGCCTCGACTCCTCTCGTCGGAACCGGAAAGCTCCACCACCCGTCCCCGTCGCAGGTAGACCAGGAACAGACGTATCGGCTGCGCGTACCAATCCGCTGCAGCTTGCAGGTAGAGCAGCATCTGGCACAGGTATTCGCCGGGACGGATGACCGTGTCGGTTTTGAAATCAAGTATAGCAACGCCGTCTCCGGTGTCAACAATGCAGTCGATTCGACCACGCACGCGCACACGCGGGGTCGCCCGCAGCGTAAACGGCACTTCGACCTCGACCTGCCGCGCCGACTCGAGAAAGGAGCGCAGCGGTCCGCCGATAGCCGCGTCGCACAGGCTGCGAGCGGCGCGTTCCACCTCGTCGCGGGCGTCCGGATTCAGACCCCGAATGATTCGGTCGACCGCCTCCCGCGAGCATCCGCCGATCCGCTGCGCGAGCATCGCGTGGCAGAGAGAGCCGAAAACCGCCTCATCGCAGGAGTTCGGAATGTGGCCGCTTGGTGCATCGGTCGATTCAACCTTTTCTGCGATGTCGCCGGATGAACCGACCAATCGCCACGAAAAGGGCGCGCTTTCGGTGACTTCGGGCGGCGGTTCTAAATCCGGCGACCCGGATTTCGAACCGCTCGCCTCATCGACGGTTCCCGGGACCGCCGGCGTCTCGTCGCGGTCGACCTCGACGATCGTCGCGTCGAAGCCGTACCGTTCGTGGACCCACTGTTCCACTTCGCTCACCGACCACTCCCTACGTTCCGGCGACGGAAGAGAGACGACCGGCGCGGTGGCGTAACGGCGCGCCGCCTCATCGACGTCTCTCGGAGTCTTCGCGTCGCGGGTCACGTACAGCTCCCGCTCGGGGACATCGGGTATCACCTGAAGATAGGGTTTGATCTTCTCGACCTCTTCCACGGGTTGCCGACCGTCCCATCCCAGCGCGCGGAGAATCATGTTGAGATGAACCGACTCGACGTCCCGGTTCCGCACGTTGTGGCATCCCGAAATATAGAGGCGGTATCGCGCCCGGGTGCACGCCACGTAGGCGAGACGTTTCGACTCGGCAAGCTCTTTGCGCATAGTTTCGTTCCACGCGCTTTCGTAGAAGTAGTTCCGACGACCGCTCCGTTTGATGTTGACGGTCAGCCCGAACTCGTCGGACACGTAGAACGGCGCGGTCGCCTCGCGTTGTCCGCCCCGGTTGCCGGTATTCGCGTAGAAGACCACCGGAAACTCGAGCCCCTTCGCTTTGTGGATCGTCATTATGCGGACACCGCTCGTCTCGCGCCTGAGGATATCGAGCTCCGGAAGCCGTTCGTAGCGGCCGAGGTTATCCCTCAAAAAGTCGAGAAAAGCGACGAGCGAATCCCCCCTCTCATCGGCCGTCGCCGCGAGTCGGCGCAGATAACGATAATGGTCCAGATAGCCGTGATACACCGGCCGGGTCAGCAGCACGTACCGATACCCGAACTCGTACCAGATCTCACTTACGATTCGCGCGATGGGCTCGGTGGCCGCCAGCGAGGAAACACGGGTGAACATCTCGCGCCCGGCGTCGTAGCGTCGCCGGTCGCGCCGGTCGAACTCTGCGAGCAGAGTCTCATCGTGGTCAAACGCTTTGACGAAAGAGAGCATCAGCCGCATCGAAGCGGCGTCGGAGAGCCCGACCAGCGGGGAACGGAGTAGTGCGAGGTATGCGGTCGGGTCGTCGGGATAAACGACTATCTGAAGGAGCGAGTAAACATCATTGAACACCGTTTCGATAAAGAGCGATCGCGAACTCTCGACGGTATAGGGAACGCCGAACGCGCGAAGCGCGCGCTCATACCGGATCTGGTTGCTCGTCGAGCGCATGATGATCGCCACGTCGTCATATTCGATAAACCTCATTCCGCCGGACCCGTCGGGGATTTTTTCGGCGCCGACGATCTGTGAGATCAGCCGGGCCAGAGCGAACGCCTCGGCGTCGTCCGAATGAGCCGTGTCCGGATCACGCTCGGGATCGTACGGCTTGTAGAGCAGCCGAACCAAACCACGTTCACCCGGCATCGCCTCCCGAGGCGCGAGCTCCTCGAAGCTCGCTTCGTAGGCTTCCTCGGCGTCGCGCATGATCGCGCCGAACAGTGTGTTGAAGAACTCGATCAGCTCGGGAGAGCTTCGGTAGTTTACCGGCAGGACCAACCCGCTTCCGCCCGCCCGCTCCATCTCCCTGGTAAGCGATTTGAACACGCCGACGTCCGCGCCGCGGAACCGGTAGATCGATTGCTTCTGATCGCCGACGAAGAACAGTTTTTCCGGATCGAGGTCCGCGGCCGACGGTATCGTCCCGACGGACCCCTCTCCCGGCTTCTCGGCCAGAAGATAAAGCAGATCGCGTTGATCGCCGTTGTTGTCCTGAAACTCGTCGATCATGATGTAGCGAAATCTGAGCTTATAGAACTCACGAACCGAAAGATCGTCGCGAAGGACGGCCACCGACATCCGAGCCACGTCGGAGTACGAGCAGACGCCGAGGTCGCAGCGGTTGGCGAGTACTCGCCGCCTGAACTCTTCGCACATGAGCATGACGCCCCTGATCAGGTCGCGGTCGGCCATCGTTCCGGCCATTCCCGCCGCCTGCAATCTGAGCTCCCGGTAACTCAGAATAAGCTCCCGCAGCCGCAGAAGCTCCGGGTTCTTCGCCCCGGCGCCCACCTTCCGGAGCACGGCCGCATCGAGCTCCTCGGCGAGCTTTTCGTAGCGCGATGCCCGAAACAGTTCGAGCGGATCGGCTGTTGCGACGATAACCTCCCGAGCCTTGCGCGCGGAAGCCCCCGCCCCGGGGTCGACCGCCACGATTTCGTCCCTCAGACGACTGATCTCGCGGCAATTATCGAGGAGTCTCGTCTCGAGCTCGGCCGTCTGCGCCTCGAACATCGCCTCGAAGTCGTGCTCGACCGCCAGGCTCAGATAGGAAGTCGCGATCGGCAGGAAGAACTTCTCAAGCACCGATTCGTAACCGTTCGCCCGAACGAATTGCTTCATATTAGGGTCGTCGACACGACTCGTCATGAATCGCACCGCCTGCTCCCTCCCGGCTTCGGTTACCCGATCCTCGTCTATCACAAAGCCGGATGGAACACCGAACCGACCGGGCCGTTCGCGAGCGATCTGCAGACAGAAGCTGTCGAGAGTGGAAATCTGCGCGTCATCGAAAGAAGCAAGCGCTTTCGCCACGGCGGGATCGTCCCTCTCGGCCGTCAGCAACCGATAAACGCGTTCACGCATCTCGGCCGCGGCTTTTCGCGTAAAGGTGAGCGCAAGAATTGACGACGCATCGGCGCGGTTGCTTCGGATAAGCTCGATATACCGACGCGCCAGGACGGTTGTTTTCCCCGATCCCGCCCCGGCGGCGACGACGGCGTTTGAGGTAACCGCGATCGCGTCGCGTTGGTACCGATCGAGTCGCACCGTGTCTTCGGAGTTTTTATCCGTCATGATCGGTTCCATTCATCGGATAGCGTATCGTCGACGACAGACCGCCCGGAGACGACAGCTTTCGCACGCCGTCGAACCGACCGGCGCCCGGTAATCGCCCGAGACGATGGTGTGCGCCATCTCTCGAGCCGCCGCTTTCGACGCCTCGATAAACTCATCGAGCGTTTCCCGGTTGAACCACGATTTTGCCCCCTCGACGTACACCGGCGCCGCGTTTCCCTTGAGCAGGCTGTAGTAGTAGGCGCCGGACACGGTCTTTCCGTCCCGCTCGACGAAAAGGACGTAGAGCGGGATCTGACGAGTCTTCGCGTTCTCGTAGGGTAAGAGGTCGCCGCGGGAGGGTATCGTGCTTCGCTTGTAGTCGACGACGACGACCGTTCCGTCGTCTCCTGAAACTCTGTCGATTCGTCCGCGCACCACGACGTCTCCAAGCACGACCGTGTAGTCCCGCTCGACCGCGACGACGCGCCGGCGACTTTCGGCCTCCCACGCGAGAACACCGTAAAGCGCCGCCCTGAACGCCTCGATCCGCTCGTCGAGCAGCAACGCGTTCGGTTGCGGGAATCGCTCGAGGGAATGGTGCGCGAAGTCGGCCAGAAGCTCATCGGCGCATTCGCGATACTCGTCGAGCGATCCGGGGTCGAGACCGTCCGCGTCGGCCGCTCCGATCCTGTCGAACAGCTTTTCGACGAGAAGGTGCAGCGCTTCGCCTTCAAGCATGGAATCGATCGGAGAAACGCGGTACGTCGGCTCGTCGATCCCGAGGACGTACGAAACCAGGTAGCGGAAACGGCACGCCGACCACGCGTCGAGCCCGGTCGGCGACACCACGATGCGGCCGTCTTCGTCGCGCCGGCGCGCGGCGAGGCGGTCGTTCAATACCGGGTCGAGGTTCACCTGCCGGACAAGATTCAGCGGTTCGCTCCGATCGGAGGCGTTCGCTCCGGCGTCGGCGTCTCGACGGCTGCGGAGAAACCCCAACCGCTGAACCGGATAGAGCGGTCCGGGGGCGCCGCCGCGCCAGTAGCCGCGCTCGACGACGAACGGGTCGATCGCCGACGTTCCGTCCGGGGCGGAATCGGCGGCGGCAACGCCGGCCGGGTCCGGCTCCGCGCCGGGCCGGTCGAACAGTTCCGTCGGCAGCGTCATCGGTCCGGCGAGGCCCGTCCGGGCGGCCGAGAAAAGCACGCGCGATCCCGAGATCGAGTACGCACGGAGAAAAGCGGCGGTCCTGTCGTGTCGGACGTCGAGCCCCCGCCCCCTCGCGTGCGCGGGGAGAAAGGGAAACCGCCGGTCCTCAACCCGTACGCGTTGGTCCGCCGCGTTCACCACGAAGTGGTAGGCGGGATAGATCCCCGCGGCGACGCGGTACGGATACACCGGCACGGCGAGGTGCGAGCTGCGCTCGACGTAGACGTGCTCGGCGAGCTCCTCGAGCCACAGAGCGTACGGCGACAGATGCGGCGGGTCTCCGAGCATCGACGCCGTCGCCTCAAGCGGCGCGAGCTCGCCGATGACCGCTTCGAACACCCGTAGACGCGCCGGATCGAGCCTGCTCGAATCGAGAAACCCGTTTACGAACGCGAGTACCGACCTCCGCAACTCACGAACCGTCGGCGCATCGATCATCGCGCGAATCGCGTTTCTCAGCGCCCGGTAGTACCCGGCGATCCGGCCCGCGCCCGGCCGATCACGCCGTTCGAGCCGATCGAGCCACGCGTCGCGGACGCCGTTTCGCCCGCATCTGGTGTCGATGCCGGCGCGGATGAGCCGCGCGTTGTATTCCCGGTTGACCCACGGGATCCGCGGGTCGAGGAGCAGGGGTTTGAATCGTTCCAGATCGAATCCCGAGTTCGCGCATATTTGAATCCGCTCGAAGAGGTTGCCGGCGGGATAACGGGCGAGCGGTTTGCCGGCGCGAAGGTCGATCGGAAGCGAGCGGATTCGGGCCGCCTCTTCGAGCATACCGGCGATCTCATCGAGACCGACGACCGAAACCGCGATCTCCTCCGGATGAACGCCGTTTCGAAGCAGCGCGACAATCGATTCGCACAACCGGTCGAGTTCGGAAAGCGTGTTGTCGAACCGGCGAAGCTCGTACGACGAGGTCGCCGGCTGATCGACGATCTCGGCGTGCTCGACCTGCGGTGCGAACCGCGAAAAATCGTCTATCAGCCGGGGGAAGACGAGGACCACCGGGTAGTCCGCCGCGAGACGCTCGGTATCGAGATAGGTCGGCTCGAACAGCCGGTGTTCGCAGAGGTAACCGGTGTAGCGGCGAAAAAGGCGAAAGAGGTCCGAGGCCGCCTCGCCGCGAAGCTCGATCGCGCCGGCCTGGGCGTCTCGTACGAGATACGCAAGAGAAGGCAGAATCGCGACGATGTCCGCGGCGAATCTACGCGCGTTTCCGGCGTGAGCCTCCGGAACCAGCGACCGGTACCCGCCGCGAGCCTCGATTTCGGAACAGAGCTCGGAGGCAAAGATTCGACGAACGACGCGATTCGCCGGCGCCTCGTCTCTGCGACTCGACAAGTAGCGTTCCTTGAACGTGTCCCACGACATGAACCGGTCGGTCCGAATCGCCCGGCGCTCGCCGAACGTCGCGGCGAACCTGCGCCAGTACTCGGCGGCGATCTCCGACGGAAAGACGAACCGGGCCGTCGCATCGGTCGATCGGTCGAAAAACGGAATCACTCCCCGATCAGGCAGCTTTCCACCTCGCCGATGTACATTCGATGATAGTCCTTCTCGGCGTAGTTCAGATCGATGGTTTCGTCGACGAAACAGCCGGGATCGATGTCCTGTTGATGGAGTTTCCGGCACACGAACACCAGGCGGGCCTGCTCGAAAGAGACCGCCGAATCGGCGACCTCGGTCGGCGCAAGTCCGGTTTCGGCCGCCTTGTCGACGTCGCGGCCGGAGTGGGCGCCGCAGTACTGAAGGGCCGGCTTGTAGCGTTTGGAAAAGAACGACAGCGTGTAGCGATCGGCGGAGTTCATGAACTCGAAGGTGTATCTCGTCGGACGGACGAAACAGAAGGTGACGTTCTTGCTCCACAGAACGCAGACTCCGCCCCACGACGCGGTCATTGTATTCCATTTTTCGATGGTGCCGGCGGTAATGAGCATCCATTCGGTCCCGATCAGCGTAAACGGGTTTTCCCGGATCGTTTCGGGTTCGATTCTCTTCCAGCTCTGTTTCATATCTACCGAGGCTATCATCCCGGAGGCTCGATGACAATCACGCCGGCCCGTTATTCCCGATGCACCCGCCGGCGCCGCAGAACGGTTCGGACGATTGAAACGATTCTCAATAGAGCAATTCTCGATATGGCAAGCCATAGCGAGAATTGCCTGGCTGCGGTGCGCAAACAAGACGCTCTCGTGGCGATTTGTCGGTCCTGACCGGCGAAACGTCAGAGAGCGCCGAAGCGAACGCAGCTTTCGGTCTCATAATGAGAGTTCCTGTTCTCAATAGGGGTCGCCGGGGGTCGCCGAACCGAGACCTGCGTGGATGAT
>JAJRYZ010000138.1 GCA_024275515.1 Spirochaetota bacterium
CGATTACCATCTGCGATTCGGGCAACGGAATCTCGACCGCGTCTCCGCCCGAAAAAGTAAAACCGACTTTTCTCTGATCGACGAACGATGTGACGCCTTTTTCACCGGGTCCCCACTCGTTGGCGACCGACAACGCCGCCTTGGCGTCGAGACCGCGCACCTTCGCCGCCGAAGGTCGTTTACTGCGCGCGGTGTCGAATATGGATTCGCTCTCGACTTTTTTTACCCGACCGGAACAGCCGACGAGAAGCGCCGGTGCGAGCGCGAGAACGGCGATCGTCGCTATGAATATGCTTCGAGGAATTTTCATACGGGGAGCTTACCATATCCCAGAGAGTATGTCAAGATTGCGAAGTGTCGAATCAGGAATCTGATAGGCTTGTCATATCGAGAAATGTGCGCGTCGAAGGTGCCGCGTCCGACGGGTGTCGCCGGGACCCTACGATGCTTTCGGAACGAAGATTCGTTCGCCCGCCTCGATTCGAATCGGCAGGCGATTCTCCGGCGGAGCGAGCGGGCACACGTACGAAGGGTCGTAGACGCAGTAGGGGTTGTACGCCCGGTTGAAATCGATGACGATCGTGTCGACCTCGGTCACGTAGAGATCGATGTACCGACCCCCGGCATAGGTCTCGTTCCCGTTCGTTGCATCGGTAAAGGCGAGAAAGAGTCTGTTCGAAGGACTCGCGTTGAGACCGCGCAGCAGCAGCAGACGAACATGTTCGCCGAAAAGATCAAACCCCGCCCACGCGTACCGTTCGTAGACATCTTCGGTCTCTCCGGTCGTCGGTATCGGTACGGTCGGCGCATCGTCAATAAGTTCCAGCGACGCGACGACTCGATACCGCGGGTCGATCGGAAAATAGGAAAGCCCGGAGAAGAGCCGTTTTTCGGCTGCAGGAAGCGGCGAATCGGAGGAGAACCGCAGAAAAGAGTCGATATCGCTTCGGCGTTTTTCGATCGCTTCGACATAAAACCTTTCGTTTTCGCGCGGGATGAGGAGAACCAGTAAGACGACCGCGGCGCCGACCGATATCGTCGCCGGTACGACGCGTCGCAGCCGATGCGCCGTCGGACGGCCGGACGGAGGATTGCTCATTGAAATGGTAGTCTATCGTGGATGTGCGACGATGGAAAGGAGCGCTCCCGAATTCGGTGGTCCGATTTCAGCGCCGCCTCGCACGGCAGACTCAACGTCGGTTTCCCTGGAACCCCGACGCGGGGGAGGGTGGTGCAGGCACTAGAGTTTGCATTTGACGGGGCGATTCTCTATCATGGAATCTGCCCGGCGAGGAGGACGATTGTGCAGAGAACCGCGATTCCGGAAGTAGAGTATTGTCCCGGCGACATTACCCGCGTCACTTTTGTCCGCGGCGGAATAGGATGGAACTTTCATCAGGGCCCTACTCTCTATCGTTTCCCCGACGGGAGGCTCTTCATGGTGTGGGGTGTATACGATATCCAGGAGTGCAGCAACGACGGCGCCACCGTTTTCTCGGTGTCTTCGGACAACGGAGAAACATGGGCCGATCCGTGTCTTTGGATGAAGGCGCCCAACGCGGTCGTCTCTCACGCGTCTCTTCTGCAGGTGCGCGGTACCGACACGGTGATTATGCCTTTCGCCGAAGGACATTTCGTCGGCGCCGAGGAGGACCGCAGATTCGAAAGAGTAACGCGGTGGGCGGACTACGGCGCGACGTCGCGGAGAATCTTCGTTCGCACTTCCGTCGACGGCGGAGTGAGCTGGAGCGAAGCACGCGAGATTCCTCCGAAACTCGTCGTGGGAAGAGACGCTCCGCCGTTCCACGGTGCGCCCTATCAGCTCATGCAGCTTGCCAACGGAGAGATCCTGCTCACCGCGGCGTATCTGCATCCCGACCACCGCAATCCTCAACGTTTTCACGCGGTCGTTCTGCGGTCGGTCGACGGCGGGCGGACGTGGCGGAAGGACTTCGACTTTACGGTGCCTGAACCTCGCGGCGCGATGGAGCCGTGGATAGCCGAGCTCGATGACGGAGAACTCTACTGCGTCATGCGGACCAAGAGCGGATTCCTCTACCAGATGCGCTCGTTCGACTACGGGAGAACCTGGGACGGTCCGGACAAAAGCTCGATACCCAGCGTCGAATCGATGCCGAAAATGATCCGGCTGCAGTCGGGAAGATTGCTGCTGGTGTGGAACAACGTGTCGTCGAGCGAGCAACGTCCGCGGTACCCGCTCGTTGCCGCGCTCAGCGGCGACGGCGGACGGTCGTGGGACTCCCCGCGTGTTCTTGCCGACGAAACGGGTCTGAATCAACTGAGCAACCATGATCTGATCCAGTTGCCCGACGGTCGCATTCTCTCATGCGTTTCGCATTTTCGTGCGCAGCGGCCGGCGTGCAGCGATCTGGACATGTACGTCTACGACGAGGCATGGCTCGACCGTTCCGGAAGCTGAGAGACCGCCTCGCCGTTGCGTCGCGCGCCGGCCGAGTTACCTGCGGATAAGCGCCTCACGTTCCGGTCCGACGGAGATATACGCCGCTCTTATTCCGACGAGTTCTTCCACCCGACCGACGTATTCCCGTGCGTTCGACGGAAGGTCGGCGAACGCCCGTACCTCGGTTATGTCTTCATCCCACCCGGCGTACTCTTCGTACACGGGAGCGGCCGCGATGAGTTCGGGATAGATGGGGAAAGCTTCGCGGCGTTGTCCGTCTATCTCGTAGGCGGTGCAGATCTTGAGCGGTCCCATGCCGCTCAGCACGTCGAGACACGTGATGACCATGGAGTCGGCGCCCTGCAGCCTGCAACCGTAGCGGGTAGCGACCGCGTCGAAATGGCCTATCCGTCTCGGCCGTCCGGTTTTCGCCCCGTATTCTTTCCCCTTCTCTCGTATCCGACCGGCGAGGTCGCCGGTAATCTCGGTCACGAACGGCCCGGCGCCGACGCACGTCGAGTACGCCTTGGTAATCCCGGTAATCGACCGGATGCTTCTCGGCGCAAGCGGAAGCGAAGCCGCGGCGTAGCCGGCGAGAACCGACGATGATGTGGTATAGGGATAAATTCCGTGGCCCACGTCACGGAGCGCGCCCAGTTGCGCTTCGAGGATGATATCCTTGTCGTCCTCGACCGCCCGTTCGATAATGGGCGCCACGTCGGCGATGTGGGGGGCAAGCGCTTCACCGTAGCCGAGAAGAGTTTCGAAAAGCGAATCGAAATCGAGCGGATCGTGCCCGTAACATCCGGTAAGAATCATATTCTGGTACGCGAGGATATCGCGCAACCGCTCCCGCAGATGATCGGGAAACCGAAGCTCCCCCACCTGTATGCCCTTCTTCGCGTACCGGTCGGCGTAGGAGGGGGCGATGCCGCTCATCGTCGAACCGTACTTTTTGGCGGCGAGCCTTTCTTCCTCGAGTCGTTCGCGAAGCAGGTGATACGGGGTAATAACCGTCGCCCGGTCCGAAATGAGGATTCTCTCGCAGGAGAGCCCCGCGGTCTGCAGTTGTCGTTTCTCATCGAGAAACGAGGCGGGGTTGATCACCGACCCCGATGCGATGATGTTCGTCACGTTCGGATAGCAGATCCCCGAGGGGAAATTATGAAACGCGAACTTTCCGTGTTGATTCTTCACGGTATGCCCGGCGTTGTCGCCGCCCTGAAATCGAACGACGATGTCGGCGCGCTCGGCGAAGTAGTCGACCATCCGTCCTTTGCCTTCGTCTCCCCAGTTCAATCCAACCACTGCTCGTACCATCGTGTAGCCTCCTTTCTCGAAGATGCATTCTACGCCGGGATGTGATATAAGGAAACTGAAAATATCTTATGTCGGGTATTACTCCTGATAATATTACGGGGGCACGGATGAAGGTCGACATCGAGCTCTATCGCACCTTTTATCAGGTTGCCGTTTCGGGCAGCGTCTCGGCCGCGGCGCGTCGGCTCTTTCTTACCCAATCCGCCGTGAGTCAGGCGATCCGGCGGCTCGAAGAGTCGGTCGGCGTGCGACTTTTCGATCGGCTTCCGCGGGGGATGGGGCTCACCGCCGAAGGACGCAGACTTCTTCCTCGAGTCGAAGGGGCGCTGAATCTGATAGCCGCCGCAGAGCGCGAGTTGACCGACATGGCGGCGCTTGAGAGCGGCGAGTTGTATATAGCGGCGGGCGATACGCTCTGCCGGCACTATCTGCTGCCGTATCTTGAGCGGTTTCACGCGGCTCATCCGGCCGTCACGCTTCGCATCACCAATCGCACCTCGGAGCAGACCGCCGAGCTTTTGCGTCGGAGTACGGTCCACATAGGCGTGGTAAACATGCCGTGCGACGAAGCGGGCATCGAGGTAGAGCCGGTACGCGCGATTACCGACTGCTTCGTCGCCGGCGACAAAGCGTTTGTTTCGACGACCGTATCGTACCGGCGGCTCGCCGAACTTCCGTTGTTGTTGCTTGAAGAAGGCACGAACACACGGCGGTTTCTCGACGCTCATTTCGCCGCCCACGGAATACGCCTTCGGCCCGAGTTCGAGTTGGGAAGCGTCGATCTGCTTATCGAGTTCGCGCGCATCGGCCTTGGGATATCGGCGGTCGTTCGCGAGTTCGTCGCCCGTGAACTTGAGACCGCAAACCTCTTTGAGCTTCGGCTCGATCCTCCTCTTCCGTCACGCTCGATAGGGGTGGCGTGGCGGTCGGGCGCGCCTCTGTCTCCGGCCGCCGAAGAGTTGTTGCGCATGATGCGTTCGGAACATCGCTGACGCCGCCCGGGGCCGAAACCGATCCGTCTCCTCTATTCACCGAGGTGCCGCCGAAAAAAGGCGTCCATGTAATACCGACAGTACTCATTGACACGCGCGGCGACGTCCATCGCGTGCGGCCATCCGGCAAGCCGGTGATATTCGTAAGCCACACCCGCCTCATCGAGCCGCCGCGCAAGCAGGTCCGATTGATTCACCGGAACCGTCTCGTCGATCGTACCGTGGAAAATCAACGTCGGAGGATCGTCGGGGGTAACATGGGTGATCGGAGAGGCCCACTCGTAGAGCGCGGGGTCGTCCCGATACGTCGTTCCCAGAAAGCTTTCGATCGTCGGATGCGATCTCGCAAAGTCGGTCGTAAAGTCGCTGGGACCGTAGAAGTCCACCACCGCCCTTATCTCACTGTGCGGCCGGTCGTCGTCGCACTCGGACCACGTCTCATCGGGCGCGTATGCGGCGAGCATTGCCAGATGAGCCCCCGCCGATCCACCGATAAGCGCGATCCTGTCGGGATCGATCATATACTCGGCGGCGTGCGCCCGGATCCACGTCAGCGCGCACAGGACGTCGCTTATCGCCGCGGGAAAGATCGCGTCCTGCATGAGACGGTATGAGATCGAGACCGTTACGTATCCTTTCTCCGCATAGTCGATAAGGTAGGGAAGGTAGTCGCTCCTCTTTCCACTCCGCCAGCTCCCGCCGTGAACAAAGACCAGCACGGGAACCGGTCGCGCAAGACCCTTCGGGCGATACAGATCAAGCCGCAACGACACGTCCCCCGCGCGGCGATACTCGATACCGGTGTACGCGGCGACCGAATCGGGAACATCGGGTTCCAAGTCCACCAGCTCGATTCTGCCCAGCGCAAAAGCCGCCGCGAGTAGCCGTGTGTTCGCATAACCGCGAGGCGCTTCGGGCGGAACCGTCGTGTCGGGAATACTGCGGCACCCGATGACGAGCGCAAGCGCCAGTACGACAACCGGTGAGAGAGTCTTCATGAACGAACTCCTGAAGTGCTCGTACGAGTGTACGCCTCGTTGAAGTTTGGCGCAAATCGCTCGAACACCGTTTCTTGCGCGTTGTCCGGTCCCCGTGTATCCTTTGCGTATGAGTATCGTTCCCGCCTCCGAACGAAACCTGTTGCGTGATCTTGCCCGGCGGGTCGCAGAGATCGCGGCGCTCCCGATTCAAGAGGAACGACGTTCGTTGTGGAAAGCCCACAACAGCCTCAAGCCCGCCCGCCCGATGATTCTGATATTCCCGGAAGGGTCGTGGACCGAGCTTCTGCCGGCGGAGTCGTTGTCGACGACTACTCCCGAAGGGCGGACGATCGAGGAGAATCTGAGACGGCGCATCTACTACCATGAGCATTTCGCCGACGACACCGTCGTGGAAGCCGATTTCGTCGTCTCCAAGGCGATCGAATCGACCGGTTGGGGAGTCGAGGTCAAACGGCGGCCCAGCACAACCGCGCGCGGCTCGTGGTCGTTCGTTCCCGTTCTTCTCGAAGAGTCCGACGTCGACAAGTTGCACGTTCCGCGGATTCGTCACGACGAGGACGAATCCGCCCGTCGGCTCGCGTTTGCAGAGGAGCTCTTCGGCGACATTCTGTCCGTTCGACTCACCGGCGTGACGAACGTTTCCTACCATCTAATGAAGCAGTACACCGATTATCGGGGCCTCGAGCAGATGATGGTCGACATGTACGAACATCCCGATCTGCTGCACAAGGTCATGCGGTTTTTCGTCGACGCGCACGCCTCGATACTTCGGCAGTACCTCGATCTGAATTTGTTGTCGCTCAACAACGACGGGACCTATCATAGCTCCGGCGGCGTCGGCTACACCGACGAGATCCCTCGGCCGGGCTACGATCCCGACCGGATTCTCCCGCGGGATATGTGGGCTTCAGCCGAAAGCCAGGAACTCGCGCGGGTGGGCCCGGCCCAGCATGAGGAGTTTGCGCTCCGGTACGAGCGGAAGCTGCTGGAACCGTTCGCCCTCAACGGGTACGGGTGTTGCGAACCGCTGACCGATCGGATCGAGCAGGTGTTGACCGTCCCCCGTCTGCGGCGGGTGTCGATATCGCCGTGGGCGGACGTGCGGATCGCGGCCGAGGCGCTCGGACCGGACTACATTCTCAGCTGGAAGCCCAAGCCGATGCATCTCGTCGGACCGTTCGACGAGACCGCCGTACGTTCGTACCTGCGCGAGACCGTTGAGCTCGCCGTCGGGCACGGATGCGTTCTGGAGATGGTACTCAAGGACACTCACACCTGCGAACATCGGCCGGAGCGGTTCGACCGCTGGTCCGAGATCGCGCGGCAAGAGGTGGACCGCGCGGCCGGAGGATAGATATTTCCGATACGTTCGGGGGCGCGTTAGTCCAAATGCCGTCTCGCCGCGGCAACTACCTTCTCGATCTCCCGCGCCGCCTCGGGAGGCATCGGGCGAGGCGTGTGGGTCCGTCCGATCGCTTCCACCTTGTCTCGAACCACCTGTTCGATCGACCGTGAGCCTTTTCGGGTCCAGTTGTCGAAGAACTCGCGATCGAGTATTTCCGGGAACCAGATCTCGTTTCTGAAATGTTCGGCGGTGAAGGGCCGATCGATGAAAGTTCCGCGCGGACCGACCGCGGCCACCTCCTCGAACCCGAGCGCTTCCTCGTCGAAGTCGACCGTCCGCATGCAGCTTTCCACGTAACCGATCACCTCGTTCTGAAACACGAGCATGTCGAGCGATGCGGCCTGGTCGACTCCCGCTATGCCCATGTGTCCAAAAATATCGGCGCCTGCCGCCGCCCCAAAGGCGAGCGTGACGCCCGCCTCGAGACCGGCCTGCGCGTCCGGGCGCTTCGCGTCGGTAAGACCGACGTTGATGTACACCGGAAGCCCGTAGCGCTTTCCCATCTCGGTCATCGCCACCCCGAAAAGCGCCTGCTCGGGACCGCCGAAAATCATCTGAGTTGTTCGCATGTCGAAAGCGTGGCAGATTCCGCCGTAGCATACCGGCATGCCCTCTCGAATCAACTGCGTAATGCAGACACCGGCGAGGATTTCGGCGTTCTCCTGCGCCGCGGTGGCCGCGAGGGTTCCCGGAGCCGAGATCCCGGTCTGCGCCATCGGGCCTATCGGCACGGGAAGATTCAACCGCGCGGTTTCGTACAGCAGATCGACCCCGTGGAACGGAAAGTGGAGCGGGCTGATCGGTTCGAGGAACGGATAGAACGGAGGATACTTTTCCGCCGCGGCGGAGTCACCGCGGAGCGCGACCGCGAGCTAGACGAGGTAGGCCGCGGAGGCCCGATCGTAGAACCAGAAAGTTATCGGCTTTTCGGTGTTTTGAAGCGTCGTGGCCGCGACTTCGACGCAACGCCGGGCGATCGGAACGTCCTCCGGATCGGCCATAGCGCCGACGATCGTGATATTGGGTAGCGCGTCGCCCACACGGGCGGCGTCGGCGACATCGGCCAGGCGCGCGTATCGCCGCTTCCCGCGAGGCGTCTCAAGCCAGGACGCTTCGCCGGCGATCGAGTTGTAGTTGCGCGATCCGGATCCGAAGGAGGCTCGCTTCTCGGCGTCCCACCCGAAGATCGAAAATCGTTTACCGGCGACATCGAGCAGACTCATCACCAGATCGGGAGGAATTCTCACCCTCTCCGACGCGAAATCCACGCATGCTCCGCGCGCCTCGAAGCGCTCAAGCGTTTCCCGGTGCGGCAGCCGCACGCCGATCTCTTCGAGAATCCGAAGCGACGTGCGGTGCACCCGTTCCATCTGCTCTTCGGTCAGGAGGCCGACTCTCATGGGTCGGACTCCGTGTTCGGCCCGCGGCTGAAAGCGGGCAGGTGCTCGCTGTGCGCCGCGATAAGCTCGTCGGCGAGCGCTTCGGCCGTTCGGCAATCCGGGACGCTCCCGTCGATAAGCAGCGCCTGGACGAACTTTTCCCTACTGCCCTCGACGGCCGCCTCGACGACGGTTTCGACCGCGGCGATGGGGCGGCAAAACGTTCCGATAAGCCCCGCGGAAAGCGGCTCTTGTTGGACCGGCCTGATGCCCGAACCGTCGACTACCGCCGGCGCCTCGACGATGACGTCCGCCGGCAGGTTCGGGATCTGTCCCCGATTGGGGAGATTCGCCGAGAACAGTGCGGCGCCGTCTCGGCGGACGTTGTCGACGATGTCGATCACCTGCTCGTGTTCGCCGGAGGAGCGATCGAAGAAGGAGTCGGGAAGCTCGCCGTCTCCGTGGGCGACGGCGCGCATCTCTTCGAATGAAAGGTCGCCGCGTTCGATCGTCGCCTCCATGCTGTAGCGCTCGATTCCGAGCGTCGAACCGAAATACGAACCCTTGCGTGCAAAAAAAGAGGGAAAGAACTCGCTGACGTGACGATCGAGCACCGCCGGAAACGCGTCGAAAAGCCGGAGCAGCCACCAACTGAACGGATTGTCGTCGATCCGACCCGTGAGTTCGGTCGGATTTCCGTCGTCGTCGAAAAGCTCGGCAAGCTTGCGTTTCCCGAGCGCTCTCAGGTCGGGAAACACGTCGACGCCCGCGATCCGAAGCTCGGTGAACCAAGTGAGATGGTTCACCCCCACGGCGTTGTAGCGTATGTCGTTCGGATCGACGCCGAGCGTTCGCGCCAGGAAGCGCGCCACGTGGTTGACACCGTGGCAAAGACCGACGATGTGCGCGCCGGTGACCTTTCGCACCCCCCGGCAGACGGCGCTCATCGGGTTACCGTAGTTGAAAAAGAGGGCGCGAGGAGAGAGGTCGAGAACGTCCTCGGCAATCGAAATCATCGCCGGGACCATTCGAAGCGCCCGTGAAAGACCGCCGGGCATAATCGTATCTCCCACCGGCTGGTATATTCCGTACTTTCTCGGGATGAGAATATCTTCCATCCACGATCGCCTGCCTCCGACCGCGATCGTGCAGACGACCGTCGTCGCCCCGGGCAGGATATCGCGCCGATCGGTCGACGCCTCGATCCGGATAGGGGCCGCCTTGTTGTCGACCATCGCGGCCGCGAGTCGTTCGGCGACGTCGAGCGCATCGACGTTCGTATCGACGAGACCGAGGACGACGTCGGTGCGGCGTGAAATAAGATCCGCGATCAGTCCTCGGGTAAAAACGGCGCTTCCGGCGCCTATCAAGACGATTTTTTCGGTCATGTAATTCCCCTCTGTCCCGCCGCCATATCGTCGCCGCCGGTAAAACGTGCGACCGGCAAGCCGCGCCGAATGCGCGTCGGCCTCGCTCCGAGAGGCGTGTGGCACTCGCCGGTGCTTCCGCGGGTCGGCGATTTCGATCGACGGCCCCGCCGAGCTTTCAAGCCGTGCAAGCCTCGACAAAACCCGCGAACAATGGATTCGGCGACATCGGCCATGAGGTGAACTCCGGGTGATACTGCGTGCCGATAAAGAACCGATGTCCGGGCAACTCGAGAATCTGGACGATCGGCTGATCGGGCGCCCATCCGGAGAACACCAGGCCCTTCGACTCGAGCAACCCGCGATACTCCGGATTGAGCTCGTACCGATGGCGGAATCGTTCGTGCACGGTCGACCGCGCTTCGTTGAACAGTCTCGATTTTCGGTACAGCTCGTATGCTCTGGAGCCGGGTTTGACCATGACGTCGCGTCCCCCGAGTCTCATGCTTGCCCCGATTCCTTAGATTTCATACTGTTCGGGAAGCAGACAAATAACCGGTGCGGTGGTGGCGGGGTCGTTTTCGGTGGTATTTGCTTCGGGAAGCTCGCACACGTGTCGTGCGTATTCGATTGCGGCCATCTGAAATCCGTAGCAGAGTCCGAGGTAGGGGAGATTATTCGACCGGGCGAACTCGACGCAGCTGATTTTCCCTTCGGCGCCGCGCATGCCGAACCCTCCGGGAACGACGATACCCGCAACGTCGCCGATCTCCGTCGCCACCTCGCTCATTCCCCGCTCGATATGGTCGGTGTGTATGTCGACCACCTCCAGGCGAACGCCCTGCAACGTCGCGGCGTGTTCGAGCGCGTTGTGGACGCTCGCGTAGGTGTCGCGCGGGCCGAGGTATTTTCCGGTCAAGCCGATCCTTACGCTTTTTTTGGGGTGCAGATAGAGCTCGGTGTAGTCGTCCCAGGGACACCGTACCTCCGACGAGGAACAGTCGAAGTAGTCGAGCACGATGCGGTCGACGTTCTGTCGTTTCAGGTGTCCCGGCACCTGGTATATCGTGTCGAGATTTCGACAGTCGATAATGTGATCGGGGGGCATACGCAAACGGCTTCCGAGTTTCCGCTGAACTCCGGGCGTGATTGAGCGTTCGGCGCGACAGACGATCATGTTCGGTTTTATGCCCATCTGCATCAGCAACTGGGATCCGTGCTGCGCCGCTTTCGTCTTCTGCTCGTTGAGATGGCTCGCCTCGATGACCCAGACGAGGTTGATGAAAAAGACGTGGTCCTCTCCTTCCTCGTAGAGGAGGTCCGACATCGCGTTCAGGTAGGTTCTGTTCTCCTCGTCGCCGACGGTGCCGCCGATCTCTATCAGATTGAAATCGGCGCCGGAGTTCAGTGCCGATTCTCGTATGAAACGTAATACTTCACCGGTTACGTGGGGAAAAAGCTGGACGTCGCCGCCCTGATAATGACCGCTCCGCTCGAGATCGTTGATGCGCTTGTTGAGGCGACCGTTGGTGAAGATGTTGTAGTGACAATATTCGGTGCCGGTGAACCGTTCGTAGGTGCCGATATCCATATCGCATTCGGTCCCGTCGTCCAGAACTAACACTTCGCCGTGGCGATACGGACTAAGCGTGCCGGCGTCTTCGTTGAAGTAGCCGTCCATCTTGATCAGGTTGCAGGTGTGTCCCTGATGCTGCAGCAACGAGGCGAGCGACGCGGAAAAAATACCCTTTCCCAGACCCGACATGACGCTGCCCGTGACGACGAGGTATTTGGTCCAACCGACCGCGTATCCGTCCGGGGTCGAGCGGTACTGATCGCCGGGGTCGGATGCGACGCTTAAGCTCTGCAGCAGGTCGATATTGGCGCGTGAGGGTTCCATGCTTTGCATGGGTTTATATCGTAACAGATACGCGCCGCCATGGGAACTGTCGTTCCGGAAGCGCCGCGCGCCGGCGTGCGCGTATTTGCCGGCGGTGGGACTCGAACCCACACGAGGTTGCCCTCACCAGATTTTGAGTCTAGCACGTCTACCAATTTCATCACGCCGGCTCGATTCGCCTTGGGAAGGATAGCGTCAGGCGCCGGCGGGTGTCAAGAACGGGTTCGACTTCACACCGCGCCGCGGAAAGTCGCAATCCGTCACGCCGGATTGCGACTTGTTTACCGCGTTGCCGACTCCGCTCTTTCGTGACACAATTCAGATCATGCCGAAAGAAACAATGACCGCGCGGGAACGGTGGCTTGCCGTGCTTTCGGGCGGAACGCCCGATCGTGTGCCGACCGACTACTGGGGAACACGCGAAGCTTCGGAAAAACTCGTAAGACACCTGGGATGCAACTCGCTCGATGAGGCGCTCGACCGACTCCATGTCGATCGGCCGCTGAAAGTCGGCCCGAGATACGTCGGACCCGGGCTTGACGACTCGGAAGACGAGTTCGGGTGCCGCCACAGAACCGTCCGGTATTCCACCGGGGCCTACTCGGAATGCGTCTTTCACCCACTCGCCTAATATGAAACGATCGAAGAGATCGATGCAAACTACACATGGCCGAGTCCGGATTGGTGGGACTATTCGGACATCCGGCAACAGACGCAAGGCGCCGAAGGGAGGCCTATTCACGGCGGCGGCTCGGAGCCTTTTCTGCGGTACTGTCATCTGCGGGGGCAGGAGCGGGCTTACATGGATCTCGCTCTTCGCCCGGAGATGGTGCACGCGTGCCTGGACCGTCTTTTCGATTTAGCGTACAAACGAACCGAGCGCATATACGATCAAATTCCCGGACAGGTGGTGATCAGTTACGTCGCTGAGGACCTCGGTTCTCAGGAGTCGTTACTGTTTTCGCTGGATACGATACGGGAGTTTTTTTTGCCGCGGATGAAGCGGATGATGGACCTCGTACACGACGCGGGAGCCTACGTTTTTACTCACAGCGACGGCGCCGTTCGCGACGTCATTCCCGACTTCATACAGATGGGGACCGATGTGCTCAATCCGGTCCAGTGGCGTTGCGCCGGAATGGAGCGCGCCGCGCTGAAACGTGATTTCGGAGATCGGCTTTGTTTTCACGGCGGCATGGACAATCAGGAGACGCTCCCGTTCGCCGGCGTCGAAGAAGTGCGCGCCGAGGTACTCGACAATCTGCGGATTCTTGGAGCGGGAGGCGGGTATATCCTTGCCCCGTGCCATAATATTCAGGCGGTGAGTCCGCCGGAGAACATCGTCGCGATGTATGAAACCGCCTACGAGAACGGGTGGACGTAGACGGCACACCGCCGCGTCGTCGTGCGCCGCCCGCGCTGGGCCCACCAGGACTTGAACCTGGGACCTACTGATTATGAGTCAGCCGCTCTAACCAACTGAGCTATAGGCCCGAAATACAACGCGAAATGCTACTCGCATCGGCGTTCGTCTGTCAAGATCGGGCCCGCCGCGCGTCGGCGACGTTGCGTGCGTAGGGTCGCCCCGTGACAAAAGCGTTCTTGTGTGAACGAAGGCGCGCGACTATGATGTTTCCATGTCTGACGTCACAGTGCTGAGTCTCGGTGGTTCCCTGGTGGTACCGGATCGGATCGATGTCGCCTACCTTCGCGCGTTCAAAGAGTTCGTCGCGACCTATCTCGACGCACACGACGCCGCACGGTTGGTCCTCGTGGTCGGCGGCGGTAGACTTGCCCGGGAGTATCAGCAGGCGCTTCGGGAAGCCGAAGGGCAGGCGTGCTCCGATGATCTCGACTGGATGGGCATATTCGCCACGCGGTTGAACGCGCGCCTGGTCAAAGCCGTCCTCGGCGAATTGTGCGTCGATCCGATCGTCGACGATCCTTCCTCCGTCTACCGGTTTTCAGGACGCGTGCTTGTGGCGGCGGGTTGGAAGCCGGGCTTTTCCACCGACTTTGACGCGGTGGTTCTCGCCGAAGAGTTCGGCGCTTCGATCGTCGTCAACCTAAGCAATATTGAAACGGTGTATACCGCGGATCCGAAGATCGATCCGGATGCGCAACCGATCGATCGGATTACCTGGTCGGAGTTCCTGACATTGATCGGGGAAAAGTGGGCGCCGGGGCTGAACTCTCCATTCGATCCTGTCGCCGCCAAACACGCCGCGACGATAGGAATTACCGTTGTCTCCGCGCACGGCGGCAATCTCGATAATGTGCGTTCGATTCTCGAAGGCGGACAATACGTCGGGACGACGATCGGTCCGGATTAGGGTCGCCGGAGCCGGCGCTACTTGACCGGCGCAATACAGTGCTGGATAATATGAAGCGTCGATGCACGCCGAAAGTCGCGACGCGTATCCGCTGTCGGGCCGATGCGAGCGTACCTCTGCGGCTGCATCGGTCTTATCAACTATTACGGAGTGCATCATGATCAAAAGTGCAATCTGGGTGTTGCTGTGTCTCTTGGCTTCTTCGGCGCTCGTTTTTTCAGGAGGACAAAAAGAGGGCGCATCGGCGGCCGGCGAGACCATCGATCTCAAGTACCAGGTTTGGATTACGCCGAACCTGACCCGGGAATTCTACGACGACCTTGTGGCGGCGTTCGAGGCGAAGCATCCGAACGTCAAAGTCGAGATTATCGAAGTCTCGGCGACGGCCTCATCCGGTGCAAGCGACTTTATCAGAAACAGAATCGCCGCCGGAGACGTCCCCGACGTTATGTCGAATCTCGGGGACATCCCGTCTTTCGTCGACGCCGGTGTGTTGTGGCCGATGCCGCTCGACGATCCTGATTTGAAACGAGTTAAAGATCTGCAGAGCGTCGCCTACAAAGGCAAGGTCTACAGCCTTAACACGAGCATCCAGCCGCAGAGCGTTATGTACTACAACAAGGATTTGTGGGCGGCGAGCGGCCTGACCGACGCCGACATTCCCTACACAATGGACGATCTCGACAAGGTGTGCGCCAAGATTAAGGCCGCCGGCTATACACCGATACTCACCGGTGGAGAGTGGGTACCGCTGGTCTTCTTCGAGTATTTCGTCGGGCCGGAAATCACCAAGAACTATCCCGATTGGTGGACCAAAGTGTTTGCGGGCGAGAAGAAGTGGACCGACCCGGACGTGATGCAAATGGTCGAGATACTCGACTCGTTTGTCAAAAAGGGGTACTTCAACGACGGCGCCTTGAGTATCGGCTATGCCCAGCTGGAGCAGGAGTTTCTCGCGGGGAACGGCGTAATGTACCCTATGGGGTCGTGGTTCACCGCCGCCGAAGCCAAGGCCGACAAGGATTGGGAAACGGGCCTCTTTGCGGTGCCCACCCTGGACGGAAAGGTCAATCTGCTTCGATCCGGCGGCTACGGAAGCAGTCCCGTCGTGTCGGCTTCTTCCAAGAACCCCGAGATGGCGTTTGAGCTGGTCAAGCAGGTCGTCCTCGACCCGGTTTACGGCGCGAAGTTTATCCAGGTCGACGGTCTCTATTCCAATCTTGACCCGCCTTTGGAGTACGAGATGACGCAACTACAGAAAGATCTGGCGGCTCTTACGGCAAGTGCGGATTTCAGCCGATCCATGTTTTCGCACGTACTCGGTGACGCGGCGCCTCCGGGAGTGGGAGACTACTTCACGAGGGCGGGGGAGGCGATCCTGAGTCAGTCCTATAAGAGTCTGAGCGACCTGATGCAGCAGATCGACGACTTTGTCGCCGAAGTAAAGAAGTAAAAAAAGACGCGAACGGAGGCGCCGCGGGCTCGACGCCGGGCGCCTCCGCATTGATTCCATCTTTCGCGCAGCGCTCTCGCCGGAACGAGGCAGGTAGCGGTTGAATCGAAAAAAGATACTCACCAAGACCAAGTTGCAGCATTTTGTTCTCTTTTTTCCGGGTTTTCTGGTCTTTGTCGGATTGATAGTCTTTTCGATCTTTCTTACCCTTTATTACTCGTTTTTTGACTGGGACGGCCTAAAGCGCACCATGGATTACGTCGGCCTGACCAACTACGCACGGGCGTTGAAAAACACGGCGTTTATGATGAGTCTCCGCGTCACTTTTTTTTACGCGATTTTCGGCACGCTGATAACGACCGTCGTCGCTCTTTTTTTGTCGACATTCCTCAACAAGCGGAACTCGTTGACCTATTTTTACCGGTCCGCCTTCTTTTTTCCGCAGCTTATCAGCCTGGTGGCGGTTGGTTTCATTTTTAAGGCCCTTCTTAGTTATATAGGAATTGTTAATACATTGCTCGAGAGTTCCGGCTTGAATAAGATCAACTTCCTGGCCGACCCCGCCCTGGCACAGTGGACGATACTCGGAATCAGCGTCTGGCAAACAACCGGATTCGCCACGGTCCTTTACCTGGCCGGATTGCAGGCGATTCCACCCGAACTCTACGATTCGGCCAAGATCGACGGCGCAAACGCATGGAAGAAATTTCGATATATCACATTCCCGTGGCTGGCGCCTTCTTTTACGGCGGTCACCGTTTTTCTGTTCACCGGCTATATGAGGATATTCGATATAATATATGTTTTGACCGGGGGCGGGCCCGCGGGAAGGACCGAATCGGTCGCGATCCACATAATCAAAATCGGTTTTAACCAGTTCAGAATATCCTACGCCTCCGCGATCGCGATGTATATGCTTGTTCTTGTTTCGGTCATTTCGCTCGTTTTGACGAGCGTTCTGAGAAGGCGAGAGAACAATTTGATATCATAGCCGCCAGGGAGCCATGACCAAAAGACGTAAAGAGACAATACGATCGGCGATCGGCAACTCGCTTCTCACCATCTTGGCGTTCATCTACATGGTACCGTTCTATATTGCATTTATAAATACTTTTAAAACGGAAAGAGACATTTTCGATTCTCCGATGGGAATTCCATTCCGACGGCTTACTTTCGACAATCTCATACGAACCTTCAACTCGC
>JAJRYZ010000139.1 GCA_024275515.1 Spirochaetota bacterium
AACTCGCTTCTCACCATCTTGGCGTTCATCTACATGGTACCGTTCTATATTGCATTTATAAATACTTTTAAAACGGAAAGAGACATTTTCGATTCTCCGATGGGAATTCCATTCCGACGGCTTACTTTCGACAATCTCACACGAACCTTCAACTCGCCGAACTTCAATGTCTTGCGCGCGTATTACTTTACGATCCTCGTAGTGATGATCACCCTGGTGACCGTGGGACTGCTTTCGTCCATGATGTCCTACACTCTCAGCAGAAACCGAAGGGGCTTCTACAAAGGTGCGTATCTACTTTTGTTGGCCGGGCTTATGATCCCTATACAGGTCATTTTGATACCGCTTATTCAGATACTGAAAACGGTTCGCCTTGTGCTGACCGTTCCTGGTCTCATTCTCGTCTATATCGCCTGGTACATGCCGTTTACGGCTTTCGTGCTGACGGGCTACATCGGGACCATTTCTACGCAGTTGGACGAATCGGCGACGATCGACGGGGCAAACCCTTTTTTGATTTTCTTCCGAATCATCTTCCCGCTTATGAAGCCTGCTTTGACCAGTGTGATTATTTTTATCACCGTTTGGACCTGGAACGATTTCGTTACTCCGCTCGTTATCTTCGGAAGCAGCACATACTACACCGTAACGACCGGTATCTACCGGGCGATCGGCCAATATACCCAGAAATGGGACGACGTTTTCGCCGTGCTGTTTTTCGCGGCGACGCCGTTGGCTGTTTTTTACCTCGCCTTGCAGCGCCACTTTATCTCCGGACTCACGGAGGGGTCGCTGAAGGGCTAACGGCTGCGAGTGGGAGCCGTCCCGGCGATGGCTTGTCGGCGGGCGTGGGCCTGGTTTACGATGATCGGTAGCTATGCAAACGAACGTTGTGGTAGTCCTCTCGGATGATCAAGGTCCCTGGGCTCTCGGCGCCGCCGGGAATCGGGAGATCATTACACCGAGTCTGGACGCGCTCGCCTCGACGGGAATGCGATTCGAAAACTTCTTTTGCACGTCTCCGGTGTGTTCGCCGGCGAGAGCGTCTCTTTTGACCGGGACAATACCGTCGCAACACGGAGTCCATGATTGGATTCGGGAGGGCAACGACGGCGAGGGGGCGATCGACTATCTTGCCGGCCGGCTGTGCTACACCGACCTCCTCGCGAGCGCCGGATACCGCGTAGGAATCAGCGGGAAGTGGCACCTCGGGGCGAGCGACCGACCGAGGCGTGGGTTCGACCACTGGTACGTGCATCGGAAGGGGAGTGGACACTACTACAACGCGCCGATGTATCGGGGGAGCGTCCTCGATACCGACTCGGGCTACATCACCGATCTCATAACCGACGACGCGATCGCGTTCATCGAAGAATGCGCGCGCGACCGGGCGCCTTTCTATTCGGCGGTGCACTATACCGCGCCGCACTCGCCGTGGCTGGACGGCGAGCATCCGGCGCGAATCCTCGATCTCTACCGGGATTGCCCGTTCGATTCGTGCCCACAGGGGCCGCATCACCCGGAGGCGGTGTTGCGGATGAGTTCGTCGGATGCACGCGAGTGCTTGGTCGGATACTTCGCGGCGGTAACGGCGATGGATGAAAACATCGGGCGCATCGTGCGGCGGCTGGAGGAACTGCAGTTACGGCGCGAGACGCTCGTCTGTTTCCTGAGCGACAACGGATTCAACTGTGGTCATCATGGAATATGGGGCAAAGGCAACGGGACGGTCGGTTTGAACATGTACGATACCTCGGTCAAAGTCCCCGCGATTTTCAGCATGCCGGGAAACATACCGGAGAACGTCGTGACGAAAGAGCTCGTAAGCGGGTACGATTTTATGCCGACACTTCTCGACTATCTCGGCGTCGAGGCGCCTGCGGCGGTCGAGCTCCCCGGGCGGTCGGTGGCGGAGTTGCTTCGAGGTTCTCACCAGGGCGACGGAGACGACGAGATCGTCGTATTCGATGAGTACGGCCCGGTTCGGATGATTCGCACGCGCGAATGGAAGTATGTCCACCGATACCCGTACGGAAACCATGAGCTGTACGATATGACGCGCGATCCCGATGAAACCGTCAATCTCCGCGACGACCCGGGAAAAGCAAAGGTGATCCGATCGCTCAAAGCACGGCTGGAGGAGTGGTTCGTTCGATACTCCGATCCCGCGGTCGACGGCGTGCGCGAACCGGTCACCGGGAACGGTCAACTCACTCCGGCGGGGTTGGCCGCTCGCGGGAGACTCGCCTTTATGCCGGGTAGAGAAACGACCACCGATCCCCGGTACGACCCGGGGATGCGGAAGAACGAGTAGAACGGGATAACGGCGAATCCTAAGAGCCGGCTTCTCGATCGTCGACATTACGCCGAAGACGCCGGCGCGGATCGGACGGTTCGTCGCCGAGACCTTTGACGCGCACGCGGTCGCTCATCCGTTGTGCGCGCCGACCGTGGTGTTCGACGGCCCCGAGGGCGCTTGCTGCGTGGTAACTCTCGATATGAGTCTACTCTTCGACGACAACGCGAGAGAGCTCCGGGAGGCCGTGGAGGCCGCAACGGGCATCCCGGCGGCGCGCGGGCCCGGGGTTTTTGCTCCAACCGACGTCCGCTCTGTCGGGGCGAAGGCGAACGAATCGACTGCGGGACCCAGGGGCCGAGGAACGTTGAAAACTATATCGGCAACGAAGGGCCCGAAGACGACGAGCTTCAAGCGGCCCTTTTTCTTGATCGTGACGGCAACGCTCCGGTCGGCTTTCCGGGAGAGCCGTTTTGCGAGATCGGGCTTGAAACGAAGAGGGCCTCTCCGTTCGAGCGAACGTTCGTCGTAAGCCTGGCGAATGGATTCCACGGGTACATACCCGTCGAAAAGGCGTTCGATCACGGAGGCTGTGAGACGGCTCTCGGATTCGTCAACCGCCTCATCCCCACGGCGGGTGTCTCGATGCGTGAGGCCGCGGTCGAGGAACTTTTCAGCTGTTCCGCCGGAGAAGCTCGTTGACCGCATCGACTGCAGCTTGACGTTCTCGCCGGCGTTGCGTCGTCATGGGCAAGCATCTCGACGATGTCTTTTTCAGTGTCGAAGCGTGCTGCATCGAGTTTCCCGTCGAACCGCAGCGCGAGGCTTCGAATTCGACAGTGGGTTGCACAATCTCGATGCGCGACCTTCACCGAATACCCATCCGTTTGATCCGCTCGATCGCCGCGGCGGTCTTCGAAAGCGAAGCCAGGTCGAGATCGACTTCCGAAACCAGCGGTCCGGCGAAATCGATCGCGCGAAGCTCGCGCACGACCGCTTCGAAATCGACGTCTCCTTCGAGAAGCGGCGTCCAACGGCAGCCCCGTCGTTGAAAATCCTTCACGTGCACCGCCATGAGATGACGTCCACAGATTCTTACCCACTGTTCCGGATAACCGAACATCGCCATATTGCCGGAGTCGAAATAGAAACCGACGTGTCGGCTTCCCACATCGTCGCAGAAGCGTGCAAACTCCATCGGGCTCAGCAGAAACTTGTTCCAGACGTATTCGATTGCAAGTCGGACCCCCGTGCGCTCGGCGAGTCTCGACAGCACCCGCATGCCGGCGAGCGCGTTGTCATAGGCAACGTCGTAGTAGAGTTCGGGAGTCAGTTGGCCGAGAACCAGAAGGATCGTGTCTATCTCCAACGTTTCCGCAATATGGATACACGATTCGAATGTTCGAATACTCTCGCGCCTGATTTCTTCCTTCGCGTTCATGAGGTCTTTGGGGCGATTCCGAAAAGCGGGGCATATGCCGGTGAGTTTCACTCCCGCCGAGGCGGCAGCCTTTCTCGCATCGCGGAGCTCTGCGGCCGGCGACTCGATCGAGAGCCGGCCCGAGTCGCGCAAAGCGATTTCGAACGAATCGTAACCGGCCGCGGTGATTTCCCGCAGCGTCGTCTCGAAATCCCAGTCGGCGGGGAGGATGAGCCCGGATATGCCGGTCCTCATCGCTTCGTTTTCCGGCATTCGCTCCACCTCCTAATCGTGCATAGTCGCTCATTATTCCACGTGTCGTTACCTGCGTCCAGGTCGCGGACCGAATGGTCGATGCCTGAAGTCATGAGCCGGATTTGTCCGAGACTCGATTCTTACTTTTTGTGTATGACTCCTTTAGGTGGCCCCCGTTTTCTTACAAATGGGGGGATGGTTTAGCAAGAGAGTATTGATCCCGCGAATGCACGGATTACAATTCACTGGCTCAATTCGATGGACGCCGCGAAGAGCAGGAGTCGCGTTTGAAGAGAACTCGGGTATCTGCGAAGAAAGACGAAACAGTTCGACCGGTTCAGTTGAAACCGAGGGAAGTCTCTTGGCCGGCGGACGTACTAAATGGCCTGATAAGAACCAAGTCCCTTCAGTTAATGCTCCTTCCCGGCCTGGTGTATTACGTCATCTTCCGTTATCTACCCATGTACGGCATTATCATTGCATTCAAGGACTTTAACGCCAGATTGGGAATAGTCCGCAGCCCCTGGGTTGGATTTGAACAATTCATCCGTTTCTTCGCTCACCCATACTTTTTTCGGCTCGTCCGAAATACCTTTCTGCTCAGTTTCTACGATCTGCTATTCGGGTTTCCGGCGCCGATCATACTGGCAATCATGTTGAACGAGCTGCGCAATCAGACATACAAGAGATTCGTGCAAACGATCAGTTATCTTCCTCATTTCATATCTATCGTGTCCATTGTCGGGATACTCACTCTGCTTCTCTCTCCAACCTCCGGATCCGTAAACACAATCATTTCTAGAGTGCTGGGCTTGGAGCCGATCTATTTTATGGCGGAAGCTCGTTGGTTTCGCTTTCTCTACGTTAGCTCGGGAATATGGCAGAACATAGGGTGGGGGGCGATTATCTACCTGGCGGCGCTCTCGCAGGTTGATGTGCAGCTCTATGACGCCGCCACCGTCGACGGCTCGACACGATTACAGAGGATATGGCACATATCTCTTCCCTCCATCATGCCGACGATTGTCATCTTGCTGATCTTGCGCATCGGATCGCTTTTTTATGTCGGATTCGAAAAGGTGATCTTGATGTATAACCCGGTGACTTATCAAACAGCCGACGTAATCGGATCGTACGTATATCGACGGGGCCTTCAATTCGCGGAGTTCAGCTACGGAGCGGCCGTCGGGCTTTTCAATTCCGTCGTCAACATCATTCTTCTTCTCTCGGCCAACTGGATGGCCCGGAGAGTGACCGAGCAAAGCCTGTGGTAGAACCGATGGGTGGAAGAAAGAAGACATGATACGCGACAGATCCATCGCATCGGGAATACTAGACATTGTCGTTCACACATTTCTTGGATTTCTGCTGCTCGTTACTCTCTATCCTCTCCTTCACATCGCGTCCGTATCAATAAGCGGTGGAACGGCGATTGCGAAAAACCTCGTGACGGTCTACCCGATCGGATTTCAATTAAACGCCTATAAGTTGATTTTTCAAACCGCAAGAATTCCTTTGGCTTTCAAGAACTCGGTCATCTACACGTCTTTGGGAACATTCATCAATCTCGTCATGACAATCACCATGGGCTATCCGCTGTCAAGGAAAAAACTAACACTGAGGCGTTTCTACACAACAATAGTGGTGGTCACGATGTTCTTTGGCGGGGGTTTGATTCCTACCTTCATTCTTGTCAAGTCGTTAGGCATGTACAACACCATTTGGGCGCTCGTCATACCGGGAGCGATAGCGACATGGAACCTTATCATAATGCGCACTTTTTTTCAGGCGCTGCCGGATGAGTTCGAAGAATCGGCGTACCTGGACGGAGCCACCGACATTTTGATACTGCTGCGAATAGTGCTTCCTCTTTCCAAGGCCGCCATCGCCACCATCGGCTTGTTCTATCTCGTCTCCCATTGGAACTCATGGTTCGAAGCCACGATCTATCTAAAGGAAAGCGGCAAATACCCTCTTCAGGTCGTGCTGCGGGAAATCGTGATTCAGGGAAGAGTGACTGAGGAGTTGGTTCAGAAAGGAATGATGAGCCTCGCAGATCAGGTGGGCGGCGCCGGTCTCGATGAGTACATATCGCTTGAAAAGATCAAGTACGCGACTCTGTTCGTGTCTATTGTTCCGATGCTCGTCGTGTATCCGTTTATCCAAAAGTACTTCGCAAAGGGAGTAATGATCGGGTCACTAAAAGGTTAACAAGTGCGCTACCGGCGCATTTGAATTTTTTTACAGGAGGTGCGTAATGAAGCGCATTCTATTCGTCGCGTTGTTGTTGATGACGGTCGTGACCGTGCTCGTGGTCGCAGCCGGAGCAGCGGAGGAAACAGGAAAGGTCGGAGGGAGAGAAGTTCTCGACTACGACACCATTGCTATTGTCGATGCGGGCTACGGATCGGCCGGCATCGAGCGCCCTACCTTGCGTGACAAAGTGCTGTTGGAGAAATTCGGCATCAATCTGAACTATGAGGAGTTGCCGCAATCGGGATACGTGGAGAAGCTGAACCTTCTTTTTGCGACAAACGAAGAGCCCGACGTGATGCTCAGCCTTCGCCAGTGGGACCTCAAAAGATGGGGCAGCGAAGGGTACCTCGTGCCGATGTCCGACTATCTGGACAGACTCCCCAACTACAGAAAGCTATGGGACGAGGCCACGTGGGATTATGCCTACGCCAGCGGCAAATCCGCCGACGGGAAGCTCTACTGGCTTCCGGGCAAGGGTGACGGACAGGTGACCGGATATTCCTGGATATATCGCAAAGGTAGCTTCGATAAGCTCGGGCTCACGTTTCCTAGAACCACCGACGAGCTCCATGCGACTCTGCGGAGGATCAAGGCGGCGGATCCCGACTCCGTACCTTATCCAAATCGTTGGGGATCAGGCTGGCTTATGGCCGGTTTCCTGCTTGCCTTTAGAACATCGGAGCATTTGAACGTCGATGTCGACACCGGAGAATTGGTTTACGGCCCCGCTACCGACAAGACTCGAGACGCTCTTGTTTACGTCAATAAACTCTACGAGGAAGAACTGGTCGAGCAAGAGTTTCCCACCGCCACGACCCAGCAATGGACCGAAAGATTCGCGCAGGGCAAGACTTACATCCAGTATAGCTATGTAAATCGGGCACAGTGGGCGAATGAGACAATGGCGAGCGTGGATCCTGAGGCGAACTGGACATGGTCGGAATATACGGTGCTCGCGGACCCGAGCAAAGGGCGGGTCATATCGAGAAGAGGATATCAACCCTTTCTTTCTTCGGGTCCCGGAATCTCGGTAAAAGTTCCGGAAGAGAAGATCGATAGGCTGCTTGAGTACTTCGATTGGGCTGCTACGGAAGAGGGGCAAATCTTTCATTCCTTCGGCGTTGAGGGAGTAACGTTTGAATACAAAGACGGAAGGCCGATGTTTATGGACCATATGTATTCGCAAAGGAATCCCAAGGGAATCGAGATGGTGAAGTACGGTTTCAGCCCTCCGATGATTTCCGGGTTCCTCGTTGCAAGAAGAGACTATTTCGTTGAGTTTTTCGGCAGCGTGCTCGACGACCTCGATAATTCGACGCGGGGCGTGCCATACATAAGGGACAATATCGCGTGGGAACTCACCAAGACCCAAGAGCGCGATCTTGCGGACATAGAAACAGTGGTAAAGGATATCTGGAAAGAGTATTCGACGAAATTCATTATGGGCGTGCTCGACCCTTCAAATGACGCTCACTGGGATGAGTATTTGTCGACGCTTGATAAAGCGGGTCTTGAAGAAATGATGGAGATCCGGAAGGAAGCTCTGGAAAAGTCGGTGGTCTTTTAGAAAGGATCGGGCCGGGTTGAACGCGTCGGTCGGAAAGGCGCCGGGTTGCGCGAGCGCCTTTCCGACCCGCGTCCGTCAACATAGGAATCGAGGCGGCGAGGCGATACGGGCGCGCTTGATGTCGGAAGCGAACTCATTAGGGAACCCGGTCGTCACGACTGTGTCCGAGCGGCTGCAGAGTTCTTTACGTAGGAGTTGCAGGTGAAAGCTGGAACAGCACGAGCCGATATTACACCCGCCGTCGGCACGAAGGTCGCCAACGGCGTGAAGAGAATCCGTGGCATCCGGAGCAATCTTTATGCGAAAGCTTTAGTTTTGAGCGACGGTCATTCAAAAGCGGCGATTGTGACGGTCGACGTCATCATACTCGGGAAAAAGATCGTATCCGAAGCGAGAGAGCTAATAGAACGCGGCACGGGTATTCGAGGGGACAACGTGATGTTCGCTGCGTCTCATACCCATTCCGGCGCGGCTGAGACGATGAGAGATCGGTGGTACATAAACGAGGCCGAAAAAAGCTACGGCGACCGGCTGGTAGCCCAAATGGCCGGCGCGGTAATCGAGGCCGATTCGCGTCTTTCGGAGGTAAAAATCGGTGCCGGAGAAGGCGCGGCGGAGCTCAACATCAATCGCTGGATATCCACTTCCGAAGGCGCGAAATGGGGACCTAATCATGAAGGCCCCGTTGATTCGAAAGTCTCGGTTCTGCGCATGGACGGCCGTGAAGGCGACCCTCTTGCCGCCTTGGTCAACTACGCGGCGCACGCGAGCGTTTCGCATTGGGGCGAGTACATCTCCGCCGATTTTCCCGGCTATATGCAGGAGGTTCTTGAGCGGATCTATGGAGACGGTTTCCAGGCGCATTTCGCCAACGGAGCTTCGGGTGATCTGAAAATAAGATGGCTGAAGAAAAACAGCAGCGGTGCGGAAGATTTCGCATATGGTAGCGACGATGTCGCCGCGCGTCGTTACGGAAGGGCCCTCGCGGGGGAAGCGTTAAAGATCTTTGAACTCATCGAAACGTCCGGTTGTCACGAATTGCGAGTAGTTTCAAAATATGTAGAGTTTCCGCTTCTCCCATTGCCGTCCGTCGAAACGCTTGGTGCTGAACTCGAGAGAAAGAGAAGGGAAGGGGAAGAGGCCGCCTGGGAAGAGAGAATCCTGCCCACGCTCGTTGACGGTACCGCACCCACGTCCATTACGGGGGAGGTGCAACTTATCCGGCTGGGAGCGAACATCGCTTTTCTGGCCGTGCCTGGAGAGTTATTCGCGGAAATCGGGCTGCGCCTGAGGGAGCGACTCTCGTATGAGCATCTTTTCATAATGGGCTACGCGAACGGATACGTGGGCTATCTTCCCTCGGACGCAAGTTGTCGTGAAGACGGCGACACGCCGCGCTATGATTGGCACAAGTTCTTTTGGTATCCGGCCAGTTTCGCGGAAGGCGTTGAGTCCGCCATTCTGGATGCCGCGCTCGAACTCGAAGCGGAGTCAAGCTTATAGACGGATAGCGTAATGTGCAGCATGACGGGGCGCGGTGTGAAGTATTTAATGAGCTACTGGGACGTTGAAGATTACATTTCATCTCCGGAATCGGGCATGGATGACGCCGTTCTGATTTTTGCCAGAGGCGCGCGAAATGCCGGTATGAAGGCATGTTTTCACATCATCGGTGAGAAGGTCCGGACGCTCGTCGGGCGAAAGCGAACCGACGTTATCGACGAAATCAAGAACCATCATGATGTGTCTCTCCACTATGATCTCGGCTCGATTCATCCGACCACTGCGGAACTCATGATCGATGCCGGCTGGAAAGAAGGCGTCAATGTAGCGTTATCGAGAGAACGATCGGGATTTCGCTTGCTTGAAGAGACTTTCGGATTCTGCACCGGTTTGACACGCCACGGGACATCCTATTCGCCACAAATCATTCACATCAGCGGGCTGGAGGGAAAAGTCTACTGGAGGCCGCTGGTCAAGATACCCGAATCTCCTTTCTTCTGGTACTGCAATACTCTGTGTCTCGACACATCCATCCTGTACACAATGGACGACCTATACAATGACACCGGTAAATTCGAGCCGGCCTTCCGGCGGATGAAAGAAGAGTTTTCGTTGCACGTCAACGACCCCGCCATAAAGCTGGTGAGTATTGCCGGTCACCCGCACAAAGCATTCACGGAAACGGGCGAGTTTGCCGATGTCAACAATTATGACGGGAGAAACTGCCTGTGGGAAGCACTGCGGGCGCCCCGGCAGCTGTCAAAGGAACGATTTCCAATTGTGGAGCGCAATGTCAACAGGGTATTCGATTTTTTGGCGAGCGCGGAACGGTACTCCCATGTTACTCTCAGGACCCTCGCCGACCGGTTCAGCAGGCAGCGATGTTGCTTCAGCGGCGAGGAGCTTTCTTTTTTTGCGGAAAAAGCGATAGAAGGGAATGAGCCGTGTTACACTGACGTTATGTCGGCCGGAGAAGGGATTCTCGCCCTGTCGGATGCTCTTATAGCGCGGAGAGGGTCCGGGAAGTTGCCTGAGGCAATCCTAAGGCGGGAAACGATGGGACCGTTGTGCATCCCTCGAGTGGAGCCTCAGCCGCGCTATCTGACCGTCGATCAGGTCGTGGATCTCGGCAGGCGGGTTATGGAAGTCTCCCGCACCACAGGACATTTACCCGCGGTGCTTCTTACGTCCGGCGGCGAAATCGGTCTTGGATCCGTCCTGCTCGCTCTTAGCGAACTCTACTACTTTGCCAAAAAGGAATCCCGTTTGGCCTCCGTGACGTTTTCGGCCAGAACCTCACCGCCATGGCCCGCGGTTGCGGAAGCCATGCTGTCCGGGATTAGGTCGATGCCCCGGTGGAAAGTCTTTTCAGACCGGATGGATGTCTCGAGGATCGCGCTTTTCAGCCGGCTTATGGCATGGACGCTGAAGCCGGCAACGGAGAGCGAAGCGCTTTGCGCCGGTTCTTCCCGATGCGGATCCTCTTCAAGATAGAGAAGGAGCACCCCCGTCGGGAAGCGCACCGTCGGGACGGTTAGTTGGAGATGTCGCCACGTACCCATGGAATTGAATAGTGAGACGTCTTCATTTCCGTGGCATCTCGGCCGATGATTGCGACCTGACGCGCTTGAAAACGAATGCCGGGAGAATACCACCGTCCACTCTCCACGCATAATGCAGGAGCTTGCGAACAGAGCGCCGGTGAGGATGAGCGACGGCGTTACCGGTGTTTGTCAAGGAAGTTGTCGCGTCTCGGAGTTCCATGCTTAGGCCGACTTACGATCTGTGGCACCCAAGGGGACTCGCGCAGGACTCTGCGATTACGGAACCAAAACCGATGGGATTCCGAGCACCAATAGGAGGAATAGAGAGCCGACATGTGCAGCGTGATTGATGCATGCGCTTGCGAGTCGGTGAAGACGACCGGGCGCGCTGAATGGACGTGCGAAGAAAAGCGATCGACGGTCACAGCGTTCCTGCCGGGTTAAAAACGAGAACTCCGTCCCGGATCGATATCTGGGATTGATAGAAGGTCGCTGTGTGCGTGGATTGAACATGTTTCCGAAAGAGCAGGGACGAATCGGGAAGGCCGCGGTTTCGTATTTCTCTTTCGTTTCGCGCAATTGAAGGAGATGCGGGGGTGTTAGGGTTCAAGAAGATACATGTTTTCTACGGATTTCTTCTTTCATACACGCTCGTCCTTCTCTTGCCCGTTCTAATAGGCGGGATCATCTATCGTGAAATGATTACGGTCGTCAAAGCGCAAGAAATAGAATCCGCCCTTGCTTTTTTGGAAAAGACGGAAAACGTGATTTCTTCCTCACTAATCGAAATAGACCGGATGTCGGTGGCCTTGGCCGGCGATCCGTACGTGAGAAGATTCGCCTTGCTTGAAAAACCCCTTGAAGGCCCTTCGCTCTACTCGGCATTTGAATTGGTGCGCCATTTGGATTCGCATGACGTCGGAAGTCCGTTCGTCGATTCGTTTTATGTCTATTTCAGGAACAGCGACAGGGTCGTAATGATGGATACATCCTATGAAGCTTCTCGCTTTTACGAAAGCTATTTTGGCTATGACGAACTGAGTTACTCCGAATGGCGGGAGCTTTTCCTTGAAGCGGCTCATGACAAGAATATTCTTCCGTCGAAGCCCGTTACCGTTGCGGGAGTTTCCACCGACAGACTAACCTATGTCCGTTCCTTTCCCGCAGTATATGATCAGAATCCTACCATCGTCGTTTGGGTCCTAATAGACGAAGATGCAATCAATAGACTATTGGAGGAGATGTTCCCGCAGGGTTACGCGTACGTGGTCGAAGAAAGCGGGCAACTCGTCGCCTCCCCGCGCGAGAACGCCGGGATGGTTGAAGCGGAAGCAGCTCCTTTCCGGGGAGAAACGGGCTTTTTTGACCGCGTGATTGATAATGAGAAGGTAATCGTATCATACATGAACTCCTCTCTCACCAACTGGAAGTATGTGTCTATTCTTCCGTACCGCGTGGTTTTGGAAAGAACCCGGTCTCTCAGGTCGCTCATAGCCGTTGCAGCAGCAGTCATCCTGCTTCTCGGCTCCATCACAACGTACTTGCTTTCCTGGGGAAGCTCGAAACCGCTTGGCGAACTCGTATCCATAATCAGCGGCCGCAAACCGCTGAAAGACGGCGACGAGATAAACGAATACCTCTTCATCAAGCGGGGCGTCCGAGAGCTTCTAGACAAGAATAGTTCCTTGGAGCAGCGGATGAAGGAACAACTGCCTTTGCTTCGGGCGGCTTTCTTTGACCGCCTGTTCAAGGGGGAATACGCATCGGAGGAAGAGATCCGGACAATCCTGACTCAACTGGGCATTAATATCGGCGGATCCTTTTTCGCCATAGCAATTGCGAGAATGAGAGCATTCGAAGGGTCCGTGATTACAAGAAGGTTGAACAGCTTGTACGAAGCGGGAGCGATAATCGAGAGAGTTGTAAGCTCGAGATTTGCGGGCCGCGCGCATATTCATACGAGAACTGAAGATGAGGCCGTGTTGCTCGTTTCTTATGATGATTCGGAGGCCGAAGGGTACAGAATCATAATGGAAGGGTTGCTCGGCGAAATCTATGAAGAACTAACTGAAAGGTATCAAATGCAGTTGTCTTTTGCGGCGGGAAACATCTACCCTTCTCTCACGGACGTTTGGCATTCCTACAGAGAGAGTGTGGACGCATTAGATAGTATGCGAATTGACAATTGTTTTGCCGTAATGTGGAACGAGAATAAGAGAAAAAGGAAAAGCGGTTACTATTATCCTTTGAGCCTGGAAGAACATCTCATTAACAACGCCAAGGCAGGTAATGGCGAAGAGGTGAAGAGCATCCTTAGGCTAATCTATGAAGAGAACATGACGAATCATCGACTATTGCCGGACACGTTGCGGTTGTTCCTCAACGACATGCAATGCAGCGTACTAAAATGCCTCAACCAGATAGGGTTGGACAAAATCGAGGACGATAATGATCTAATGGACAGAATCAATGAGTTGAGTTCTTGCGGATGTTTCAATGATGCGTATGACATAATTGAAGATGCATATATGACTATTTGCAAAGCGGTTGATAGCCTCAAAAAGAGCCACAGAGTAGATCTCATACTCAAGATAAAGCAGTTCATAGAGGAAGAATATCAGGATCCACTCTTGAACAGGTACACGGTCGCAAAGCGCTTCGGGATGACGGAAGAGTACCTCTCTTCTTTTTTCAAGGAGCAGACGGGGACCAACTTCTCGGACTTTTTGCAGGAAACGCGTCTGAAAAAGGCCTCCGAATTGCTGTCCGAGCATGACATGCCGATTGGAACCATCGCGGTCGCTGTTGGTTATCGTAATGCGAAAGTGTTCAGCCGGGCCTTTAAGAGAGTTAACGGGATCAGTCCCAGCGATTACAGAAGCTCAATACGATAGTGGGATCATCAAGGCAAAAGTATGAACAGGGTTTCGACGGACAGGTCCCGTTCCGTCGGCTCATTTGGATCGACGCCTTGGCTTTCACGGAAGGAAGTCGACCGTGCGAGGCGATTTCGGATTCAACGAGCCAAGCTCGAAATAGCTCTATGGCGGCCCGGACGTATTGCACGTCGTCCATGTCCGCCACCAGCGGCATGCCGGAATCGACGCTGGACGCTTTGAGTCCCGCGTCAACGATTGCCTGACCACGGACGGCGCGGCTGACCACCGTCGCCGGCACGAACAGGCACTGCTCGAATTCCTTTACCGGATTGCCGTCCTGCGAAAGGTTGCGGCCGTAGTCGGCATCCGTTGATTAGTGATAAACACGTCGGCAATCCCGGCCTGCACCATCGTCTCCGCTTCACCGACGGTCCGGCAGCAAACCCCCTTGGCGCCCACTTTTATCTGCATGCCGGCGATGACGGGCGATTTGTGGGTTTTGGCATGGGGTCTCAGGTGTCCCGGAAAGTCGGCCACGGCCTCCGCCATGCGGTGCAGGTTGCGCTGCAAAGCGTCCAGGTCGATCAACAGCGCAGGAGTGTCCACTTCCTGCAGTGACATGCCGACGCCGGCCGGAGGCCACTCGGCCATATTATCCCCCTTACCCAACGATGGTGCGAAACGGCGGTGAGGCGACGCCTGAGCCGCTTTCCGGCCGCCTTCATGACCGTATTCCGTCACTCGACCTTGCCTATGCCTGACGAAATGGACTATCGGGTAGCTCCGCGTCGGCGGCGAGTAATTCCTCTTCCGCGTTGCGCTTCGCTCCGACGACACGAGCACGCGACTGCGTCCGCCGCGCGGAGGATCTTCGACCGGCCGACAGCCGACCGGAGCATGCACGCATGAAGGGACGAATGGACGCGCGGGTTTATTACACCGGTCATCGCTTCGGAAGTCAGACAGTGGAACCGGACAGATTGAGGCGGGAAGCGAATGGCGATAGTATGAGCTGAATATGGCTGAATCTCAACGCGTCGGCCGGCGCGCCGATTTGGCGGAGTCAGTCGCGTCGCTCGCGACCACGCGCGAGCCATCTTTTTTTGCTTTCATTTCGGGGTCGGATTGGGACGGCCGTAAAACGACGGGAAGGACCGACATGATATTCAGACGGGAAACAATCGAACAGCTCGCCGACGACCGGGTGCGATTCGCGACCGACCTACCGCAGGCGGGGGAGGAACGCGCCGTCGATGCCGGGATCGAGCTCCCCGCCGATGCGGCGCTTTGGAGGGACGTCGACGAAATCCGCGCGGAATTGTATCTGCCCTCCCGACGAGAATCGTCGGATGCCAACGAAACGATTCGATGCGAGGTCACGCTGGACGGCAGCACTCCCGGTTTCGACTACAACGACGGGTATTGGTTTTCCGCCCTGGTCTCCGAGCGCGCCGGAAATACGTGGAAGGGATGGCGGCCGTTCCGTTTTCCAAGAGAATGCTTCTACACACGGGGAATACCCGGCGGTGGATGGTCGGACGTGAAAGAGGCGCGAATAAACGGGCCGCGTGGTTCTAAGATTCGAAATATTCGTCTCGTCGCGAGAGACGTGCGACCTGGTCCGCGGATGACCGACGAAGCGCTTGTCCGCGCCCTCGATACGGATTATCCGGGACTCGAATCCGTGAGCGCGTCGGAGTCGACCGACGACAATCTGAATCGTATCGCGGCTTATTTCCGCGCCGCATCGAAGGGAAACGCCACGGGCGACCGGAACACCGTTATCCGCAGAGCGTTGCCCAAGCTACGGGATACGACTCCGTCGGGTCCGGCGGACGCCGAGGAGGTTCTCGCCGGACGCATCCGCGGCTACGACTGGTCGGGCGGAATCGACTGGGACGCGAATCCCGCGGGATATATCGAGTGGTCGATCCGCACGCATACTCTCATGTTCGTCAGGCCGCTCATCGGGTCATGGTGGGCGACCCGACGGAGTCGATTCGCCCGGGGCATCGCCAATATCCTCACCGACTGGGTGCGTCGAAATCCGATTCCTTACGGCCTGCGCGCGTGCGGTCTGGCGTGGGGGCACTCGCTGGTTGTCGCCACGCGGACCTACGAGATATTGGTCGAGGCGTTCGCGGCGCTCTGTGCGTGTGATGAAACCGAAGACCGGTGTATTATCGACGTTTTGAAGTCGCTATGGGAGCACGCGAATTATCTGATCGCATTCGAGTCGTTTCCGCCTTCGAATAAGACCATCGCCGAAGGGCGCTCGCTTGCGGCGATCGGCTGCGCGGTACCTGAGTTTCGCGAAGCCCGGTCGTGGAGGCGGATCGGTTATTCGCGGCTCGACGAAGACATGCGAATCCAGGTTCTCGATGACGGCGCCTCCTACGAACTTTCTCCGGGATATCAGATCGCGATCGCATCGTGGTTTCTCGAGGCGTATGAGACGGGGAAAAGGTTCACCGGGACGGAAGGTCGATCGCTCAAAGCCGGTATCGAGAAGATGTTCCGGTGGAGCGCTGCAATCACGCGACCCGATTTCACGCGTCCGTCGATCTCGGACGCGGGAAGCCTCGACGCGAAATACGGCGTCGCTATCGAGAAGCCGGGGCGGTTGCTCGATGATGATCATCTCGTGTGGATCGGGACCGAGGGAAGGGAGGGATCCGTCCCTCCGTACCGGTCGATCGCTCTACGAGATTCCGGATACTTCGTCATGCGAAGCGGATGGGATCGGAACGACGTATACCTGCTCTTCGAAGGCGGACCCTTCGGGAAGTTTCATCAGCACGAGGACATGCTCACTATCGACGTGTACGCCTACGGTTCGCCGTTTATCGTGGACCCCGGCATCAGCTCGTACTTTCAGAATGCCTGGACCACCTGGTACAGAACGACGCAGGCGCACAACACGGTGCTGGTCGACGGTTGCGGCCAGTCGAGACGATCGTTCCAATCGCAGACGGAGTGGACGGAGAGCTGCAGGTCGAAGACCGTCTGGCGATCGGACGATGGTTCGGACATCGCGGTGGCAACCTACGACGGCCCTTTCGGCGCCGACCGCGCGCATTCGTTCAGGCATACGCGTTCGGTGATATTCATTAAGCCGGACTATTTTATCATATTCGACGAATTGATCGGCGACGGTACACACACCTACGAAGCGCTCTTCCATTTTATGCCTTATCGTGTCCTCATCGATTCGAAATCGGTGCGAACCGGACGGTTGGATCAGCCGAACATCGAGATACTTCCGCTTACCGATCTCGAGCCGCGCCTGGTGTGCGGGCGGAACGAACCGGTTCAGGGGTGGGTATCGATGGGCGCTCAGGATGTCCCCGCTCCGGTAGCGATTTTCGCGACGGAGGCGGAGCTTCCGATTCGTACCGGCTACGTGATCGCTCCGTTTCCCGCCGGACGGCCGACCGCCGAAATATCGGCGCAGGTCGATGCCGACTCCGACGGATGGCGCGTTCGTGTCGAGCGATCGGCCGGGACCGATGAGATCGGGATGGATTGGTCCGGGTCCGGCCCCCGGCTTGCGCACGACGGACGGTAAGCCCGATATCGGGACATGATGCATCGACGCCGCACGAGAGGAGACGCATAGGTGACCCGACGAGAGAGGCTGATGAGGACGCTGCGAGGTGAACCTGTGGATCGACCGGCGGTCTGCTTCTATGAGATCAACGGACTCACGCAAGATCCGTTGGACCCGGATCCGTACAACATTTTTTCGCATCCTTCGTGGCTGCCGCTTATCGAACTGGCTCGCGACCGTTCGGACCGGATCGTGCTACGCGGTGTCGCGACGAAAAGCGTCGATCCGAACTCCGTCGAACAAATGGCCGAGGAAACCGTCGAAGAGACGGACGGTCGCCGCTTTGTGACCAGAACGATCAGGATCGGCAGCGGAGCCTCGGCCCGGGTGCTCACGCAGCGTACGCGGCGCGACCGGGACATCAATACCGTGTGGCACATCGAACATCTCTTGAAAGACCGGGAGGACCTTGAGGCGTTTCTCACGCTTCCGGAAGGCGATATATCGGAGGCGATCGATCCGAATCCCGTGCTCGAAGCCGAACGTCTGCTCGGCGACACCGGAATCGCCGCGCTCGATACCGCCGACCCGCTCTGCCTCGCCGCATCGCTCTTCGATCTCGGGACATACACGGTGCTGGCGATGACCGAGCCGGTCCTGTTTCGCAGACTCCTCGACAGATTCGCGCGGGTCATTCTACCGCGCACCCGCGCCGCCGCGTCGGCGCTTCCCGGCCGGCTTTGGCGCATTTTCGGGCCCGAATACGCATCCGAACCCTATCTGCCGCCGGCGTTGTTCCACGAATACGTGTGCGAGTACGTTCGGCCGATGGTCGCCGCGATCCAGGAACACGGTGGATTCGCCCGCATCCACTCGCACGGTAATCTTCGCGGCATCCTCGACCATATCGAGGAGATCGGCGCAGACGGCCTCGACCCCATCGAACCGCCGCCTCAGGGCGACATCGAGCTGCGCGAAGTGCGGGAACGGCTCGGCGTTTCAACGGTGCTGTTCGGAAACCTCGAGGTAAACGATATCGAGAATCTCTCCACGCCCGAGTTTTCCGAACGCGTCAGGCGCGCTCTCGACGAGGGAACTCGGGGCGACGGGCGTGGTTTCGTGCTGATGCCGTCGGCGGCGCCTTACGGACGCGAGTTCCAGCCACGATCGCTTGCCAACTACGAGGCGATGGTGCGCATCGTCGAAGAGTGGTAGGCCGGCTATCGCGGCGGTAGATCGCGGTCCGCCGTTCCCATCGAACGGCACGGTTCGGCTCCGACTGTAATGCGGAGCGTACCGCCGGCCGCGAGCTCGCGATGGAATATCCACAACCTCGAAAGTGGTTTTCCGTTCAGTTCGACCGACCGGACATAGGGGTGCTCGGCGGCGTTTCCCGCTACCTCCATGACAAAGGTTTTTCCCGGCCGGCGCCTCCCGCCGAGCGCGATGGTAACCTTCTCGAATACCGGCGCCGTGAGTTCATAGACGGGATCCCGCGACGCGCCGCCGCGAACGTCGAACAGCCCGATCGAGAGAAGAAGGCTCGTCGCCGCCGCTTTTCCGATATCGTCGTCCTCGCAGAAGCCCATCGGAGAAACCGATCCGAAGGTCTTTCGTTTAACCAGTCGGCTCCACTTCTGCGTCAGCCAGGGGGCGCCCGCGTGCGCGAAAAGATGCGCGACGAACCTCCCCGGCTCGTTACCGTAATTGACATACGCCCTATCGCGTTCAAGCGCCGGCTTCGCCGCGTAGAAATCCGTCGGCTCGGACAGTTCAAACGCTTCGTCGAGCCGTCGGACGAACCGGTCGCGTCCGCCCATCAGCGTTATCAGAGACTGCCCATCGTGCGGAACGTGAAAGCTGTACTGCCAGGAGTTGGCTTCGCAGAAATCGTGAAGCGAGAGCGGATCGAAAGGTTCGAACCACGAGCCGTCGAGTCGTCTCGGTCTCATGAATCCGGTTTGCGGATCGAAGAGATTGCGATAGTTGCGCGCTCGGTGCGAGTAGGTTTCGAAGTCGTCGCGATACCCAAGCTCGGCCGCCAGCTGCGCGAGCGCCCAGTCCTGAAAAGCGTATTCGAGCGTCTGCGACGCGCCGTCGACATGAATCGCCCCCTCGACGGCCCGTCCTTCGGGAATGTAACCGCGCTCGATGTAGTATTCGACACCGCCCCCGACGCAGGTGTCGAACTCGTACCCGGCCTTGCTCATCAATCCACCCGGCAGCGTGTTTCGCTTCATGCCTTCGTAGGCCGTTTCCATATCGAAATCACGGATACCTTTCATGTAGGCGGCGGTGATGAACGGAGTCGTCGGGGCGGCTATCATGACGAACGAATAGCTGCCCGCGGTCGGACCACGCGGGATCAATCCGCCGTCGCGGTAGAAATCGACGAGAAACCTGCACTGGTCGCGCCAGACGTCTGGATAGGCGAGCCCGAGCACGATATTCGTGCTCCATTGACTGTTCCAGAACCCGTCGTGACCACATAGTTGCGGATGCGCGGGCCGTCCGCTCCCGTCGCGCTCGGTATCGAGTATTCTCGCCGTTCCGTTGCTCGCGTGGCAATAGCGTCCGTCGACGTCGCTCATCGTCTGCGGACCGCTGAGAACACGGAACAGATCGGTATAGAACTTCACCCGATCCTCTTCGGCGCCGCCTTCGACGAGTATCCGCCCGAGCGCTCGGTTCCATTCGTCCCGCGACTCGTCGCGGACCGCGTCGAAATCCCATCCGGGAAGTTCGGCCTCCAGATTTCTCCGGGCGCCGTCGATTCCCGTGAGCGAGATCGCGACTTTGAGAAGCAAGATCTCGCGCGTCGTGTCGAGCTCGATATACGCGCCGAACCCGTCGGCGTCGGCGGCGCGGAGCTCGTCGAATCGACGAATCGATCGATCGAAGCGGGCGACGAAGTAGACGCGCACCCGGGTGTTCCGGCGGGTGGTCACGTCGTTTTCGACGTAACCTTCTATCTCGGCGGAACCGACGAGGCGGACGAAAGCGTCCGACATGGCGGCCGGGCCGAGCGGGCGGGCAAGATCGAAAACGACCGCGTGCGGTCCCGAGGCGGGAAACGAGTATCGATGAAATCCCACGCGTCGGGTCGCGGTGAGCTCGACGCCGATTCCCGGACCGTCGAGTGTAACGGCGTAGTATCCCGCTTCGGCGGTCTCGACGGCGTGAGAAAAGCGTGAGGCGTAGCGCTCGAAACCGCTGCCTGAGTTCTTCTTCGTCGTCGGCATGACCGGCACACCGGAGAGTTGCCACGAATGCATATGGCTCAGGCACGCGATTGTATCGCTTTCGTACCGATATCCGGAGTTCCATGTGCCTACCGGGTCGGTGTTGGCCGCCGGCCGGACCATTCCTCCCGGTCTCGCCGTTCCCACCGAGAATACCCAACGGATCCGCGGTTTCGCGGAATCGATCAACGGATCGACATAGTCTACCGGTTCTCGTCGGCTCATCTCTATCCTCCAAAAACGATCGGAACTGACGGCTGCCATTGTACCGGCAGGACGGCGGGATGACATCGTCCCTGCGGAGAGGGTAGGATCATATAGGGAGAATCCCGATTCGCCCGCGACCGTTGGTCGTTCCCGACCGCTTGTCGGCCGCCGGTGCGTTGAGCGCGCGATGTCCCGAAAGAGGCGCGTGAAGGGCAAACCGTGGTCCGGACTTTTGACGATCGGAATACGCATGTGAGAAACAGACCGAATATTCTGCTCTTGATGTCCGACCAGCAGCGTTGGGACACGATCGGTGGGAGAAGCGGGTGCCGCACGCCGAACATCGACCGGATCGCGGCCGAAGGGGTCACCTTCGAGCGTTGCTACACGCCCGTCAGTCTCTGTTGTCCGGCGCGCGCGATGCTTTTGACCGGGGCGTACGGGTGGCACATGGGCGTTTACAATCAGATACACGTGCCTGAGAGAATGTCGATCGGGCTGCGTGATTGCGCGGCCACCTACGCGGCGCGGTTGCAAGACGCGGGATATCGGACGGGATACGTCGGAAAATGGCATGCCCATTGGGAGAAAGGCCCTCTTGATTTCGGATACCGTCGGGCGTCGGCGCCGTCGAGCTACGGCCCCGCGGCCGAGGATCGGGCCAACTTCAGACCGGACGATCTCTACGCGACGCGGGCCGAGAAGTATCCGACTCGGATCGAAAACGAACGTGTGATAACGTGGCCCGGGGGCGGCGAGTGGCCGGTGTGGCGCGAAGTATCGGGACCGCACGAGGGACGTCACGCCTCCTTCGTCGCCGATCGCGGCATATCGTTGATCGATGAGTTTGCGGAAGCCGGTGGCCCGTGGCTGCTCGAGGTGCACTGGCCCGAGCCGCACGACCCGTACGCCCCACACGTGGATTTCGCGTCGAAGCACGATTTTCGCGAGGTCGAATTGCCCGCGACATGGGACGAGACGTTTGTCGGTAAACCGGGGCTCAACGCGCGTGAGGCCGCGAGCTACGGTGTTCTCACCGAGGAGGACGTGCGTCGGGCGATCGCGCACTACCGGGCCTACACCGAAGAGCTCGACTACCACGTGGGGAGGGTGCTCGACGCGCTCGAACGTAGCGGAGAGGCGGACGGTACGCTCGTCGTTTTTACCACGGACCACGGCGACATGCTCGGCGACCACCATCTGTTTATCAAAGGTTGGATGCCTTACGAGCAGACGCACAGGATACCTCTCGTTATCCGCGGGCCCGGCCTTATCCCGCCCGGGAGCATCGCGACTCAGCTCGTTCAGCTTCATGACCTCGCCCATACCTTCTGCGACATCGCAGAGGCGGGTCCGCTTCCTTTCGACGACGGCGTGTCGCTCGAGCCGATCATCCGGGATCCCGCGCACTCGCCGTCGCGGAGCGAGATCATGAACGTCTATTACGGCGGCGAGTTTCTCTACACGCAACGGCTGGTGATTACGCATCGCCACAAGTACGTATTCAACGGCTTCGACGTGGATGAGCTTTACGATCTGGAGGAGCGTCCGCTCGAGAGCGTTAACCACGTCGACGACGCCGCGTATGCCGATATCGCGTTCGATTTGCGAGGCAGGCTCCGTGCACTCATGAGCAAGTACGGCGACCCGTACGCCGACTCCGGCTCGTACGGAAACCTCTACCACGCCGGGCGATATCTACCTCAATCGTAGCAGCAATAGGGCGGCGATTCTTCGAGCACGATTCCGGCGGATTGGTTATAGTTTGACTTGTGGAATAGAGCATTGCTTTCGATATTGTAGATATGCAAATGCTCGCGCCACGTTTTTTCAAGATTGCTCCGTCTCTGATTGGTGTTTTCGCCCTGTTCGTCGGATGCCGGACGATCGACTGGTCCGGCGCCGAGTCGATCCAATCGACCCGGTACCGCGAGGTGGGAACGGTCGAGCTCGAATCCGAAGTGTGGAATCCTCTGTTTCGCGATTCGAAAACCGAGCGTATCGAACGGATGGTTTCAGCGATCGCCCGGGAAGCCGCCGAACGCTATGGAGACGATGCGGTCGTGGGGTCGGTTCAGGTGAACGGGGTGTGGAGCCCTCTTTCGCTC
>JAJRYZ010000140.1 GCA_024275515.1 Spirochaetota bacterium
ACGCGGCCGCCGGATATCAGGTCATCGCCGAACTTCTCGGCGAGCTCGGAAACGAAATGACTTTCGTCGTGCCGCCGTGGTTGCGGCCCGACGAGCCGAGCAAGGAAGATTCGGAAGAAAGCTCTATCGAACTCGAATACGCCGGCGTGGGCATTCTGCTGCAGCAGATGCAGTCGGGCGAAGTGTGGGTTCTTCAGGTTTTCAAAGATACGCCGGCCGAAGCGGCGGGAGTACTTGTGGGAGACGTCATCGCCGGCGTTAACGATTGGCGGGTCGAGGGGGAGAATCCGGTAGCCGAGATATCGAGTCGCGTCCGCGGGCCGGTCGGCACCGATGTGACGATCATTCTCCGGGCGCCGAACGGCGACGAGCGCGAAGTAACGATAACGCGCGCGAAGATCGATCTTCGTCCGTCGGTCGAGTTTCGCACCGTCGCCTCCGGCATCGGGTATTTGCGGATACCCGCTTTGACCGAAAGCCTCGTGTCGGAAGCCGCCCGGGCGCTTCCGCAATTGCTGAGCACGCGGTATCTTGTCCTGGATCTGCGAAACGTCGCCTCGGGGACGATCGACGCCATGGTCCAGGTGGCCCAATGGTTCCTCGGCGCCGCGCAACTCGGCGGGTTCGTCTCCCGGGACGGAGGCTTCCCGCTACCGTTCCGCGACGACAGCGTAGCCGCGTATCAGCGTCCGCTTGCGATCCTGGTGAACGCGCGCACCTACGGACCGGGCGAAATGCTTGCGAGAATACTCCGCGACTATAAGCGCGGCCCTATCGTCGGCAACGTGACTCAGGGGGGATTTCAGATTGGAAAGCGGGTCGATCTTCCAAGCGGGGGGGTGCTTCACATGACCGTGGGGCTTTACGTTTCGCCTTCGAACGAGTTGCTTCCCTATGACGGGATTGCTCCGGACATCGAGGTGGAGCTGCCGGACTTGGAGACGGTCCGATCCGGCCGGGATGTATACATCGAGGCTGCAATCGAAGTCCTCAGATCAAATCCACGCTTATAGCACACGGAGAACCGCCGATGAAACGATTCGTTCCCCGTATGACGCGCTCGATGATTTTCATCGTCCCGGTGTTGGCTTTTTTTGCGGCGACTCCGTTGCCCGGTGATGAATCGTCGGCGCCGATCATGCGGTTCGAGCCGGGGGACAGAGGGTCTGATACGTTGCCGGCCGGCGCGGTGCCCGAATCGCTGTTGCTTCCCGACAAAGGAATCGAGCTCGTTTCCATCCCCGCGTATGCCGCCGGACAACCGAAACCGGCCAATCTTCGCAGGACGGTGGATGTCGTCGACATCGGTGAGCTCGCCGGTCTTCTCGACTCCGATCGGCTGCTTCTTTCGGAGATCAGAAAAGCCGTACCGGAAAACCGGGTCGAGGCGGAGAGTTACCTCCGGCGACTGAAAATGCTCGCCGGAACCTCGGACCCGGCGCGGTTGGTGCCGTTGGTCGACCGCGTGCTTGATCAGGCGCCGATCTACTTCGACTGGCTCGATCGGGAGTTCGAGTCTCAGGACGAACAGATCACCGAATACTATGTCGGAGGGGCGCGAGGCTTTAGTTTCGCGTTGGAGAACTTCCGCACCGCCGTCATGTTTACGATCATGAACCGACTGGATCTCGCCTCGCGCGTGATCTCGGAATTGCGGGTCGTCGAATAGTGATATCACCACAATGGAGTTTTTTCGAATGAAGTCAGCGCGATACGTATTGCTTTTCATCTGGATTACGGTGTTCCCGGCGTTCGGTTTCGGTGACGAGGAAGCGACGGCCGAACCGGCGCCCGCGTCGCGGTATACGCTGGAAATAGTCAACCCGGCGGTGGACTACATGTCGGGGCGCGTGTGGCTCATGGCCCTCGGGCTCGATCCGGCATCGTCGCGACCCACCGGATGGGAAGCGGCGTCTCCGCGGATCGAGGCGCTCCAGGCGGTCGGAGGCGGATTTCTCGTTCCTTTTCGCAGTCCCGGTCCCGCCTTTTCGCGGAATCTGCTGGTCAGCCGCGATTTCAGCGGCAGCCCCGTTCAGACCGAACCGCATATCGCGGTCAATCCTTTCGATCCCGACCATATCATCGTCGGAATGATCGATTACGGGTTCTCCTCCAATACGACCTACGTGTCGTACGACGGCGGGGAATCCTGGGAGGGGCCGAACCAAACCGGCTACCTTCCCGACGATCTTGGTTCCGGGGGCGACCCGGTGGTGGCCTTCGACCGACGGGGAGACGTCTACATGGCGAGCATTTCGGTCGGAATCGAAGAATTCGCGATCGGCCCCGTGTTCTCCGCATCGCTGGTCTCCAGTATCGCCATCGCCCGCTCGGACGACGGAGGATTCACCTGGCCGCAGATCATTTCGACCGACCGCAGCAAAGTCACTATTTCCGAGCAACAGATCGATCCGAGCGGGCGGCTTCGGGGCACGGTGAGCATCGGGTTTCTCGACAAACCGTGGATGACCGTCGGTACCGACTACGATAATAGAAATCGCGACGCGATCTACGTAACCTACGTTCATTTCGAGACCTATTACGACATCGTATACTTAGGCGAGCTTCCGCTGCTCAACCCGACCGAGCTTTCGACGACCGTCCGGCTTGTGAGGTCGATCGACGGCGGGAAAACCTGGACCGATCCGGTGGCGGTAAGTCCGACGGTCAGGCGATCGTACGGATCGGTCGATTCCGGCGAGGCGCCCGGCGAGTTCGGTTCCGATCGCGTGCTGCAGGGGGGGCGACCCGCGGTCGACCCGAACGGAAACGTCTACGTCGCCTGGCTCGACAGCACCGACGACGGAAGCATGGAGGGTGTCGCCGAGATCCACGTGGCGCGATCGTCCGACGGCGGCGCGACTTTCGAACCGTCGGTTATCGCGTCGGTTTTCAACGAAGTTCCGTTCCGGCCGCGTAACGCGCCCTTCCGGTTCTGGAGCTCCGCGTTTCCGCGGCTTGAGACGGGACCGAAGGGCGAGCTCTACCTCGTTTACGCCGGCAGACCGCCGGAGAAGCCGTTCGACGACGGCGATATCTACTTCGTGAGGTCGCTCGATCAGGGGAAGACCTGGAGCAAGCCGATCGCGCTCAACGCCGACGAACGTTCGGCGCTGCAGTTTTTTCCCGAGCTTGCGGTTGCCCCCGACGGGTCGCTCCACGTCATGTGGGGCGATACGCGGGACGATCCGGTCAATCTTCGCTATCACATCTACTATACCGAATCGAGCGACCGTGGAGAGACATGGGGATTCGAGATCGAAGAGCTCGGCGTTCGCGAGGGAGATACGAGGGTAAGCGACTTCGGCTCCAATCCGAATCGGGCCTTCCCCTACGGGCGGTTCCTCGGCGACTATTTCGGGATCGCGGCGTCCGATGAAGACGTAAACATGGTATGGGCCGATTCAAGACTCGCGGAGTTTGGCGGAATAAACCAGAAAATCGCGTTTTCACGCAAGCGCTCGATGCGTTCTCCGGAAATGTTCATATCTCCATCGGCCGGTTCGGGCGGCGATCAGGTGACCGTTCAGGGGTTCAACTTTCAACCCGACATGAACATCTTTATCCAGTTGCAGGATTCGACCATCGCGGTGGCGCGGACGAACCGCGATGGGCGGTTTTCCGCTTCGATTTATATTCCGGTCACCGGCGAGGGAGCGCAAACGATCCGCGCGTACGACGAATCGGGCAATCTGGCGCTTACTTCGTTCTACACCGAGTTCGGGTTCGGCAACATCGCCGATCTCTATCGCGATCTGATGGACGAGATCCGCGCACTGCGAGGCGATCTCGGCGATGCGAAATAGGGAGGACGCGAGGTGAAGTTTAAGGCACTGGTGGTTGCGCCGACGCTGCTCGTCATCGCGACGTTCGCGTTCGCGCAACGGACGGATCGTCCGGGGCCGGCGGTCGATACGATCTACTTCCGCGCCTTCGACGTCGACCGGGCGCCGCGCGATCTTGAGGCGGGAAACATGGATCTCTACATGTTCGGGCTCAAGATCGACGCCGCCGAGCGGTTGCAGGGCGACCCGCGGTTTACGCTCTTCCAGGCGCCCGCTTCCACCGTATCGCTGCTGCTTAACCCCGCCCCCTCGCGCCGGGGTGAATTGAACCCGTTTTCGATTCCCGAGGTTCGGCGCGCGGTACAGTACTTGCTGGATCGGGAGTTTATTGCGCGTGACATCTACCGTGGAATGGCGGCGCCGATGCTGACTCATGTGAGTCCGCAGGATCACGATTATCTTACCGTGTACGAAATCGAGCGCGGCGCCGGGATTACTTACGATCCTGAATACGGGCGCCGGCTGATCGCCGAAAGCATGACGGCGGCGGGCGCACGCTTAGTCGACGGCGTCTGGAACTATGACGGCGAACCGGTTCGGATCAAGCTCATAGGCCGGGTGGAAGATGAACGACGGAACATCGCCGATCTGGTTCGTACTGAATTGGAGGCGGCGGGGTTTCAGGTGGCCGTATCGTACCTCCCGTTCGCCGCGGCCGTCCTGACGGTGTATTCGAGCGACCCTGCGAGTTTTCAATGGCATATCTACACCGAAGGGTGGGGGCGCTCGGCGCCCCAGCGGTACGATTTCGCGACGGCGAACCAGATGAACGCGCCGTGGCTCGGAAACATGCCCGGGTGGCAGGAGATCGGGTACTGGCAGTACACAAACGCCACACTCGACGAATTGGGCAAACGCCTGTTTCGCGGTGAGTTTACGAGCGAGGAGGAACGAAACTCGATATATCGAAAGATCGCGGCGACGGGACTTGACGAATCGGTCAGGCTGTGGTTGGTGACGGCCATCAACAGTTTCCCGGCGCGGGCGGAGGTAAAAGGGATCTCCCGCGACCTCGTCGCAGGGCTCCGCGCTCCCTGGACGCTTCGAGAGGCCTATATTCCCGGTTCCCGCGAGTTGACCGTCGGCAATCTCTGGGTCTGGACCGAACGGACCACCTGGAATCCGATCGGCGGCATGGGGGACGTGTACAGCGCCGACATCTGGCGCTATCTGCACGACTCTCCGATGTGGAATCATCCGTTTACCGGCATTCCCGAGAGCTATCGGGCGGACTACACAGTCGAAACGGCGGGGCCCGTCTCCACGCTGTCGGTACCGGGCGACGCGCTGCGGTGGGACGCCGGCGCCGATCGTTGGGTTCCGGTCGGATCGGCGGTCACCGCAAAGAGCCGGGTCGTCTTCGACTACGGCAAGTATTTCCAAAGCACCTGGCACCACGGACGGCCGATCGAGATGGCCGACGTCGTGTATTCGATCGCGCAGGGATTCGAGCTTGCCTACGATCCGAAGAAGGTCCGAATCGAAACCGCGATCGGCGTCACGTCGCGTCCTTTTCTCGAGACGTTTCGTGGATTCAGGATGCTCGACGAAAACAGACTCGAGGTCTACGTCGACTACTGGCACTTCGAAGAGAGCCTTATCGCCGCCTACGCCTCACCCGCCGGTCTCGGGATGCCGTGGGAGATTCTCGCCGCGCTTGACGATTTGGTGTTCGAGCAGCGACGGGCGGCGTACAGCGATACCGCGGCGTCGAGGTTCAATGTCCCCTGGATAAGCCTCGTCATGAACAGAGACGCTCGACTGGTCGAGCGCACGCTCAAACGGTTTAGATCTTCGGGCGCCGTTCCCCCCGGTATGTTCCGGTTCGGGGCGAACAACCTCGTGAATCAGACCGAGGCGCGAGAGCGGTATCAGGCGGCGCTCGATTGGTACGAGGAGCGTGGGCATTTCGTCATATCCAACGGGCCGTTCCTGTTGTCGCGTTACGATCCGCCGGCGCAGTTTGCCGAGCTTACCGCGTTTCGCGAGCCGGGGTATCCGTTTCGCCCGGGCGACTGGAGCTACGGCGACCCGCCCGTGCTTCGGATCGAACCGATCGGACAGTCCACGGTCCGCGGCGGCCGTGACGCCGAGGTCTCGGTCCGTGTCGTCGGACCGGGCGCGCTCGGCGTTCGTTTTCTTCTGATCGATCCGGTCGCGCGCGAGGTCGTACTTAGCGGCGACGCGGTGGGCGCGGGAAACGGCGATTTCACGGTGATGCTGCCCGGTCGCGTGACCCGCGATCTGTTCCCCGGATTCTATGAACTCGCGCTCGTCGCCTACAGCGATTCGATCGCGCCGGTGGTGGATAGGTCGGTCGACATCAATATCGAATAGGGAGCCTTGAATTGTGGGAATGCTGCGGCGGCTTTTCGTTCGCGGGCTTACGATGCTTGCGGTACTCGTCGTCGTGCAGTCCCTCGTCGTCGTCACCCTCGGCGCGACCGGCTATTCGGACAATATGCTCGAAGCGGTTATCGGAGAGCAGCTTCGCGCTCTTCGACCGTCGCTCGCCGAAACTATTCGCGATCCCGATCGGCTCGAGGAAGCGATAGAGACGCAGCGTCGAGAGCTCATCGCCCTGTACGGGCTGGATCGGCCCTGGTATACGAGACTCCCGGCGATGGTTTTCCGGGTTTTTACGCTCGATCTCGGGGAGGCTCACACGCTTCGCAGTTCGACCGGCAGCAACCGGATAGTCGACATCGTTCTTGACCGCATACCGAACTCGATACTCCTGCTCGCCACTTCGCTGCTTATCACCGCGAGCGTCGGTCTTGTGATCGGCGCGCGGCTTGCCGGAAGGCCGGGGACGAAGCTTGACCGCGCGGTATCGACCTTTTCCGCCGTGTCGTACGCGCTCCCTACTTGGTGGGTCGGGATTCTGCTTATCCTGCTCCTCTCCTTCCGACTCGGGTGGCTGCCGTCGGGCGGAATGTACAGCGCTCCTCCGCCGGACGGGGGAGCGGCGCGGTTTTTCGATTTATTGAAACACGCGTTTCTCCCGGTGCTTACACTGACGCTCGCCGGCGTCGGCCCGTATATCTACGCGGTGCGGACGATAACGATGAATGTCGCGCAGGGCGATCATGTGACGGTCGCGCGCGCGAAAGGCCTGCCGTCGGGCTACGTCGCCCGCAGACACATTCTGCGCGTCGCCGCGCCGCCCATCGTCACCGGACTGATCATGGGATTCGCGGGGACGCTCGGCGGCTCCATCCTCGTGGAGACCGTGTTCAACTGGCAGGGGATGGGAAGGCTCTACTACGAGGCGATTGCCGGGACGCCCGACGAAATGGTCATCGTCGCGTTGACCTTCGTCTACACGCTGATCTATGTGGTCGCGCGGATGGTTCTCGAAGTGCTCTATCTGCTGCTCGATCCGAGGGTCCGGTATGGCTGATCTGCGTTTGCGCCGTCTTCTCGGCGAGCTGTGGACGAGTGCTCCGGGCAGAACGGGTCTCCTTCTCATCGCAACGCTTCTCCTCGTCTCGATTGCGGTCGTCATCTTCTACCCGCTCGATTTCGGATCGTCGAAATGGGGAAACCCGTCGGTGTGGGCCGACAACCCCAAAACCGCGCCTCCCGTGTGGGCGAATCTGTTCTACCGCGAGCGACGTGCTCGTCACACGGTTTACCGCTTGAACGAACCGACCGAGATCCGCGTTGCGCGGAGGGCTGTCGAACAGATCTTTCGAATGGAGTACGAGCTGACTTCCGATCTCCCGCCGACGTTCGTCTCGTTTTCGGTCTCGCGGGTAAGCTACGAACGACGACCTCCGGTGGTGACGTGGGTGGTCACGGGGCCGGACGGCCGGGAGATCGCTCTCGAACGAGTGGTCCTCAGCGGTCCTCGTCCCGGGGAAGAATCGCCGTACGAGCGCTATGGGGAAAACCCGAGACGGAGCGTCGCCGGCGCCGACCCGCGGGTCATCGATGATCTGCACCGTTTTTTTTCGGCGGAAGGATACGATACGCCCGACGCTCGAACTATCGAGGAGCGTCTTATGCGGGCGCTTTTCGGG
>JAJRYZ010000141.1 GCA_024275515.1 Spirochaetota bacterium
AAGGTAGATTTCGCCGCGAACGGCTATTCCAACCGGACGGACGAGTCTGAGCGGGACCGAACGGATCGTGCGAACATTTTCGGTCACGTCGTTTCCGACGTATCCGTTGCCCCGGGTGACGGCTCTTCGAAGGACGCCGCCTTCGTAGTAGACCACGATCGAAACGCCGTCTATCTTTTCTTCGACGACAAATGCGAGATCGCCGCCGGCCGCCTCCACCGTACGGTCGATCCACCTGGAAACGTCGTCGACCGAGTAGGCCTTGTCGAGACTGAGCACGGGAACGGTATGTTCGACTTCGGGAAGATCGGAGGAGAGGTCCGACCCGACCCGAAGCGTCGGCGAATCGTCCGATCGAAGGTCGGGAAACTCCGCCTCGAGCGCTTCAAGCTCATTGAACAGAGCGTCGTACTCCAGGTCAGAGATCGTAGGTCGACCGAGAACATGGTAGTCGCGCTCGTGGGCGCGCAACTGCCGTCCGAGCTCTTCGATCCTACGTTCGGCACGCCGGCGGTCGTCGGACAAGGTTACGGTCCTCGTCGAACAAACGCGTCTCGAAAACCCCTTGAACGAAAAGTGTATAGGAGGACCCCGCTTTCGTCCTCGCTGAGAGGTCCGAGGAGCACCTTATAGAACCCGTCGGCGCCGGCATCGTCTTGCGGGCTGTACACGGTTACCGGATACCGCCCGACAAGCGACTCGGAAAGACTCGTCGCGTTCGACATCTCGGAGAACACCGCAAGTTGCAGGTAGAAGGCGTCGCCGACAAGCCGTTCGGCCACCGTAACGCGGGGCGCCGTCTTTGTGACCTCGACGGTCGCGGGTCTCGTCGTTTCAGCGGACGGCGCCGCGGCCGCAGGTCTTGCCTCCGCGAACTTTTCGCCTTCCGTTTCCGCCGGCGTCGTCGGGGCGACTGTCGCCGGCGGCGCGGCGGCGACGCGGGGCGACGGCTCTTCTTCGCCCGGCGCCTCCAGCCGCTCGAGCTTGGCAACGGCGAGCTCCGCGCCGCCCGGAGCGACGACCCGCGGAATGCTCGGTTCGAGGACGGTCTCTGCCTCTGCAGGCTCGCTCGCCGCGAGTTCCACGGGCTGAATCACCGGCGTAGGCGGTCTCGGTTCGGCCGGTTCGAGGACTATTTCCACATCCTCCGCCGTCCGTGGTGCGGCGGGCTCGGCGATTCGTGTGGTTTCGGGTCTTCTCTCCTCTTCCGGTCTTTTCGTTTCTTCGACTCCGACCGACTCCACGACGGCCGGGGCCTCCGTCGTTTCGCGCTCCTTCGAATATGCTACCACCGGTGCGGCGGCGACCACATCGAGAACGCCCGCCTTCTCTGCGGGCGCTTCGCGTGGCGCGGCTACAAGAAGCGAATCGATTCGCACGACATCCCGAGGTTCGCCGGCGCCGCCGGAAATATCGAACTCGGGCTCGTCGGGCTTCAGACCGTCGCCGAGGGCCACGCGTCCGGCCGGCATCGATTCGCGTCCCGTCGCTTCGCCGAGCAGATCGGCCCTCGGATGCTCTTTTTCCGGAAGCGCAGGAACCGGCTCGGGCAACTCGCCGGCCGCCGCTTCGACGGCGAGCGAAGCGACCGCATCACCGTGCGGAGAGGCCTCCCGCAACGCGGAGATTCCCAGCGTCTCTTCACCGGCGCCGGTCAAAAGAACCGGTTCATCGACGGCGGCGTATTCAACGCCGCTCGGCGCCGCTTGCGGCTCGGTAAGAGTGGGTGGATCGTCGATGGAAAGAACGACAAGAATTTCTTCGGGTGTCTCGGCTTCCGGCGCCGCCTGAGCTTGTTCGACGAACACCGGTTCGGGTGGGGTGACCACCAAAAACGGCTCCTCGACACGGTCCGCCGGCTCACCGAGCGCGGCGATACGCGGACCGGGCGGCCGGACCGACGTCTCCTCGACGCCCTCCTCCCCGGCTCTTTCAACGATTTCCGGTTC
>JAJRYZ010000142.1 GCA_024275515.1 Spirochaetota bacterium
CCCAGCATCGGATTCAGTTCGTGCAGGCTGTCGATCTTGGCTTGCAGCTTTGCGGCGCCGACCCCGAGCTTTGATGCAAGTTCCTTTGTCTCCGCCTTGGTCTTGGGGACGAACTCGTGCAGCGGCGGATCGAGCAGCCTGATAGTGACGGGGAACCCGTCCATGTGCCGAAAAATACCGCGAAAGTCCTTTTTTTGAAGCGGCAGAAGCTTGGCCAGCGCCTTTCGCCTCGCGTCTTCATCCTCGGCGACGATCATCTCCTGAAAGGCGAGCAACTCCTTCTCGCCGAAAAACATATGCTCGGTTCGGCACAGACCGATGCCCTCGGCGCCGAACTTCCGCGCCGTTTTCGCGTCCTCGGGTTTGTCGGCGTTGGCGCGGACACCGAACCCTTTTCCTTTGACTCCTTCACGAACCGCGCCGTCCCGAATCCGGTCGGCCCAACTCAGGAAGGTTTCGAGGCTTTTTGTTATCTTGGGCGCAACGAGGGGAACATTCCCCTCAATCACCTCGCCGGTAGTGCCGTCGATGGTAATCCACGCGCCTTCCCTGTATGATTTCCCCGCGACGCTCAATGTGGTTCCCCTGATTGAGACGGCCGTACATCCCGCGACGCATGGAATGCCCATTCCGCGCGCAACGACCGCCGCGTGACTGGTCATTCCTCCCGTCGAAGTGAGAATTCCTTCCGCAGCAGCCATGCCGCCGATGTCTTCCGGCGAAGTCTCCTTGCGCACGAGCAGCACTTGTTCGCCCCGCTCGGCCCACGCCTCGGCATCTTCGGCGGTAAAAACGATACGTCCCGCGGCCGCTCCGGGCGACGCGTTGAGTCCTCTTGCGATCACTGAAAACTCTTTCCGCGCCTTGGGGTCGATCATCGGATGGAGCAATTGGTCGAGCTGATCCGGCGTCACCCGCCCGACGGCCTCTTCCTTGGTAATCAGCTTCTCGGCAACCATATCAACCGCGCAGTTTACCGCGGCCATCCCGGTCCGCTTGGCGGTGCGAGTCTGGAGAATGAAAAGATCTCCCTGCTGGATGGTAAACTCGATATCCTGCATGTCGCGGTAGTGATGCTCAAGTCTGTTTTTCAGCTCGACGAGCGTGGCGTAGACCTTCGGGTCGCGTCGCTTCAACTCGCTGATCTTCGACGGTGTCCGGATACCGGCAACGACATCCTCTCCTTGTGCGTTCATGAGGTATTCGCCGTAAAACTCGTTCCGTCCGGTCGAAGGATCGCGCGTGAAACAAACCCCGGTTCCCGAGTCCTCTCCGAAATTGCCGAAAACCATGCTTTGAACGTTGACGGCGGTACCGAGCAGTCCGTCGATGTTGTTGATTTGTCGATATTTGATCGCCCGCGGATTGTTCCACGACCCGAAAACCGCGTCGATCGCCGCCTGCAGCTGCAGCTTCGGGTCCTGGGGGAAATCCTCCTTGAGCGCCCGCTTGTACGCCTTTTTGTACTCGGCAACGACGATCTTCAGATCGCCCGCGTCGAGGTCGGTGTCCTCTTTCACGCCCTTTTTCGTTTTAACCGTGTCCAGGATATGTTCGAATTGAGAGCTCGGAACGTCCTTGGCGACGTTTCCAAACATTTGAATAAAGCGTCGGTACGCGTCCCAGGCGAAACGCTCGTTCCCGGTGAGCCCGGCGAGCCCCTCCACCGCCTCGTCGTTGAGCCCGAGGTTGAGAATCGTATCCATCATGCCCGGCATCGACACCGCCGCCCCGGAGCGGACCGAAACGAGAAGCGGATCGCGCGGGTCTCCCAGTTTCTTTTTCATCAGCTTTTCCAGCCGAACGAGATTCGTCTCGACCTCTTCCATCGCACCGCGGGGATACTTCCTGTCGTTCCTGTAGTACTCGGCGCAGACTTCCGTTGAGATCGTAAATCCGGGCGGTACCGGGACGCCCAGGTTAGTCATCTCGGCAAGGTTCGCCCCTTTACCGCCGAGAAGCGCCTTCATTTCGCTGCCACCGTCGGCCTTGCCCTCGCCGAAGAAGTACACGTACTTTGTTGCTTTTGCCATTATTCGGGAACCTCCAAACGCGCTCATGCATACCTTCTCAAAAAAAGAGAACTCGTCTTGCGGAAAGTAGAAAAATAAGGCCCCCATGTCAACATGAGGGCCCCGTTCGTCGGCGCGACCGCGGATTCTGAGGAGCGGTGGGCGCGTTACCGTTATGCCGTGTAGGCTTCGAGATACTGGCTTCTTGAGGGATGCTGCAACCGTTTCAGAGCCTTTTTTTCGATTTGGCGAATCCGCTCTTTTGTAAGATTATAACGATCGCCTATTTCTTTCAACGAAAGCGGGCTGCGTCCGTTCAGCCCGAATCGGTATTGGATAATCTCGGACTCCTTCTCGGTGAGCGACCGAAGCACCTCGTTGATGTCTTCCTTCAGCGAGGTTTCAATCGCCTCATCCTCAGGATGATCGTACCCGGCGTCCTCGATAAAATCACCGAGTTGGGAGGAGTCCTTCTCGGCGTACACGGGAGTTTCCAACGAGACGAGGTCGCGCGAAATATTGATGAGATCGGCGACATGGTCGGGATCCATATTGACGGCCTTTGCGATGTCGGCGATCTCCGGGTCCTCGCCTTTGCCCGACAAAAGCTCCTTGCGCGCCTTTTCGATTTGTACAAGCTCGTTTGCACGGTTCAGCGGAAGACGGATCATACGGGATTTCTCACAGATCGCCTTGAGTATCGCCTGCCGAATCCACCACACGGCATAGGAAATGAAATGATAGCCTTTGTCTACGTCGAACCGCTCGATCGCATTCATCAGACCGATATTGCCTTCGCTGATGAGATCGGAAAGCGGAAGCCCCTGATTCTGATATTTCTTTGCCACGTTGACTACGAATCGAAGGTTGGCGCTGACGAGCTTGTCCTTGGCCGCCTTCTCGCCGGCGGCGGCGCGACGAGCGAAATGATCCTCTTCCTCGCGTGTAAGTAGCGGAATCTTGTTTATTTCCTTAAGATACATCGAGAGTACGTTCTCGTCATCACCGGATCTCGACTGTGTATTCAATCTGCGCGTAGCTGCCATGCTCGCCTCCTGCCCTAAGTTTGCAAATAGCATGCCAAGGAGTGCGAGTTGCGAGTTTTGCTATTTCGTGGCGTGGTAAGTACTTGCTCGCATGCGTCGCGCCGATGCTCGGCGCTCCGTCGACATCGTGTGTCATTACGATACACAATTGAGAAAGGGAGGATTTTCTGTATCATATTATGCCACTGAGCAATTCCTCTTCGCCGGGTATGCGCCCGCAACAAAGCTTGTAAGGCAATCCGCTCCCGCAAAAGCAGTGATCGTCGACGCCGATTCGACGCTTTCGTCCGAAATCCACCGGTATCGTTGCAGGTTCGTCGTCAGTCGCCTCGGAGAAGTGGAATGCGGGAAAAATAATCCTGACACTTCGGAACAGCGCCATCTTCTCCTCGGACGTCAGCCCGGCAAGGCGGTATCGGGCCAGAAGCGACCGCCACCCGTCGGAGATCAGATCGACAATCATGTCGCGTTCGGCTTCGGTTCCGACCCTCCTCGTTCGTTTCGTTCGAATATAGCGATACAGTTGAACCGAGTAGAAGGCCTTCCAGTCGTCTTCTATGCTCGTCTCCTGTTTGGCCATACCGTAGTTGTTGGCATACCGCAGAATACATCGAGACGCGAATCCGTTCTTGTAGAGCCGCCGTGCGGTCGACCAACTTTTCAGCGCACAGTTTCTCATCCCCAGTTTGTTCAACGTGCAGCCGAGCAAGTAGAGCAACTCGGCGAGTTCCCGGCCATGTGAAACGGGACAACCGGAGAGCGCTCGCTCAAAGTGGTGCAGAGCCCGCTCGTTAAGATGCCGCCTCAAATACCGCTTACCACGATGGAATTCGTGCAACCAAGTGGTGTGCGCCGGTTCAGCCATTATCAAAGAAGATACTACCGGCTCCGGCTCAACGACAAACCCGCGTCGAGATTCTTTGGCTTCGGTCGAAAGTCGAATTGTCGATTCGACGACAAATCTTCTTGACCCCGCGGGCGCGTGCACTTATATTTTCGGTAACCACGTACATCGTTACGATGACTCAAGACGTAACCCAAAATCTGATGCAGGAGGCACATATGAAGATCAAACCAATTGGTGATCGCGTGCTGGTGAAACTGGAAGAGGTGGAAGAAAAGACTTCCGGTGGTATCTACATTCCTCAAACCGCCCAGGAAAAAACTCAAACCGGAACCGTCGAGGCTGTCGGTGACGATAAGGACGTCATCACCGTGAAAAAAGGTGACAAAGTGATGTACGACAAATACGCCGGCACCAGCGTGACGTTGGACGGAAAAGAGTACCTGCTGATGAAAATGCAGGACATCATGGCAATTATCGAATAATACCGATAGTACCGCATTTTCCGTGTATGCATAGGGGCAGTCCGCGAGGGCTGCCCTTTCTTGCGCCGCTCGCCGCCTACGGTTTCACGTGTAGAGGAACCGTTCGATATCTTCCATGACGCGCCGCCTGTTCGCAAACGACCGCGCGGTTTCAGGTAATGACTCGATAAAGAGCGCTCCGTAGCGCTTTTGCACGATGCGCGGGTCGAGAACAACGACCACACCACGGTCGGTAGCGCGGCGAATAAGTCTTCCGAAGCCCTGTCTGAGACGCATCACCGCTTCCGGGAGCGATAACTCGACAAACGCGTTTCCACCCTCGCGCTCTATCGCCTCGACTTTCGCTTCGAACACGGGGTCGTTCGGAACTCGAAAGGGAAGCCTGCACACTATGACCACCCGGAGTGCGTCTCCCGGAGCGTCCACACCCTCCCAAAACGAGTCGGTTGCGAAAAGAACACTCGTGGCCTCCGATGTAAAACGATCGAGAAGCCGTGAGCGGTCCGCCGTTCCTTGCCGCAATACCGAGATTCCGAGGCGACCCAGAACAGGAGATACTTCGCGGTACGTGCGCTCAAGCATTCGGTATGAGGTAAAAAGCACCAGTCCCCGTCCTTCGGACACTTCCAAAACCGTCCGAACCGTCTCCTCGACAAACTCTTGATATCGACCCTCCTGCGGCGCCGGAGCATCGACGATCGCCGAGAGCAAAACGCGTCTACGATAGTCGAAAGGAGAGTCGAGCCGGAAGTACTTCGGCCGTTTCGCCTCAAAGTGCAACAGACCGAGTCTATCGGCAAAAAAATCGAATCGCTTCCGAATCGTCAACGTCGCCGAAGTGCAGACCACCGTATCGTACGGCTCGAACACCGTTTCCCGCATCACCTCGCGGACGTCGAGTGGAGTACTGTGGAAGGTAGCGACGGCGCCGAGCCGTTTGGTGGTCCGGCGTTCGATCCAGAAGACTCTATCGCGATGCTCGAATTGGTGAAGCACGCCGTCTATCATCGACGCGAAATGCTCCAACCTCCGAAGCGCCACGCCCGCCTCGGTGACGCATTCCTCCTCCAAACGCTCTTCAGGAATCCGGCCGACGAGCTGCTGTACGCGCTCGATTGTTTGGACGAGAACCGCTTTCAGGTCGCCGAGTCGCCCAACGGCGGCGGAAATCTCCGGTGATGGATCGTTTTCCCGCAGGCGAAGCGTTGGATCGGAAATTGCCGCAAGAGCAAGCGAGTCCACCTCGTCGGCAAGCCGTCCGACCTCCTCGATTCCGGCGTAAATCGCCTCCGTCGCGCTTCGCCCGTCGGGGGCAAGAAGCGATTCGAGGCGATGCAGCGATCCCGTCTCCTTGCCGGATCGCGTGCGATGCAGCCGCGACAGACTTCTATTCAGTGCCGAACGGTCATAGCTGGTCGAGAAGAAGGATGTTGCGTTTTTTTCGATGTTGTGAGCTTCATCGAAAATGATGTGTCGAAAAGGAGGAAGGACGGCGGTTCCGTCGCGGCCGATCCCGCTCCGCCGGATCGCCAGATCCGAAAACAGCAAATGATGGTTCGTGACGAGTATCTGCGCCAAGGCGGCCTCTTTGCGTGCGCGATAGACAAAGCAATCGCCGCGAAACACGCAGCGCAATCCGTGGCATCCGTCGGATTCGGAGCAAACCCGCATCCAGGTCTCGTCGGTGACGTGCACCGACAGGTCCCCGCGCTCGCCGGTCGCGGTGTCGGCCGCCCACTCACGTATAACTGAGACCTCCTTACGGTCTTCGGCAAACAATCCGTACTCTTCCTCGACTTCATTCAGTCGTCGGAGACACAAATAGTTGCCCCGTCCCTTCACGAGCGCAGCCTTTACCCGCGAGCCGGTAATGCGAAGCAGAAGGGGAATGTCTTTGTCCACCAGTTGATGCTGCAGATTGATCGTCGCGGTCGATACCACCACGCGCTCTTCGTTTGCTTCGGCCCACGCAAAAGCCGGCATAAGATACGCGAGCGATTTCCCGACGCCCGTCCCGGCCTCGACGACGACGATTTCGGACTCGTTAAAGGCGGCCGCGACCGCGCGCATCATCTCAACCTGCTGCGGTCGCGACTCGTACCGCGGCAGCATCCGTGAAACGCGTCCGCCGGGGAGCAACATAGTCTCGAGCGAAACGATATCGAGCGGCCGTATTTCACGCCGTTTCGTCGGCTCGACGACAACGTAAACGTGATTCACCGCATTGTCGACGATGTAGAATCCTACTCCGGCCTCGGCGTACCTCGAAGCGACGTCCAGATCCGCGTCGCTCGGCGATAGAGTTCCGGAAGGGTGGTTATGGATCAAAACGTCGCCGGCCTCGGCGTACGAGGCGACCACGGGGACGGCGCTTTCGTGTCCACGAGAAGCTACGGCGATTTCTGCGACACAAGCGGATTCTTCGCAACAACCCACCGCAAAGATTTCATTCCCGCCGGCGCCGTCGATCTCACGGCGAAGCGTTTGGGCCACCTGCGCGGTGAACCGGTCGGCGACGTTGATCGGAATAACAAACCCTCCCGCGGCTCCCGTTGTCACGGAAGCCGCCTCAGGACGAACAGTTTTCCGTTGCGCGACGGCGCGCGTGCGAAGACCGCCCGATCGACGGCAATTCGAAATCTGACACCGGCACCGTCAAACGCTGCCACATTTTCTGCGATGTCGTCGGAAGAATCGACGAATCGCCACGACAATGGCGCCTGTTCGGTTGCCGTGGGGGGCAGTTCGAAATCCGGCGCGCCGGATTTCGAACTGCTCCCCGATCGACGCCGCGCATTGACAACGGTGGACTCGTTATGGTAGCAGTTAACCGTAGCGTGATTCAACCATAACTCATAATGAGTGTGCGACCGGTCGTGGCGAGGCGCATCGACTGCTGCTACGACGCCTTCGTGCCGGCGGCCCATTCGATCGAAAGACCGAAAGATCGAAAACAGATGATAGTTTTGAAATTCGGCGGCACCTCCGTCCGGAACGCCGCATACATCGACAAATGCCTCGACATCGCGGTGCGCCGAATCGAGCATGCGCCGGTGTTGGTTTTTTCGGCGATGTCGGGAGTGACCGATGCGCTGATCGAACTTGCCGCTCTTTCGGGCGCCGGCGACGCCGACGGCGCCGGTGAGGTATTGTCCAAGCTCCGCTCACGCCATTTTTCGGTGCTGGACTCGTTCGGAGATGCGGGGCCCGCCGCGGAGACGAGACGCGCGCTTACCGACATGTTCGACCAGCTCGAATCGTTGTCGCGCGGGCTTTTGCTGCTGCGCGAGTGTTCTTCACGCACGCTCGACGCCATTACCGCGTTCGGCGAGCTTATGTCGACGACCCTCGTTGCCTTCCGCGCGATTCAACGGAACATCGACTGCACTTTCATCGACGCGCGAACCGTTATCCGGACCGACGAGAGTTTTACGGCGGCCGTTCCGGATATGGCCGCGACTCGCGCCTCGATTCGTGCCGAGATCAAACCCGAACCCGATTCGCTTGTCGTCACGCAAGGCTTCATCGGCGCCACCGCCGCAGGGGCGACAACAACTCTCGGCCGCGGAGGCTCGGACTATTCGGCTACTTTGATCGGCGCGGCGCTCGGAGCGCGCGAGGTGCAGATCTGGACCGATGTTCACGGGATCATGACGTGCGATCCCCGGATCGTCCCTGAGGCCCGAACCGTGGCGAAGATCAGTTACGCCGAAGCCGCCGAGTTGGCCTATTTCGGCGCGAAAGTGGTTCACCCCTCCTCGATCCAGCCTGCAATCGACGAATCGATTCCCGTGCTGGTCAAGAACACGTCCGATCCGGACGGCGCCTGTACGGCGATCGTCGACCACACTCTCGACGTCGGAGTACGAGCGATCGCGGGGAAAAAATCGGTGACGCTGGTCAACATCACCTCATCGCGCATGCTTAACGCGTATGGGTTTCTTCGTCGGATTTTCGACATTTTCGAAGCCTGTCGCACATCGGTTGATTTGATCGCGACTTCGGAGGTCTCCGTCTCGGTTACCGTCGACGACACGCGCGCACTCGATACGATAGTGACCGATCTTCGGCAGGTCGGCTCCGTTTCGACCGAGCAAGGGTTGTCGATCGTGAGTCTCGTCGGGCAGGATCTCTGGAAAGACTCCGCCTTCGTCGCGGAAGTGTTCCAAGAGCTCCGATCGGTTCCCATTAGGATGATTTCCCTGGGCGCGTCCGACATCAATCTCTCTACGGTTGTACCCGATGAATCGTTCTTCGAGGCGATCAGGAAGCTTCACAGTCGGTTCTTCGGCCCCGGATAGATGGAGCTTTCCTTCTATAAAGTAAAGATCTTTCGCAACGATTTTCTTCTGATCGGCGATCCGTCCGCCGAGGTCGCGCGACACGAAAACATCGCTCATATCGTCAAACGTCTCTGCCGGCGGCGCATCGGCGTGGGAGCTACCGGAGTAATACTTGTCGGTGAGACGGGTCCTGAAGGCACGTCGCTGCGCTTCTACGGCTCCGACGGGTCGTCGATGATCCCGTCTGCCGACGCGTTGCTCTGCGCGGCGCGATACCTTTTCGACAGCGGACGCAGCGACGGACACGTCGTGCCGTTTCTGATCCGCAGCGGCGCCGCATCGGTCGGCGTTCTCGACAGCAATCAACTCAGGGTCGACCTCGGCCGACCGCACCAGGTGGATTCGGGAGCCCCGCTCGACCCGTCGCCGACGCACGATTTCTCGGTGCCGGTTCTGGTCGAAGAAAGAACTTACTACGTAACTCCGATCACCTGTGGAACGGCGTGTCAGGTGTTCCTACCCGTCCCGGTGCATCACGGGCTTAAAGCTTTCGATCGCAAAGTCAAATCCGAATCGCCCTTTGCCGACGCGCTGCCGCTGTACGTAAGACCGTTCAATCCGGAAGAACAGCGCGTTTTCGCATGGCCGGTCAACGAACCCGTCGATTGCTGCGCGCTGGCGGCTTGTGGCGCAGTTTCATCGATTCTTAACGGATACGCGGACGGAATCGTTCTCGTCCGATACGGCGCCGACTCCGCTTTCGTCGATTGGAACATACGCGCCAACCGCGTCACGGCGACCGCATCGCCGCGCTACGTGTTCGCCGGAGAGTATCACTACGAGGAAAACTGATGGACCCGTCGGCCGTGTAAGTCCATATTCTATGCCTATCGAGCGAGGTGCAACTGCGATGGATCAAATATTCGACAGACTGGGCGACCTTCTCAGGTCGGTTCTCCGAGGCGACGACCGCAAAGCCTCACAGACGAGTTCCTTTTCGGACCCCGACATGCAAGCGGCGTGGGATGAATTGAACGACTTTATGAACGCCGAACAACCCGGCCACGATCGGCCCGCGTCGTCGACCCTGCCGCCGAAGGTGCGGGACGCTTTCGCCGTAATCGGCGTCGACCCGGCCGCCGGAAACGAAGAAATAGCAAAGGCCTACAAATCGCTGTTGCTCAAAAATCATCCGGATCGATTCGCCACCGACCCGGCCCGTCAGACCGGGGCCACGGAACGAACAAAGCGGATCAACCAGGCTTTCCAATTGATCAAGGAATACCGCAGCGACCGATCACGATAGGGGGCTACTCGGCAAGGGCGTACTCTTGTATCTTGCGATGAAGTGTTTTTCTTCCGATCCCGAGGACTTCCGCGGTACGGCTCTTGTTCCCGTTCAACGCGCTCAAGGTGCTGCGGATGATCTCCTTTTCCGCTTCCGGCAGACTTGACCCGATCCGTATCTTGACGAACTCATCGTCCGACTCACCGACGATGGAAGGGGGAAGATCCTCGGGGGTAATGATCGTTCCCTTCGACAAGACGACCGCGCTTTCAATGCAATTCCGCAACTCCCGAATGTTCCCGGGCCAAGAGTATGTGTAAAGAGCGGCCCGCGCTCGCTGATTAATTCCCTCGATCGGTTTTCCGTTTTCGTCGGCAAACTCCTGCAAAAACGCCGACGTAAGCAGAGGGATGTCCTCTTTACGTTCCCGCAGAGGCGGGACATGAATATTCACGACGTTGAGTCGGTAGAACAGATCTTCTCGGAACCTGCCTTGAGCGATCTCTTCCTTGAGATCACGATTCGTCGCCGAAATCACGCGCACGTCGACTTCGATCGTTTCTTCCCCCCCTACGCGCTCAAATCGCTTTTCCTGAAGAACACGTAGAATCTTGATTTGAACGGCGGGACTGATCTCGCCGATCTCGTCGAGCATGATGGTTCCCGTGTGAGCCAGCTCGAACCGACCGCGTTTTCGTGAGACGGCGCCGGTGAACGCCCCACGTTCGTGCCCGAACAGCTCGCTCTCGAGAAGCGACTCGCTTAACGCGGCGCAATGCACCTTGATCATCGGCTTGTCGCTCCGATCGGAGAGCATGTGAATCGCGTCGGCCACCAACTCTTTGCCGACACCACTCTCGCCGGTAATAAGAACCGACGCCTTGGTCTGCGCTACCTGTTCGATGACGTCCATGACTCGCTTCATCTGTGAACTTTTCCCGATCATCCGCGCAAAGCGCTGTTTTCGCTTTATCCGTTCAACCTCCGCCTGAAGCTCGCGATGCTGGCGAGCGAGGTCGCGTGTCGAAAGCGCCCGCTTGACGAGAAGGGAGAGTCGATCGAGATTCACGGGCTTGGTCAGGAAATCGTAAGCGCCGTTTCTCATAGCGTTGACCGCGGTTTCCACGGTTCCGTGTCCCGTGAGGATGATAACCTGAATCGTCGGATACGAAGCGGAGATCTGTTTGAGTAACTCCTCCCCCGACATCCCCGGCATTTTCAGGTCGGCGATGACCAGGTCGATTTCGTTTTCGTTGACCTTGTCCATCGCCTCTCGCCCGTCGGCGGCAAGCAGAATCGCGTAACCGTCAAGCTCCAGCGCCTTGCCCAAACCCTCGCGTATGTTCTTTTCATCGTCGACGATGAGTACGTTGAACTTCATCCTTTCCCCCATTCGATCAAGTTCCGCTCGCTCTGCGGCACGGGGAAACACATGGTAAACGTCGTTCCCTCTCCCTCCCGGGAGTTGATCGATATCTCCCCGCCGTGCTCTTTGATGATTTTGTACACCACCGTCAACCCAAGTCCCGAACCGAACTCTTTTGTCGTAAAATACGGTTCGAAGATCTTTGTGATGTTTTCCTCCGGAATCCCGACGCCGGTGTCGGCTACCTCAAGCAAAACATCATTCCCGTCGACGCGCGTCGTGACGGTCAACACTCCTCCGTCCGGCATCGCGGACAGAGCATTCTTGATGATGTTCAGTAGCGCCTGCTTGAAGTACTTCTCATCGACGTCGACGTTCGGCAAACGTTCCTTGAGCTCGGTTCGGATCTCAACGCCCGCCTCGCCGATCTCGAACTGCACGAACTCGAGAGTCTCCTCTACGAGTTGGTTGAGAGACCGACGCTCGAGCACGATGTTCATCGGCCGGACGGCGAAAAGGAAGTCGACGACGATGCCGTTGAGTCGATCGACTTCTTCGTTTACCACCTCGAGATATCGTTCGATCGAGTCGATATCGGCCCGGCGTTTCGCC
>JAJRYZ010000143.1 GCA_024275515.1 Spirochaetota bacterium
GATTGGACGCATAACGAATCGCTCATCCGGTTGAGGCCGGAAAAGTACTCGATTTCGGACATCCAGACGCTTGCCGACGAGGGATATCTGGTTCTTATGGCCTACTACTACCGTGAGATCGCCGGCCACGTCGCTTTCGTCGGTCACAGCGATCTCGAGCTTTTCACCGTGCCCCCGATCGCAGATCTCGAGGGAAAACGGGGAAACGAACTCGACCGCACGTATCTTCCGGTGATGGTTCAGGCGGGAACGTATACGGGGATAACGTCGATGGTGTACGCCACCAACGGCTGGTTGCGAAACGACAACTACGGAAGCGGTGTCGTTCGCTACTACGCGGTTGGTCTCGATGAGCGGCACGCGGGATTCCCGTCGCGCTACCTCGAAATTGTTTCCACCCAATCGAGGTACTCGCCGAGCTTTGCCGCGAGGTAGTACGGAAGGTTGAGAAGCCTGAACGGGACGCCGTCCGGCGTACGGATGGAGTCGATACTCAACGGGCCGGAGTAGAGCCGAACGGCGATGGGGCAACGACTTGCCGAGACGTACTGATGCAGCGAGCGAAGCGTTCCGGCGGTTCCGGACTTCGCCTCGACCGGCACGAGGGCGCCCTTGTGGAGATAGACGAAATCGAGTTCGGCGCGGGCGCCCGCCTTTTCGCGGACCCAGAACAGAGGAGGCGACAGTCGGACATTGCTCGTCGCGAGGAGTTCCTGGCCGATGAGTTGCTCGGAAACTCTGCCACGATAGAGCGAGTTGAGGTCGGACAACCCGACGAGCGTCCGCTGCAGCCCGGCGCGATAGTTCATCAAACCGGTGTCAAGGAACTGAAGCCTGGGGGATCGTTTCCTGTCGGGCAGAATGGGCAACTCGTGCGTCGTAACGGGGAACAGCAGATAGACGAGCATGGCCCGCTCGAGCGTTCTCAGCGCCTCTCCCATTTCGCGCGATCTGTACGGAGAGTTGCCGAATCCCTGAAACCGAATTCGTGTTCCCGCGGCCAGCGGCGCCGATTCGATCGCGTGTCGCAGCACATGGAACATCGTGCGGTTTGAGGAGTATTTCGCCGCATCATCGACGTACGACGCGAGAAGCCCTTCGTAGATAGGAGTGAGCGCGGTCAGGTCGTGATGTGTCAGATAGTATTTCAGCAAGACAATGTAAAGAATTCGGGGTAATATACACCAGCCTGTGTACTACAATAGGTGCATTCCCCACCGCGAGAGGGAAGCAGCACCGCCCCCTAGTGAGCAGCCGTGATGAGCAACGGGGACTCTGAGATCCGGGTACCGACTTGCCGCGCGGCGACTGTGTGTCACCTCATCCGGCCCTGTGATATAGTTGTCCCGCGCATTCCACACACGGATGGGGATGGTATATGAAAACGTTGATCGCGATGCTCGTTGTATTGATGATCGGATTCGCCGTTGCCGCACAGGACGGTCCCGGGGTGCTCCCGTTGGACAAGCTCGGTCCCGACCTGTCCACGTTGTTCGGTGGAATCGGCGATGAAATCCTGACGAACATGAACCAGATCACTCTCGCCGGCAACACGATCGGCGCCGCCGAGCTTGGTCGATTCCCGCACTTTTCGGTCGATCTGCTCGGCATAGGCGTTACCGCGTTCAACGGAATCGGATCGGTGCTGGAAAACCCCGATACGGTGTGGCAGTTCGAGGCGTTACCGCTTCCCGACCTGCTCGAATCGAATATCGGCGGCTCGAGTATCGGGGGAGCGTACGAGGCGGTAAGGCGCATCCTCGGGTTGCCGACGCTCAGGGGCAACTTCGGCGTCGGGGTGCGAGGCGGGATCGAGATTCTCGGCTCGGTCTCGTATCTTTCCGACCGCATCATCTTCACGGTCGTCGAACCGTTCGTTACGCTGCCGGAGGCGATGAGCTCGCTGAGCGCGCATCTGCTTAACATTCACCTGGGGCTCCGGAAGGTCATTATCTCCGAGCGAGGACTTGTCCCCGCCCTTTCGGTCTCGCTCGGTGTCGCGTACGCGGACACCGGAATCGTGTACGAGATGACGAGCCTCGCCGACATTCTCGGTGAGCCGATCGACCTGCTCGGATCGAATCTCGATCTGTCGGGCGATTTTTCGCTCACTGGACGTTCCGCCGGAGTGGGGATCGATCTGAACCTGTCGAAATCGTTTCTCTATGTCTTTGTTCCGTTCCTGAGATTCTCGACGTGCTACCATTTTTCTTCCTACAACGTCGGCGCCAACTTCACCGCGTCGCAAACCAATCCGGGGGAGAGCGCGCCGTCGAACACTTTCGATCTCGACATCGGTGCGGCCAATTCGGCGCGTGATCTTTCCTTCTACGTGACCACGGGGATCGAGCTCAAGCTGCTCTTCCTCGTGTTGCACGCGAGCATCGGGGCGAATCTGCAAGGGCTTTCCTTGACGGTCGGAGACGCTTTCGCGGGGAACTTCGACGCGACCGACGTAAACAGGGTCAATCTCAACGTCGGCGTACGTATCCAGATATGAAAAAGGGAGGACGAAGGCCCGCCTCCAGAAGCGATTCAAAACGCAACGCGCCGCGTCCACACTTCGAGCTCGATTACCGACGCGACCGCGTCCGGCGCCTGCGTCGGTCCTTCCACGACCCCACCGGCGACTCGCAGCGACTCGCCAATTCGTCAGTAACTCTGCTACCTGAGGAATGACATAATCATCGATATATCGGGAAAAGTCCTGCCCCTGCGCGTCGTGGTCCCAATCGATCGACGTAAGCCGGCATGGGCGCCCGGGAGAACGTGGTACAGAGCGGAGAACTCGGCAATCCGGTTTTGTGGCGACCGACCGCCGGAGAATCGGGGGCCGGCATCTCGCCGGCCGTCGAGAATTGACTCCCCGTCGATGCCGGCGGTCCGGACGCGCATCCGAATAGGAGAGAGATCTACGAGGACGCCTCCGCCTTCCAGTAGCCGTGCAGGCTGCAGTGCTCAACGACCGTAACAGCTTTGCCGGCACTCTGGAGATGAAAAACCACCCCGGGATACATAGCCGACGTCAGCTGAACGCGTGAAACCCACTCGTTGTCCACGTAGCAGTCGATAAAAGAGATGAAATGTTTCTCCTCCATAGGGTGCAGCGTCTCGCCCACCCGGACCAGCACGTCCGTGCAGCTCTTCTCGGGAATCATGCCGCAGTCGGTGTTAACGGTTACCACCGGCGTATGCTTGCCGCCGCCCTCCGGACTGTTTTGAGCCGACTCTTCGAAAAGCCTGTCGTTTTGACCGAACATCGTCTGCGGCGCTCCGCAGACGGGACACTTCTCCGGCGCCCGGCCAAAAGCAACGTATCCACAACCTTTACAAACGAAAAAACTCATACGGTGTACTCCTTACCACGAGATTTCCCGCCGGGCGCCGGCGTGTGACCACGCCCGACGCGGCCGGAAAGCTTAATAGTATCAGTATAACCAGAGAGCCGAGCGCAGGAAAGGAGATGTTGCTCCTTGCGAGCTTCGTGCGGC
>JAJRYZ010000144.1 GCA_024275515.1 Spirochaetota bacterium
ATCTGCGCGGCGAGCGTGTCCGGATTTATTCTGATCCCCTTCTGCGTAATCAAATCAAGAGCCGATTCCCGGACGCCTTGGAATGGCCACCGGTTGGTCTGCCGGAAGACTATCTGCCCTTGCTCGCTCCGGCCCGTTCTGCCTTTGTTCGTAAAAGCGAAAGGCTTGTCGGTCACGGCGGCATTTCCTTGGAAGAACTCGTCGTCCCTCTTGTTCAAATCGAAAGGAGGGAAGCGTGAGCGCGCATAGAAGCAAGCGGCACAGTCAGATTGGACTGGACCGTCTTGTTCGGCTGGAGTGGCTGGAAAAGGTTTCGCTTCTAGTATTGGCCGGAAACGAGACAACTGAAGTGAAGAGAGTGTTGCAAGAGGATTTACGAAACGCATTTCGTTCCCCCGATACTCACGTGCGCGGGTCGCTGAATAAAACGATTACGATTCTCACGAGAGTCTGGGCGAAGGCACCGAAAGAACTTCACGCACTCCAACAAGGAGGACTCGACCTGCTGTCGAGCCTTCAGCTTTCGGACCATTTCGTGGTCCATTGGGGTATGCTGTCGGCCGTCTACCCGTTCTGGGCAGCGGTCGCGACCCAAATCGGACGACTTCTCAGACTTCAAGGAACAGCGTCCATAAGCGAAGTGCAGCGGCGCATGCGCGAACAGCATGGGGAACGGGAGACCGTTTCCCGCCGGGTACGATATACGCTTCGCAGCTTCGTCGACTGGCGTGTTCTTGCGGAGACGTCTGAAAAGGGCGTCTACGCGCAAGGGAATCCACGCTCTGTTCAGGAGCCGAAGCTTATTTCGCAGCGACGTCTCGTTTTTGCGCCCGGGCGATCATTCCGGCGAGTTTCGATCCCCGCTCGAAAGCCTCGGCGAGAAACTCGCGCTCGGAAGCGATTCCCATCCGTCCCATGGCGGACTCCATGCTGACCCATTTGTCGTAGGAGGAGGCGGCGACTATTTCGGCCAGTCGCTCCCAGTCGACACCGCCGGCGAAGGGCAAAAGGTGCTGATCGCCGGACCCGTCGTTGTCGTGAAGATGAACCGATATGAGTCGGTTCCGGTTCCGATCGAGTCGGTCGAGCCCGTCGGGCGCCAGATTGCCGTGCCCACAGTCGTAGCACAGTCCCACGAACTCAGGATCGTATCGGTCGAGTACGTTCTCGATCGGGTCGAAGTCGCCGTTCTCGATGGCGATACGCACCCCCGTCCGTTTCGAGATGGGACGCAGCGAGTCGAGCGACCGATAGAACCGTTCCCAGTCGGAAGAATCGGTGTCGGGAAGCGAGAGTTCGCGCGGGAGGTGCATGATACAGACGTCGCCTCCGAGGCGCGACGTCATGTGCATCCGGTTGGCGACGAGATCGACGCCGGCTTCGCGCTCGTAGTCGAGTCGCGAACCCCACCCTTTCTCGATCCCCGCCGAGCCGTGGAGATCGGTCAATCCAAGGCCGAACTCATCCATCCAGGACGCTATCCGATCGATCTCCGCGGGGACGTAGAGAAAATCGGTGTTCCACTGATGGCACCAGTGAATATGAGTAAAACCGGCTTCCGCGATCCGCCTGAGATACACTCCGGGACTCCCGGTGCTTGTCGCGTAATCGGTGGTCAACGAAAGCGGGGCTTTCCCCGCCGTCGATCCGGGTCGATGCATGGTTGCGTCACCTCCTGCAGCCGCGCCGTGCTCTTCGGCGCCGTCGGACCGTAGGGTATCACATCTCGGTGTTCCGAATCTTGTGGATACTCGTTTTCCGCCGCAGGTGCGTCCGCCGAGGACCGGCCGACGTCGGCCGTGGGGTGATTCTCCGTGGACGATCCGCTGCATTCGGAGCACGACGAAAGGTGTTTGCAACTCTGCGAAGAATCGGCGAATATACTCGTCCAGTGAAAC
>JAJRYZ010000145.1 GCA_024275515.1 Spirochaetota bacterium
AAATCGGGCGATCGGGTTGCTCAGTCCGCGCGCGAGATCCGGGGGCGCGTCGCGGTTTTTCCCTTGGATCTGCCGCCCGGCTCTACGCGAACGATCTACCTCCGGTTCAAAACGGCCGGTAACATGGCGATGCCGCTCACACTTTTTCCCGCGGAGAAGTTCGTCGAGCGTCGAGCGGCCGTCCAGCTTGTAATCGGTCTCTATTTCGGATTGATGCTGATTATGACGGTGTACAACTTCGTCATTTTCCTCTCCGTCAGAGAGCTCTCCTACCTCTACTATGTACTGTTCGTCGCCGCGCACGCCCTTTTCCAGGCATTCCTTCTTGGAATAGCCCAGGAATACCTGTGGCCGAACGGAACCGATTGGACCGACGACGGGCTCGTCTTCTTCGCCTCGCTCGCTCTCGCATTCTCGGCTTTGTTTACCCGGGAGTTCCTCCACACTCGTCGTTTACTCCCGAAGCTGTCGATGGTTATCGACGGCTGTCTCGTGCTTGCCCTCGTCAACTGCGTCGCGGCTTTTCTTGTCCCCTATTCGGTTGCCATACGAATAACCAATGCGTCTCTCGTCCTCTACTCGCTTATCTATATCGCCGCCGCGATCGTCGCCTATCGTCGCGGCTACACTCCGGCCCGGTACTACCTGACCGCGTGGGCGTTTCCGTCGGCCGCCGCGGTGGTTCTTGCGCTAAAGAACTACGGGCTGCTCGCCGGCACGACCTTTACAAACAGCGCTCTGCAGATCGGTTCGGTTCTTGAAATCGTGTTGTTGTCGCTCGCTCTCACCGACCGAATCAACCTGCTCCGACAGGAGAAACTGACCGCGGAGCACCGTCTGATCGAAAGTCAGAAGGCCGCCCTGCGCGCAACGAAGGAGAAGCTCTACTTCGACAATCTCACCGGACTGCCTAACCGGAATCGACTGCTGCTCGACGTCGACACCTTCGTGCAACCGCATCTGCTGTTGGTCAACGTCGATCAGTTCAAGCAGATCAACGATTATTTCGGGAACAAGGTGGGCGATCAAGTGTTGATCGAACTGATGCATCGCATCCAGGCGTTTCAGCGGGAGGTGGATTCGAAGCTCTACAAGCTGCACGCCGACGAGTTCGCTTTGGTAATCGACGGCGATATGTCGGCGGAGCGCTGTCTTCGCCTCGGCAACGCGCTCCACGACTACTGCCACGACCGTCCGTACGCGGTTAACGATAGATTCGTTCGCCTCGACGTAAGCGTCGGAATCTCCAACGAACCGGGTTTTTTGCTCGAACACGCGGACATGGCGCTGACCGAAGCGAGACGCGCGCACACGAGCGTCCACATGTACGACGAGTCGATGCACACCAAGCAGGAGTATGAGAACAATCTCAAATGGGTCGGCATTCTACGTGACGCGCTCTCAAACGATGCGATCGTTCCCTACTTCCAACCGATCGTCGACAACGGCACGCGCCGGGTCTCCAAGTACGAGTCCCTCATGCGGATCCGCGACCGTGAAAATCACGTCATTGCGCCCGGTTCGTTTATTCGCGTTGCCAAAGCGTCCAAGCTTTACCCCGAGCTGTCCCGCCGCATGATCGCCAAGACGTTCGATGCGCTCGCGGGGTGTCCACTGCCGTTCACGCTCAACGTGTCGATCGACGACATCGTCAGCACCGAGACGCTCGACGTCATCCGAGCGGGTCTCAGCGACTACGGCAGGAGCGGATCGGTGGTCTTCGAAATACTCGAGTCGGAAGGCATCCATCGATACGATCTGGCGTCGGGCTTCATCGCGGAAATGAAAGAGAGGGGATGCGGCATCGCGATAGACGATTTCGGTTCCGGGTATTCCAACTTCGAACACATCCTCAAGCTGCGGGTCGACTACCTCAAGCTAAACAGTTCGCTCATCCGAAACCTCGACATCGACGAACAGGCCCGCGCGGTCGTTATTCCGATCGTCGATTTCTCACGTAGACTGGGAATCAAGACCGTCGCGGAGTTCGTCCACTCTCAGGCCGTGTATCGTCAGGTCGCGACGATGGGAATCGACTACTCGCAGGGACATTACTTCGGTGCGGCGACGCCGGAGCCGGTTGATCCGGATGCCCATCTCACGTGATGCGGCCCGACGCGGCCGCTTTCCCTCGTCGTTCGAAACCGGTGGAAACCGCCCAATGCAGCCGGCTGCGAAACGGCGCAACCGGGATTCGTGCAACCGCGGATCAGAGCAGCCTCGGATCTTCCTCTTCCAGCTTCGCGAACGCCGGTCGCGTCTTCCTCGATACATCGATTTCATACGGGCATTCGACACGCCGCGCTTCGGCAAGCAACCCCTCGCGGTCGAACCGACGTTCGGCGTATCGCTTTCGCGCCGTTTCGGCGAGTGAAAACCAACCGGAAAGTCTGAGCCTCGGCGCATAGTCGGCCGGGTCATGTTCGAGATGGTCTATCATTTGCCGGTCGACGTACCCCTCGAGCCGAAACAGCTCTTGAAGCGCATCGCTGCAGATACCGCACTGCCTGCAAACGTACTTTCCGAGCTCGGACGCCGTAGGTGAGAATTCTCTCACGCTCGGTCTCATCGGAGGCGTCTCGACACACCGACTCGGCGACTGCGCGCACGTGCCCGACCGAGTTCATCCCGCATACCAACACCTCCGCTCCGCTTCCTAACGCGTACCGAATCGCCGGGTCCACCGAACGATGGAGAAATCCGTCGCCGAGCGGCCTCATAGCGGCAATACCGATTCCTTTTTTACGGGCGGCGGGAAAAACGTCCCGCTCAATCTCCGGCAAATACATGTCCTCCAGGTAATTGCTCTAGATAAGAATGAGCGAGAGCGGCAAGCGATCGATACCTTCCAGGTACATCCACGGCCGATGAGAGCTGAGGCCGATCCCCTCGATCAACCCTTCCTCGCGCGCCTTAGACGAAACGGGACAGATACCGTCGCGCCTCGTCGAGCCCGTTGATGTACTCCCGCCGCTCGGCCTCGGAGAGCGGGTCGTCCTTGGTTTTTCCTCGCCGTTCGAAGGGAAAAAACCTCAACCGCTTGAATCCGGCGGCCTCGGAAGAGCCTTTGCCAAACGCCTCGTCGAGCTTTTTCTCGACGTTCTCCTTCCAGTCCTTGAACTTCTTTTCGTCGGGATCCCGTACCTTCAGCCCGGAGATCTCGCCGATGTAGGACTGGAGCTTGGAACGATCCTCAAGTTTCACTGCAAACCTCCTGAGACATTCGTAGTGATCCTTTTTGTATTCAATACAACCGCACGCCTCTCCGTGTCAATATGCGTTGCGAAGTCGCTCTTCGAGATCTATACTTGTTTCAAGCGAACGGCCGACAGAAACGCAGCACAGTCGGGCTTCGCAGCTTCGCCGGTCGGACGCTCGGTTCCGAAGCCGAAACGTTCCGGCAGAAGGAGGACGGGAATCGAGCCGATCGCAACCTTCCCCGACCGTGAAGTATTCGACGTCATTCTCGACCCGCCGATGGCCATTGTCGTGGGACCCGATGGGATTGATCGGTACGATTACAACGACGGCTTCCCGTCTTTCGCTATCCGTTTCTCGGTATCGGGATCATAGAAATGCAGGGCGTTCCGGTTAAAATCGAGCCCGATGTTCTCGCCGGCGGAAACCGCCACATCCGCCGGAGCCGCTATTTTGACGATCTCTCCGCCGAGATCGATCGCGATGATTTTGTGGGATCCCTGAGGCTCCACAACGAGAACTTCATTCCGAAAAACGGAACGATCGGGAGAGGTGACGGTGATGTCCTCGGGACGAACGCCGAGAACGAGGTGAGATTTGTCGTAGCCGTCAAGCTCTTCCGACGCCTCGCGTGTCAACGCAAAACTGAAATAGGGAGAAGTGAGCGCAACGACCTCGTCCTCGCGCGTAATCGCCACCTTGAAAAAATTCGTCGGCGGCGTCCCGATAAAGCCCGCGACAAACATATTTGCGGAACGAAAATAAACGTCGTCGGGACTCCCGACCTGGATTACCTCTCCATCTTTCATAATGACGATACGATCAGCCATGCTCATGGCTTCGGACTGATCGTGGGTCACGAACAATGTCGTCGCGCCCGTCTTTTGATGAATCGCCTTGAGTTCGGTGCGCATCATCACACGCAGCTTCGCGTCGAGATTGGAGAGCGGCTCGTCCATAAGGAAGAGTTGCGGATGAACCGCTAATGCGCGGGCAAGAGCCACCCGCTGCCGCTGTCCTCCGGAGAGCTGCGCCGGGTATCGGCCAAGCAGATCGGCGATCTTGACCATAGCCGCGACCTCGTTGACGGTCGCCTCGACGCTGCTCTTCTCCAGCCGTTTGAGTTTTAGGGCGAAAGCGATGTTATCGTACACGGTCATGTGAGGCCATACCGCATAGCTTTGAAACACCATACTGACGTTGCGCTTCCGCGGCGCCACCTCGGTAATGTCGCGATCAAACAAACGGATCGCCCCGGTCGTGACCTCCTCGAGCCCCGCGACCATGCGCAACGTTGTGGTTTTTCCGCACCCGGAAGGACCGAGAAGCACCATATACTCCCCCTCGCCCACATCCAGGTCCAGACGCTTGACGCCCCATACCTTCTTTCCGAACCGTCTGGAGAGATTTTCCAGTTTCAGCGCAGTCATAGGAATCGGCTCCTCTATACTCTCACTCCGCCCCACATTCGCAGCAGGTATCTGCGAATGATGAGCGTAAACACCACCGCGGGTAACGCCTGCGTCAAACTGCCGGCGGCGACGAGATTGATGTTTCCTTTCGCGCCGACAAGCACCTGGTATACCACAACCGGGAAGGTCGGACGAAAGTTCGTAAACACCACCGCCTGAATGACTTCATTCCACGAGCCTATAAAAGAGTACATCGCGCACGCGGCGAGTCCCGGCAGCGCGAGAGGAAGCGTCACGTACCTAAATGCCCCCGCCTTTGTTGTGCCGAAAATAAGCGCGGCCTCTTCAAGCTCGACCGGTATAGACAGAAAGACGCTCGCGGTAATCCAGATAGTAAGAGCGATCTGCGTAACCGAGTAAATGAGCGACAGTCCGAACGGTTGATCGTACAAACCGATTCTGCCGAGGATAATGACCATCGGAATCGCGATGGCCACTCCGGGAAACATCCGAACGAATAAAACGCCGAGCTTAAGCGCGTTTTTCCCTTTAAAAAAATAGCGGGCGAAAGCGAACCCGGCCGTTCCTCCGATCGTGAGCGAGATGAGAATCGTCAGGGACGCCACGTACACGCTCCTTACCAGCGCCGCCCCCGCGTCCCGAGTGACGTCGAAGAAGACGATATAGTTCAAAAGAAGATTCTTCCTGATCGAGAATTCCACCGGATTCTCCGGGTCGGCCTCGGCGAGCAGGCTCTTCAACCGCTCGGCGGTAATGACACAGTTGGCTTGCCGCCGCAGAAACCGACGGACCTTCTCTATGCTCGCCTCGTCCGACCCGAACGACACAGGACCGAACCGCTCGTACCGCCCGCTTCGCCGATTGAGAATGCTCAGGTGGTACTCATCGTCCGCACGCTCGATCCTGTACTCGACCCTGAACGCCGGGACGAGCGGGAGCGGCCAATCGTACGCTTCGTAGTCGGACATGAACGAAATCATCACCAGGAAGTACATGGGGAAAATAATAATAAATATGAATCCAACCACAACGACGTAGAGCGTGCTCATCCTCGCCGAACGAAGGAGCCGTCTGTGTAGCAGCCTATTCATTATCCGCATCTCCGCCGAACGCGCCGGAAGCCTTCAGGTACAAAACCGCAACGATCGATACGACGAAAGCCACCAACACCGAATAGGCCAAGCCGATGCGGAAGAATTCGACGCTCTTCGATTCGTCGGCGAAGTAGACGACTTCTTCCAAAAGCACCGGTATCCGCCTGAATCCGTAAAGCATGACGATGATGAGCCATATCTGTATCGCCGAGATGATGCGGAGGATAAGCGCCGTCGTAATCGTCGGCTTCAATATAGGAATGGTTATTCTACCGAGCACCTGGAGCTTCGTCCCACCGAAGATATAGCCGGCCTCCTTGAGCTCCTCCTCCATATTCTGCATTCCCGCAAGCAGGATAATCATCATAAACGGGATAACCTGCCACGCGTCTATGATGATGATGAGAATCATCGACTGCAGGTCTCCGGCGGCGAGAAACGGTATCTTGCCCCCTTCGTCGATAAGTCGCAGGTAGTAGAGGAAACTGTTCATCCAGCCGTAAGTCGCAAACCCGCTCGACCAGATCGCGCCGACGGCCACCGCCGGCAACGCCATCGGAATGATCGCGAGAAACAAGAACGCTCCCGAACCCCGAAACTTAGTGTTGATCAAAAGAGCGACGGCGAACGCGGCGACGAACTCGATGGATACGGACAGCACGACGATAAAACCCGTATTGAATAGAGCCCTATAAAAGGTAGGATCGCGGAAAATGTAACGATAGTTATAAGTGCTGTATTCGCCGGAAACCGTTTGAAAGCTCAGGCGAACGGCGTCGAGAACCGGGTAGAGCCAGAAAACCGCGTAATAGATAATCGCGGGAGCGATAAGCAAATACGGGACGAGTCTTTTTCGGTTCTCCGCCGAGCCAAGTGTGAGCCGCATGAGCCGCATGTGTGTGCCGTTCTCCACGAGGATTTCACGCCGCCTTAAGAAAGAACGACGTGAAACCCGTAAGAAAAGCGACGGTGCTACTTGTAGCTCTCGATCTTCGCCTGCATATCTCGCAGGTAGTCCGGATCGACGCGCCCGGTTCTAAGGAACTTCCGGGCGATGTCGTCGTACACCTGCTTGATCTGCCCCCAGTTTCCCGCTGCGGTATACGCGGGTGGGATAAACGAGAGGACGCCGTTATCCATAACGTCGATAGCCATCTTGATCACTTCGTCCTGCGGATCGTCGCCAAGCTTCTCGACGGCTTCCGACACCGGCGGAATCCATCCCCCCGCCCCGCGAGCGAGCTTGAGCATGATGTCCGGCCGCGTCATGTATTCGATGAGCTTCACGGCGACATCGCGGTTGGGCGAGCCGACCGGAATCGCGAAACCCTGAGTGCCGGCAATCGACCCCTTGCCTTCGGGCCCCTTCGGAACGGGCGCGATCACGTATTGGGCGGGATTGGATTTATAGATGTCGCCGACCTCCGCGACATGAGCCCATGTCAGCCAGGCTTCGCCGCGCTTCATCGGATCACGCAGACTGTCGTACGTGGCGACCGTGGGGGTAAAGGCATCCTTCATTTTCACCATGATTTCCCACGCTTTCACCGCGCCGCCTGACGATACGTCCGGGAACCCCGCGCCGTAAGAGAGGGCGATCCCTCCCACCTGATAAATAAGGGCCTTTTGCGGCACCCCGGTAACGGCGAGCTTCCCTTCGCCTTCACCCTCGGCGATGGCGTTGGCCCAGGCGGCAAACTGTTCCCACGTAAGGTCCTGCACGTCCGCGCCGGCCGGAAGATATTTCAGCGCCTTCCTGTTGGCGCAGAGCAGATAGACGTCGGAGGCGATCGGTACGAAGTACTGCCTTCCGTTGATCACCGCCATGCTGTTGATTCCGGACGAGAAGGTCCTGTCGGTCCAGCCGGCCACGACATCGGTAAGGTCCTCGACGTAACCCGCGTTGACCCAGTCGGTAAAGCGCGAAGCGTAGGCGATGACGATGTCGGTCGTCTGGTTTCCGGTCTCGCTCTGCACCTTCTGCCGTTTGAGCAGATCCTCGTCCTGAAAAATCGACAAGGCCACCTTGACTCCGTGCTCTTCGCCGAACGGCTTGAGCACTTCGTTGATGACGAACTCCTGTTCGTCGGGCGGCGACCAGAGCCGGGAATCGAGAACGAGGGTCGGGACGGCAGACTCCAGGGACCCGCCGCCGAAGGCGGGCAACGCGACTGCGGCGATCAGCAAT
>JAJRYZ010000146.1 GCA_024275515.1 Spirochaetota bacterium
AAGCTCTACGTCAAAAGCGATCTGGCCGACGAGACGTGGGGCAGTCTCGCCTACCGCGAAGGCATCGAGCAGGAATTCGCCGTCGAAGAGATCGTACTGGATTTGTGACCGCGTGAATTCAGCCGACACGCAGCGGGCCATCCGGAGGAACACCTCGACGGATGGCCTTTTTGCGACTTGCGCCGTCGTGTTCCGCTCTCCGATTCGTCGCTGGGTCTCGACAGACCTTCCGGCGACCAACGGAAGCGAAGGTTCGGCCCGGTGAGATATCTTGACGCGGTGCCGGAGTTCTTGGACGTCGTTACGGACGCCGGGGATCGCGCCGCCGAAGCGACCGGCGGAGTTCGGCCGCTCCGATTGCTTCATCTGTAGAGAGAAAGGGTATGAAAACCGATTCCGAATCGTTTCTTCTCTTCCTGCGCTCATACGAAACATTCGCTCTTGTCGGGCACGAGGATCCCGACGGCGATTGTCTCGGCTCCCAGCTCGCGCTCGCCTCGTTGCTGCTCCGGATGGGCAAGCGCAGTTGTCTGGTGTCGCCGGGTCCGTTCGCGCGCGCCGAAATCGTCGATCTTGCGCACCGATTCAGCACCTCGATTTCGCGCTGCGACGAGAACCCGACGGCCGCCGTCGTCGTTGATTGTTCCACGGCGGTTCGCACCGGGTCGGTGGCCGCGGAGATCGCGGAGCTCCCGACGGCCGTTATCGATCATCACGCCGCAGGCGAAGCGTTCGGTGATGCGCGGTATATCGACACGACGGCGCCGTCGGTCACCTATATGATCGCGACACTGATGCAGTCGATGGGATACGAGATAAACAAACAAGAAGCCGAGTGGCTACTCTTCGGCTTGTGCACCGACACAGGTTTTTTCCGGCATCTTGACGACGGCGCCGGTGAGGCCTTTCGCGTCGCTTCGCTTTTGGTCGAGGCTGGAGCGTCTCCCAAATCGGTCCACCGTGCGATGTACGGACACCGCACGCTCGAATCGCGCAGGCTGGTCGGAACGCTTCTGGCGCGCGCAAGGAGCGTTTTCGGGGGACGAGTACTGCTGACCTGGCAAGACGCGGACGATCTTCGCCGATTCGGCCGGGCGGCCGGCGACTCGGACACCGTCTACCGCGAACTTCAGCGGGTCGAAGGCTGCGAAACGGTGGTACTGGTGCGGGCCGAAAGCGACGAGAGTTGCTCGGTAGGTCTCAGGTCGTTCGATCGAATCGATGTCGGAGAGATCGCGCGCAGGTTCGGTGGCGGCGGGCACAAGAACGCTTCGGGATACACCGCCGAGGGAACCGTCGAGTCGACGTGCGACCGAATCGTTGCGGCGCTGCAGGAGACGCTGGTGGATGATTCGAGTCGTCGTTCGGATTTGTAAAAAAATGTAAAGATCTTTGGATTTCCGGCCGCACCTTGTCGCGCCGCCGGCACAGACATTGCACCAACGACTGCCTATACCCAATTCTTGCAAGGAGTTGCATGGTGCAAAGGGCGCACGCTATCGAAGACCGATCACTCACCGAACAGGTCGTGCAATATCAAAAAACCGGCGCAGGGCTGCCCGCGCTGCTGGAACGAATAGCTCCGCTCGTGTATGGCTTTCCCGGTCGAACTCGCGGAGCGACCGAAGACGACTGCGGCGATTTTTACTGCTATTTTTTTCCCAGGATACCTTCGCTGCTCGGTCGGTTCCGCTTCCGAGGAACCGATTTCGAGGCGTATCTCAACACATGCATGCGTTGGCAGTACAAGACCTTCGTGCGTAAAAAGCAGCACGACCTCATCGCTCACGCCGCCGCGCGACGCGACACGTTCTGGGCGCCCGAATCGGCCGACGTCGAACACGTCGCTGAGAGCTCCGCCCCGTCGGAGGTGGCACCGCGTGTGCGGTTTCTGCTGCGCATCGACGGTCGCGGCGTTATCGAAGATCCGATCGTCGCCCGTCGTGTCCTGCTTCTTTTTCTCAAAGCGTCGCAGGAAGCCGGCGAAACAACGGTACGCCGAATCGCACAGCTCACCGGCACGTCCACCGACTGGCTCGTGGGCAAGACAGCCGAATTGCATGAAAAACTCGAACATCGCAGAGAACGCCGCGCAGCGATGAGGAAACGAAGAGATCAGGCCTTTTTTAGACTCCATTTTTTTGAGACACGACTTCGAATAGAGACCGATCGCGATCAGCGTATTCGGCTCGCGCGGCTGATCAATCTGGAGCGAGTTCATCTCGAAAACGCCCGCCGCGCGCTCTCCCGCGTGCCCGTATGTCCGACCCATCGAGATATCGCCGACGTGCTCGGCATTCCGAAAGGATCGGTCGATTCGGGGCTCTACTATTTGAGGCGCACTCTTCATGCCGCCGGAGAGATCGAGTCCACCCACGGCATGAACTGAAAACGGGCGAAAGCAGGCGGTCGGTCCGTCGGCCGGCCGCTGCGACGCTTTCGTCTCGTTCGGGCGGACGACACGGACCGGGCGCATCAGGAATTCGAAATATGGTCGCTTGGTGCATCGGCCGATTCAACATTTTCTGACGTTGAGTCGGAGGAACCGACGAATCGCTACGAAAATGGCGTACTCTCGGTGACTTTGAGCGGCAGTTCGAAATCCGGCAGCCCAGATTTCGAACTGCTCCGGGCGCATGTTCCGGCTCGTCAAAGCGTTCATTCTCGGTTAGAGTCCGACATATGGACATACTGCTCGCCTCCGGCAACCGGCACAAACGAGACGAGATTCAGGCGATACTCGCCTTTGCCCGTATCCTCACCCCCCCCGACCTCGGCATTGCCTTCGACCACGACGAGACCGGTGATACGTTTCTCGACAATGCGCTCGGAAAGGCGCTTCATCTGCACGAACTCTCACGCATGCCGGTACTCGCCGACGACTCCGGCTTGGTGGTCCCATCGCTCGGCGGGGCGCCGGGCGTTCTCTCCGCGCGGTACGGCGAACGCCCCGGCGGCGTGCCTCTCAGCGACCGGGATCGATACGAGCTGCTTCTCCGGCAACTCGACGGTATCGAGGAAAGAGACGCAATGTTCGTGTGCTGCATGGTCTACGTCGCCTCCGCGAGGCGATTCGCGGTCGTTCAGGAGACCGTCGAAGGCGAAATCGCTCCCGCTCCCGTCGGGAAGGGAGGGTTCGGCTACGATCCGGTCTTCTACGTCCCGGAAGAAGGATGCACGGTTGCCGAGATGTCGGCGCAACACAAAAACGCGATCTCGCACAGAGGTAAAGCGCTCGAAAAGCTAAAACCGGTCATCCTGGCATATTGCCGACCGAACCGGTAGCGTGTCGTGCGGGGCGATCGGTGCGTCGGTCGCAGAGCTCCGGACGCTTGACTTGCACGGACTCGCGCCGTACCGTCTACCGATCCAAAAACGATGAGGAGAACCGACGATGAACGAGACTGCAGCGCCGTCTATCCCTTCGCGCGACGAGATTCCGGAAGAGCACAAATGGGACCTCTCGAAACTGTGTGAAAACGACGAAGCATGGGAGCGAGACCTTTCCCGGCTGAAAGAGATGGTCCCCGGGATCGACGGGTTCCGGAACACGCTTCACGAGTCGGCCAAACGGTTGCGTGAGTGTTTCGACTATATGAACGAAGTCCACATACTTGATGAGCGCCTCGGATACTACGCGCACCTTCGGTATTCCGAAGATGCCGGCTCGGGCGCGAACCAGGAGCGCTGGGCCAAGTATATGAGTGTCGCCGCCGGCGTGCAGGCGGCGTCGAGCTACCAGACTCCCGAGATCCAGGCGATTCCGGACGACGCGATGGAGTCGTTTCTCGCCGATCCGGTGCTCGAACCGTTCCGAATCCCGCTGCAAAAGATTCTCCGTTTCAAGCCGCACATTCTCAGCGCTTCCGAGGAACGGTTGCTCGCGTTACAGATGGAGGCAAATCAGACGGCTTCGAAAGCCTTTTCGGCGCTGACCGACGTCGACATGGACTTCGGCCTCGTCGACACGCCCGATGGTCCCCGCCCGCTTTCTCAATCGACCTATGCCTCATTCTTGATCCGTCCGGAGCGCGAAGTGCGCAAAGCCGCCTATGAGCGTTTCTACTCGGTATTCGACGGGCATAAGAATACTCTTTCCGCGCTCTATTCGGGCAGCGTGCAGCTGGACAAGTATCAGGCGGAAATTCGCAACTATCCGTCGGCAAAAGCGGCCGCACTCTTTCCCGACAAGGTCCCCGAGTCGGTCTACGATAATCTGGTTTCGACCGTCTCGGCCAACCTGGACGCGCTTCATCGCTATTACGACCTCAGACGTCGGGTCCTTCGGCTCGATAGGCTGATGCACTATGACGTGTACGCGCCGTTCGTACCCGACATTCGGGTGACCCATACGTATGAAGAGGCCGTCGAGGTCGTCTGTTCGGCCCTCGTCCCGCTCGGGGAGGAGTACGTGCGGACTCTCCGCGACGGGCTTCTCGGTGGTTGGGTGGATCGCTATGAGAACAAAGGCAAACAATCGGGCGCCTTCTCCGCCGGATCCTTCGTCGGGGATCCCTATATCCTCATGAACTATAAGGAAGACGTGCTGCGCGACGTCTTTACACTCGCCCACGAAGGCGGACACTCGATGCATTCGTGGTACAGCGCCGCGAATAATCCGTTTCAATACTATAACTATACGATCTTCGAAGCCGAAGTCGCCTCGACGTTCAACGAGCAGCTGCTTGCCCGATATTTGATGGAACGAGCCGACGACGACAACATGATCGCCTACCTTATCGGGAAGCAGACCGACGACATCGTGGCCACGATCTACCGGCAAACGATGTTCGCGGAGTTCGAAGAGCAGACCCACGCCATGATAGAGGCGGGAACGCCGCTTACCGTCGACTCGCTGCGCGCCACCTATCGCGCGCTGCTTGAGAAATACTTCGGTCCCGACGTCGGACTCGAAGAGATCAGCGATCTCGAAGGACTGAGAATCCCACACTTCTATCGCGCTTTCTACGTCTACAAGTACTCGACGGGCCTTTCGGCCGCGATCAGTCTGGCAAAACGCGTCGAGAACGGAGGCGATGAAGCGACCGAGGAGTACCTGCGATTTCTCAGATCCGGCGGATCACGCTACCCTCTCGAATCGCTGGCGCTTGCCGGTGTCGACATGAGTCGACCCGAACCCGTCGAAGAGGCGCTCGACACTTTTCGCTTGCTGGTCGATCGACTGCAAGAGCTGCTCGGAGCATAGAACGGTTGCTGTTTCGGCTCGTGTACCGTATATTCAGCCGATCCACGCAAAGGAGATTCTATGCATACAGGGAAAAGATCACGCTCTTCACTCATCCTGCCGACTGCGTTGCTCGTGGTGGCCATTTCCGGATGCTCCGCACAAGGGTCCGACAAGGCGGCTGCGTCGGTCGATGGAACCATAATCACCGTCGGTCGGCTTGACGAGGCTGTCTCGTTGTTTCAGCGTCAGTTCGCCGCCCAGGGACAGACGATACCGGAGGAACAGCTCGCCTCTTTCCGATCGAGCGTGCTCGACAGTCTGGTTCGGAAGACCGCGTTGCTCAACGCCGCCGAAGCGGCCGGCATTGCCGCCGACGCCGAGGAAGTAGACGGCGAAATGGAAAAGATACGCAACCGATTCTCAAGCGAAGAGGAATACACGCAGTCGCTCGATGAACAGGGTTATAGCGTCGACGGTCTGCGACAACAGATAGAGGAGGACCTTACCATATCCGCGCTCATCGACGCCAAAGTGCTCAACGCAATCGAGATTCCCGAAGACGAGATAGTCTCCTTTTTTGAGGAAAACAGCCAATACTTTGTCGTCCCGGAGTCGGTCACCGCCAGTCATATCCTTGTAGAGGTGTCGGAAGACGCGTCGTCGGAAAAAGTCGCCGCCGCAAGAGAGAAGATCGAATCGATTCTCGCCGAGCTCAAAGCCGGCGCAGACTTCGCGGAGGTGGCAAAGAAGCGCTCGGAGGGGCCGAGCGGTCCCTCGGGCGGGAGCCTTGGAACGTTCGGTCGCGGACAGATGGTCCCGCCTTTCGAAGAAGCGGCTTTTTCGCTCGAACCCGGCGAGTTAAGCGACATCGTTCGCACTCAGTTCGGATTTCACATCATCCTCGTCCACGATCGCGAGGAAGGGCGGGAGCAGACGTTTGACGAGGTGCGTTCGGACATAGCCGACTACCTGCGACAGACGCGCGGAGAGGATCAGGTTTCCGCCTACGTCGACGGAGTCGTCGAAGCGGCTACGGTAAAGCTTTTTATCGATTCGTAACGTTTAGACCACCTTCGACGCGCGCTACGCGATCAGAAAATCGGCGAGACTCAGCGAGTATCCTCGAATCTGTCCGTTCGGCGCGTCGTCGACGATGTAGTTGACAATATAGATCTCGCCGTCGTCGAACTGCACCCACCCCGAGTACCCGGTGTCGGACTGCGTCGACCGGTCGAAATCGATCGGTAGAATCCGCGTGTGCGCCTTGTGATATGCGTCGGAGAGCAGCGATTCGGCGTCCGTCAAAGCGGCAAAAAGATTCTGCGTCGGCCAACCCGGCCATCCCTTTCCGCCCTGCATATAGCGATGCGTGATCAACACGTAGCCCTCCCGCAGATGCCCCGCCACCGGACGGTGGCATGCGGGAAGCGGGAACGGTACGGCCGCGCTCCACGATTCGCCGCGGTCATGCGAGACCGACTTGTAGCACGGCCTACCGATGCCGGTGTTCTCTCTAAAAAGAGCAACCAACGACGGTCCGACGGGGAGGATGGAGACCTCGCACAGATCGACTCCGGGTTCCCGTCCGACTACTACCGCGTCCGACCAATGTGCACCCTCATCGTCGCTGTACCACAGGCGCTGCACCAGATCGCCGTTGCCGACATCGCGGTAGTGGCATGAGACGATCCAACGGCCTCCCGGAAGAGCCAGGAGCCTGTCGGGGACGATCCCGAGAGCCGGAATCCGCACGGGATCGCTCCACGTTTGCCCTTCGTCGTCGCTGAAGTAGAGAAAGTTGCGACAATCGTCCGGTCGCGCCGAGCGCTCTTCGCGATAGAGCTTATCCACGAGCACCACAAGTCGCCCGTCGGGCAGCGCGGTAATGCGCGGACAGTTGAACCAGGGGCGCCCTTTGGTCGCCTCGGTCAAAGGGCGCTTGTGCGACCAACTCCGACCGCGATCTGTGGAGGTCGCAAGCATGATGCGAGTATATGAACGATCACCGTGATGCATGCACTCGGCGAACACGCAGACGAGCGCCCCCGATTCGGCAAGCGCGACATCCGGAAACGCTTCGTATATCGAGTCGTCGCGGCTGATCGTAAACTTCTCTATCATCCTGCACCCCCCGAGGGGTGCATCCTACGACGTCGTCGACCGTCTGAACAGTCCCCGTCACGCCGATCGCGGCCCCCTACCCGGCGCCCTCCCCGGTCATCCGATCGACGACGCGACCGGGCTCCTGGGGCTTTTATGGCTCTTGAGCGGGCGCGTATGGATGCCGCATTCTCCCCCACATTTGCTGGTACCGATCCATCGTCCGGCTCGTTCGTTTTCGCCGGTGGATATTTGCGTACACGGCGCGCACCCTAAAGACCGGTATCCTTCGGCGTAGAGAGGATTCACGGCAACGCCGTATAGCGCCAGATACTGCCACACTTCACGCTCATACCACACGAGGATCGGATTGAGCTTAACGAGCCCTTCATCGCGTTCTTCGACCTCCCGATAATCGACGCGTGTCCGTCCTTCGGTGCAGCGCAACCCCGTTACCCAACAACTGACGCTCATTTCGTCGATAGCCCATCGCGTCGGTTCGACCTTCAGCAGATCGCAGCAGCGGTCCGGGTCGTTTTCGTACAAGCGATCCTCTATCGCCTCATCGTTGCGGAATACCTTGAGCTCGGGATGCTTCGCGACCTGTTCGTTCATGAACTTGACCGTCTGCCCGGGTTTGAACCTGGTCGTGACGATGAATCCCCGAATCGCGGGGTCAACTCGCTTGGCCAAATCCCATACGACAACCGAATCCTTCCCGAGGCTGTTCGCGACAACCAGCCCGTCGCCGTGCTCTTTGTACGCAGCCTCGATCAGCGCCGCCGCTCGATCGACTTTCTGTTTGAACGTCAGATTCTCAACGAGCCGCGTGACATCCTCGGTCCGTGCCTTCTGCAACATTACTAGTTCCTCCCGGGCTGTTTGGCGATGATTATCTTTCTTCTCGCGAATAAAGCAATGGCATCCACCGCTATTTCGCGTGAATCCGTCAAGATTAACGGAAGAAGGTCGGATTTCGCGCCTTCACATCCACGGGAGACCGCGGGGGCGGGTGAATGAATGAACGGAATATTCACTCATCGTGTCGGAACCTTTCGATCATGCCGAGCCGTCTTGTCATGAGACGCCGGCCGGTCTATCATCTCAAAAAACGCGCGGCAATCATGAGCGAAAAACGTGACATGCTTCTTTCGGTGGCGACGGCTCTCATCGAATCTCGGGGATATCGCGGCGTCAGCATACAGGAGATCACCGAGGCGGCGGGCGTGAGCATCGGGTCGTTCTACAACCACTTCTCGAGCAAAGAAGATCTGTACACCTCGATTCTGCAGAGGATCGAGTCGGACGGAATGAAGCGCGTTGAAGCGATCGTTAATCGCTATCGGTCGCCGCTCAACAAAATCCGCGTCCTCTACCGGTTCGTCACCCTCGGAGTTCGGAGGAACAGGATTCTCCGTGGTGTTCTGACGGGCGAGAGAGACTATATGTCGCCGGGAGTACGCAAGCATTTGGCCGAAGGCAACGACATTCGCAGCCGGGTGGAGCGAATCATGGCGGAGGTGTTGCGGGAAGGCGCGATGAGCAATGTTTTTCGCACCGGACTCTACCGCAACGCGACTTTCCTGGTTACCGGCCTTTTCGACACGATCCTGCAGAATCTGGACGCGCCTCAACTCGAAGACCTCGTCGAAGACCTGCTCACATTGATAGAACGGGGACTGAAACGGCGACTGCGGCTCCGCCGGCGCGACGAACGGCTCGATCGGAGAATGCTCCGCTTCTCCGACGACGACGATCTGCTTGACATCTAAACTACCCGTCCGTCCATTGGATCGCGCGGCCCCCGTTGCTCCGGCTTTGTCCCCATAGGTGTTTCCGGAACAGGGGCATCCGGAATTGACCCTCGCAGACCGGCGGCATACGATGGAGACGGCGGGCCGATCTCGCAAATTCGCGGCCGGCCGCGCGCCGGAGTGGTGGAATTGGCAGACACAGGGGACTTAAAATCCCCTGAACCGCAAGGTTCGTACGGGTTCAAGTCCCGTCTTCGGCAATGCCCGTCTATTCTTGGGTGCGGAGGAACGTCTTCGCCCCGCTGCTCGCGGCCCGGCCGGCCGCTCGGCTTTGTCGATCCGCGGCTCGGCATACTGTGATCCTTCGTTTCCCGAATTACTTTTTTTTTCTTGTTTTGCTTGCTTTTTATTGATGTTTCTTGTATAGTGCACCCGTGAATGCCTATGAAAGAAAAATTTTCATAAGCAGTATACTAAAATCGGAAGGAAGGACGCAGATCAACGACCTTGCCGAGCGGCTGGGCGTGACGAAGGTGACGGTTCGCGCGGACCTGGACGACCTGGAAAAGAGGGGTCTCCTGGTGCGCACGCACGGCGGGGCCATTCTGGCCGAGAATCACGAACTGGTCAGGCTTGTATCCAGGACGGTCAACGAGAGGGAGCGGGAGAAAACGGCCATCGCCCGGCTGGCCGAAGCCATGATTCAACCCGGGGCGACAATCCTGCTCGACTCCGGCAGCACCACCCACTTCCTTGCCCGCAGGATCCGGGACATGAAACTCACCGTGATCACGAACTCCGCCCTCGTGATTCAGGATCTCTACGGGTGCGATTCGATCGAACTCCTGGTGAGCGGGGGCGTGCTGCGGCGTGAATCCATGGCGTTGATCGGCCAGGTGTCCAGGTGCTTTTTCGATCAGTTTCACGCGGACATCGTTTTCCTGGGAGCCACGAGTTTTTCGCTGGAGAACGGCGTGAGTTGCTCGAACATTATCGAAGCGGAAACCAAGAGAAACATGATCAAGTGCGGGGTGAAAGTCTGCCTGCTGGCGGATTCTTCCAAGTACGGCAAGGTCTCCCTGGCGCACATCTGCGACTGGGGTGACGTTGATCTGGTGATTACCGACTCCATGCCCGCCGAGGAACGGGAATCGTTCAGACAGCGGGGAGTCGAGGTAATACAATCCTGACGAATTGGAGGTATCGATCATGAACAAGCGAGTGGTACTCGTTGTCGCCGTGGCCGTGGTGCTTGCGGCGTTCGCTTTCGCGGCCGGTCAGAAAGAGGGTACGTCGTGGCCCGACCCGGAGAAGACCATCACCGTGGTGGTTCCTTACAGCGCAGGCGGTGGAACCGACAGGGTCATTCGGCCACTGGTGGAGCAGATGAAGAAGTACACCGAGGCGAACATCGTGGTGAGCAACATCAGCGGCGCAGGCAGTTCCATGGGGACCAACGAAGTCCTGAACCTCCCGGCGGACGGTTATACGCTGCTGGCCGGCGGAACGCACACGGTGTCCGCGACACTGCAGGGCTTGACGGAAGGGTACAAGATGCTGGAAGGAATCGCCGGTCTCAACTGGGACCCCTTCATCATAGCGGTGCTCAAGACTCGCCCGTGGAACAGCATGAAGGATCTGGTCGAAGCGGCAAAGAAGAACCCGGGGACGATCAGTCTGGGAAACGCGGGGATGGGTGGCGCCACCGGGGTCGCTTCCGTGGCTATTAACCTTGCTTTCGGAAAGGTTTTCAACGTGACTCCCTTCCAGGGCGGCAAGGATCTGCGAGCCAACGTGCTGGGCGGTCATGCGGACGTCGGTATCTTCTCCCAGTCGGAGATCCTGGCAAACCAGGATGCGCTGCGGCCCCTCGTCATACTCTATGAGAAGCATAGTGCACTGCCTGGGCTGAAGGATGTGCCCACGCTCAAGGAAGCGGGATTCGAGAACCTGAAAGTTCCCGGCGGCTCTTTCAGAGCGCTGTCGGTACGGGCCGGAACGCCGGATGCGGCGAAGAAAAAGTTGGCCGAGATCGTCGGAAAAGCCTACAACTCACCGGAGTATCAGAGTTTCATGACGGACAATGGCCTGCTGCCTCCGCCGCAGTACTACGAACTCGAGAAGCTGGATGCCTACTTCCAGGAACTGGTCGCGGCCTTTACGCCGATCATGGATGAAGCGGGCCTGTTGAGGGAATAGAAACGGACGACGGGAACCCGGAACCCCGGATCCGCCCGGACGCCCGCTGGACCGGGCCCGCCCCGGGGGATCCGTTGTGTTGTCCGCCACCGTCGTCGGAGATCCTGTCGGGGAGTGCGTGTGATGCGCATCAAGAGAGTCGTATCGGTGTCGTTGATCGTCGTGGCGCTGCTCTACTTGGCGTTCAGCCTTACCATGGAGCAGCGGAAGATGATCGGCGACGAGAGGGGCTGGGATCCCGGTTCACGGACGATACCCGTGGGCATCGGTCTGATCACGCTCGTTGCCTCGGTCTATTTGACCTACAAGGAGGGACGGCCTACGGAGGGCCCGGGCGCCGGTCCCGGTGGCGCCGTTACCGGCGCCCGGGAGATTCAGTCGGAGGAGAGCCAATCGGAAGCCTCCTCGGTGAGACGCCTGGTGATTCTCACGGTGGGACTGTCGGTCTTCTTCATTGTGGGTTTCAGGTTCCTCGGCTTCATCCTTGCCACGCATACCTTTCTGTTTGCCCTGATCTACTTCAACTGCAAACAGGATGTCCGGTGGCGGATGGTTCCGCTCTTCCTTCTCAGTTTGCCGGTCGCGACGCTCGTGATGATCCTGTTCTATTCGATCGGCAGGTACATCAGCAGGCAGCTGTTCCTTGCGGGCAGGAAATGGGAGGCGCCCATCCTCACGGATAAAGTATTCACCGCGGGCGCGCCTTTCCTGGTGCTGTCGGTGCTGCTGGGCCTGCTCACGTTCCTGCTTGTACGAAGGGTGAAGGGGGAGAGACATCGACCGGCGGTGTTGGCCGGACTGGTCGCCGTCGGCGCCACGGAGCTACTGTACATCGTATTCAAACAAGTATTTTGGGTGAGTCTGGCAAAAGGCCTGATTTTCTGGTAGAGATTTGCCGGGGGAGACTCTCCGGGAAAAGGCCTTGCCGTAGGAAGCAATGCGACGGAGCAACACAGATGGAAGCGGTCTTTTCGGGATTCCTGCAAATTTTCAACATCCAGACCATACTGTGGATCGCTCTCGGGGAAGTCCTGGGTATCATCCTCGGTGCGCTTCCAGGGCTGACCGCTACTATGGGCATCGCCCTGATGCTGCCCATCAGCTTTCAGCTACCGAATGCGACGGGAATGGCGATGCTCCTGGGTGTCTACTGCGGAGCGGTCTCCGGGGCGTCGATCCCCGCGATTCTGCTGGGCATCCCGGGGAACCCGAACGCTATCGCCACGGTGTACGACGGCAAGGCCATGACCGACAAGGGTCTGGCCGGTCAGGCCCTCGGCGGGGCGGTAGTGGCCTCGTTCATCGGGGGAATGGGGAGCCTGATGCTGCTGGCCCTGTTCTCGCCCTTGATCGCCCGTTTCACGCTCGCTTTCGGCCCGGCGGAGAAGGCGACGCTGGCCTTGGTCGGACTGACCATCATCGCTTCGGTTTCCTCGAAAAACCTGGCCAAAGGGATACTCACCGGCAGCCTGGGGTTGGCGCTGTCGCTGCTCGGCACCGATCCCTTTTCCAACGCGGTACGTCTGCCGTTCCCCGGGGTGTTGGCGAAGACGCCGTTGACCGGCGGTATTAACCTGATTCCCGCGCTGATCGGGCTGTTCGGCATTTCACAGGCCCTCTTCGACCTCGACAGGATACGCAGCGGCCGCATAGCGCCGCCACAGGTGAAGATCGAGAAGATCTTTCCGTCTTTGCGGAAGATCGCCTCCATGTGGAGATTGATCGTCGAAGCCACGGGAATCGGGACGCTGATAGGGGCCATCCCGGGCACGGGGGCTTCGATAGCGGTGTTTCTGACCTATGAACGGGCCAAGAAAACCACAGCCTCTCCCCGCAACAAGCTTGACAGGGTGGGAACCGGGTGCCTGGAAGGAGTGTTTGCTCCCGAGGTGGCCAATAACGCGGTCACCGGCGGCGCCTTGATTCCTGCCCTCACCCTGGGTATCCCGGGGGACGCGGCCACGGCGGTACTGCTGGGGGCGCTTCTGATCAAGGGGGTGGTGCCGGGCTACCGCCTGTTCACCGAGGATCTGTCTCTGGTGTACGCGATATTCTTCGCCCTGGCGCTGTCGAACGTCTTCATGTTGACCTTCCAGTTGATGGGAGTGAGACTCTTTCCCAAGGTTCTCAAGGTGCCGGCGGCGGTGCTCATTCCGCTGATCCTCGTGCTTTCGCTTGTGGGCGCCTATGCTATACGTGGACAGGCGATCATCGCGGCGACCTTCGACATGGGGGTTGCGCTGATTCTGGGTATCGCGGGGTACCTGCTCAAGAAGGCAGACTATCCGATCGCCCCCATCGTGCTGGGGCTGATCCTGGGAGGTATGCTGGAAGAGAATTTCCGGCGCGCGGTGAAGCTTGCCCAGGGCAATTATCTGGTGTTCTTCACCAGACCCATCGCCGTCGCTTTTCTTGCGCTGGCGATCATTTCCGTGACCCTGCCGCTGCTGAGAAGGAAGGGTACGCGATGAATCCGCCCGAACAGTCACCATCGATGGTTCCGCAACGAAGAGCGACGGTGGTGAGAAAGAAGGGTACCGGGTGACCATCACGTTTTTCGGCGTCTCCGGAGGAATCCAGACCCGAGCCGGCGGCAACGTGAGCCTGCTGCTGCGCGACGGCGGTCACGCCGTGCTGATAGACGTTTCGGGGAACCCCGTTCAATACCTCGAGCGCGCGGGGGTGGACCCCCGGAACCTCGACACCGTGGTTCTGACTCATGCGCACGCGGATCACATCTACGCCCTGCCGTCGCTGATTCACTGCCTCCGGCTGATGAAGCGGGAGAAACCGCTGTCGATTCTGTCCAATCCGTTTACCGCCGAAAAGGCGAAGGAACTGTGTGCCTGCTTCTCGCTGCTTTCCAGGGACGGGATGTTTCCCGTACGATGGATCGACGGGTCGGCGGAGGGGACCACCGGGAGGATCCGGCTCTTTCCCGTGACCCACGGCACACCGACATCGGGAGTCGAGGTGGGTTTCGCTTGCTCGCGGGTGGTCTACTCCGCCGATACCGTCCCCTGCGCGGCGGTGGCGCAGAGAGCCGCGGGAGCACGGGCGCTCGTGCACGAAGCCACCAACGGCTCCGCCTGTGAGGCGCGGTTGAACGCTGCAGGCCACTCTTCGGCCCGACAGGCCGGTGCAATCGCTCGTCAGGCCGGCGCGGACACGCTCTTTCTCTGCCATTTCGAACCGGATTTTGCCCGGGACGAGAGACGCATCATAAAAGACGCGGCACGGGAGTTCGCCGGAAAAATCATCGTACCGAAGCCGTTTGAGAGCCACGAATTATGAGACCCACGGGTGGAAAAGCGTCGGCAATCGTGTTCGATTACGACGGAACGCTGATCGATACCATGGAGACCAAGGCGGCCAGTTACCTGCACTCGGTTGAGGCGGTGTTTTGCACGCCGCCGCAGACGAGGGCCCGTATCCTCGCTTCCCACCGAAAGACCTCCGGCGCGCATCGGTTCGTTCAGCTCGACGATACACTCGCAATCCTGGGACTGACCGCTACCGCCGAGCAGCGGGAACGATGGAACGAGCTGTACGCGTCACTGAACAGGGAGGGGCTCAAGGGTGTGACGCTCTTCCCGTCGGTCAAGAACACGTTGCACACGTTGCGGGAAAAGGGATTCGCGCTGTACGCGGTGTCCGGCATTCCGGAGGAAGAGTTCCTTGCGGAGCTGAAAGACAAGGGGCTCTCCGATTTCTTCGTTGAGGCGCGGGGCGGGGACAAGTCGGAATTCCTGCGTTCGCTCAAGGGGCGGGGAATCCGGATCCTGTTGTTCGCCGGCGATACGCCTTTCGACGAACGGGCCGCCGGAGAGGCGGGTGTTCCCTTCTACCGGGTTCGTAACGACCGCGACATCCGCACGCTCCCTGCATTCATCGAGATCCGCGGCGAAACCGGTGACGGCCGCTGAGCCCGGCACGTTTAGAGTTAAGGCGGCGCCGCCGCATGATTGGGACGCAGCGCCTCTGCCATTCCGTCTCGGCCGTGTCCCGGTGCAAACTTTCTTCCGAGCAACACGTCGAAATGGACCTCACCACTGTAAAGAGTGAGGTCGTGCCGTACGACGACTACGGTCGTCACGTACGCCTCCGTGGGAACGGAGAGCGCGGCTCGATCGGCGCAGTATTCCTCCGTGCTCAGGTCCGCTTCGGCTCGGCTATGTGCCGAAAGATCGCGGCGGCCGCGGCGGCGAGCCCAATGAGCCATGCCGCGGCGAGCAGAAGCGAGCCGGGTTGGTCGAAGGTGGGCGTGAATGCGGCGTCGACGAGCAACCGGACGGCGCCGCGTCCCGGCAGATACCGACCCCATTCAGGCGGCGCCGCCGAGAACATTACGTTTTGCGCAAGACCGACGTCGATGAACGGAAGGAGAAACATGATGTAGAGCCCGCCGAGCCGGCCGAAAACGGCGCCCACGAGCACTCCGACCGTCGCGTAGGTGGCCGCCACGAGTCCGTTGCCGGCGGCAAACCAGATCCAGTTGGCCGGCGAAAAGTCGATCGCGGTCGTCGCCAGCGCAACCACTGTAGTAAGCAACGCGGCAAGGGCGATTACCCCGAATCGTGCGGCAAGAACTTCGCGGGTTCGAAACCCGGCCAGAACGAGCCGGGCGTCGGCTTCAAGCGAGCCTTGCACGACGAACATCCCGGCCAACCCCGCGAGAAAACCGATGGTAATGGGAACCATGATCGCGCCGTGGACGTCCATCAGGGACACGAGTATGACGACCGCGGCTCCGTCTTCGACGATCTCAACGGGCGCGAGGTTATCGGGGGTGACCGCGAAGCTCAACGTGATAAAGAAGGCGGGCAGCAAGACGAGAAGCACCCAGAGAGCGATGTTGCGCCTGTAGTCGCGAATCCCGAATTTCAAACCTGCAGACAGCCGTCGCCAACCCTGCCGGCGGCGGGCGTTCGGGCGGCGGGCGCGGCGGTTCGACGTGGTCACGCCGAACACCGCCGCCGCAACAACGAGCGATCCGATCGTCCAGGCGAGCGCCCACCCCCGGTTGCCCAGAGGACCGGCATGACCGGATGCGGCGTCCAGCATCAAAAGAGTCGCAAAGTGCGAAGGGAACAGTCTGGTGATCCGGACGTCGGCGCCGGCCATTGCCGGCCCGAGGAACACGTCGAGCATCCAGACGAAGATGACTATCAGCGACCCGTTGACTTCGCTCCTGGTCACCGCGCCGATCGTGACTCCGATGCCGAAGTAGATCGTGGCGAACATGATCGTCCCGGCGATTACCCGGAGCGGATCGGAGATTCCCGTGCGCAACGCCAACGCGCCTATTGCGGCACCGGAGGCGAGGATCGCGAGAATAAGCCCGGAAGCGAGGCGACCGGCTACGACGCGGGCGGCGCCCATACCTGCCGCGGCGAGGCGACGGTCGGCTTCGCGTGATCCGAGCACATGAAAGAATCCCGCAACGCCGGCGAGGAAAGCGGCCGCCCATCCTGCGGTCGGCGACGCAAGAAGATCCGTCTCGTTGATCCCGCCCAGGAGGTCCGCGAACTCCGCAAGAGCACCCGCCGCGAGTGTGACGAATATGAGCGGCACGACGACGAGCAGCACCAGGTTGACCGGCCGCCGAGAGTACTCGGCGAGGAAGCGTCGGGTAAGCAGCACCGTCGCCGTCATAGCTCGGTCCTTCCGTCCTTGAGGTGAACGATGCGATCGAAACGCTCCTCGTCCGCGACAAAATGGCTGATGATCAACACCGAGCTTCCCGCGTTCCTGCGATCGACCGCCAGCTCCCAAAACCGCAGATAGGTGTCCCAGTCGAAACCGGCGTACGGCTCGTCGAGCAGGAGAATATCCGGATCCGGCAGCAGCGCCAGGGCGAGGTTGAGCTTGGCGCGGGTTCCGCCCGATAGCTCGGCGACGCGCACGTCGCGGTAGGCCTCGAATCCGAGCAAGCTGTAAATCTCATCCCGGCTTCGGTCGATAAACCCGCCGTCGAGCCCGTACGCGCGACCGAACAAGTCGAAGTGTTCGTCACATTTCAGTCGTTCGTACAGAATCGGCTCTTGAGGGCAGTATCCGAAGGCGCCGTTGCGGACCAGGACGCCTCCGTCGCGGTTGAGCGATCCAACGAGAATCTTCATGAAGGTGGATTTGCCGGACCCGTTTTCACCGACCAGCCCAACGATCTCGCCGGAGCGTAGCGCCAGATTCGCGTCGACGAGGACACGAAGCGGCTTTCGCCTCACACCCCGCCGATAGCTCTTCGAGATGCCGGTGGCCTCGAGAAGGGGCGTCGAGGCGTTGGCGACGACCTCGGCGTTCGCCGCAGTTGCGTTCGCGCTTTCTTTCATCGGTTGTTGCTCCTCTTCGGTTCCCACGCCGGGTAGGCGGTCGAGCGATTATCCTGCACACGGTTATCGCCTACCATTCCCACCGGGTCAAGCAGATTCGCCGTGACTTCACGCGGCTCAAGAGCAACCGTTGGCACGACGACCGGGCTGCTCTGCCTGTTTGCCTCGGAAGATACTCCCCCGGGGTATTCAGAATGTATGACTCTCGGTTCGTATTGTCAACCGTCCCGGCGGAAGTGTTGAAAACGTCGAGTGGCTCCCGAGCGCTTCGCTTGATGACGTGAACGGCGATGTTAGCGTCCATCCGGTCTTCCGGCACTATGCGAACACCTGCGACCAGCCGCCCTACGGCGGCGTCAGGTTGGGACTTTCACGACGCTGACCGGCCGGCGTGCCGCGTCGTGATTCTCATCGTGGCTCGACGCGAGGTCGACGCAGGAATTGCTCGAAGACGTGCCGGTTCCCGGCGCCACGCGATCCAACGGCAACTCACCCCACCGGTTTACACGAACCGCGGTCACCGGCATGATGTCCGGGAGAGATGAGCTACGACTTGATCCTGACACCGAGCGGTCGCCTCCGTTTGCATGAAACTGAAGAAACCGAGGCGGCACGGCCCGACGCGTGGATGAAGCGGGTCGTCTCCGCTTTCTCTTCTTGCCAGGCTGCGGGACTCTTCTCTCTCGCGGCCACGCGACCGGAAAAGCCGCCGTCGCCCGTTCTCTCTTTTTGGCGCGACTTCGCCCGCGGCTACCTCACCCGCCTCTGTCGGATACCCGTCCTGACGGAAGCGCCGTGCGAGCCGATCGAGGCGCCCCCCGAGTCGGAACTGGAGCACCTACTGCTCTCCGCTCCCCCGATGCAGGGAGGCGAGTACCTGAGCACGGAAACCTTTCTCGCGTTGTGGGTTGAGCTCGATTCGTGGGTGCGGAGCGAGATCGATTCCTCAAAGGACTCCCGGGCCCGATGGCTCCAAATACACGCCCCTATGTGGCGCCAGGTCGGGCGCGTCTGTTTCCACCTGGCGGAGAACGGGAAAGATCCGGAGTTTCCCTTCGCGTTTCTCGCGACCTACGCCCCAAACATCTCCGCCGGGGGACGAGTTCAGTACCGGCCGCTGGGGCAAGCGCTTCGGGAGTACGCGGGCGCTCGAAACAGGTCCGCCCTCGTCGGCCTTCTCTCCCCGATACACAAAGCCGCAGAGAAGGTGAAGCTGGTGCGCGAGCTTCTGGACTCGGGAGATCTTTTCCACCCGCTTGCGTGGACTCCGCGCGAAGCCTACCGGCTGCTTGAAGGCGCGCCGTTGCTCGACGAGAGCGGTCTTCTCGTGCGACTTCCCGACTGGTGGCGCAAACGTCCGCGCCCGCGTGTGTCGGTGAGAATCGGCGAGCGGCGTCGGAGCCGGTTCGGAGTCGATGCGATGCTCGATTTCAAGGTGGCGCCGGCACTGGGAGACGAGGAACTGACCGAGGAAGAGTGGCGCCGCATTATGGAATCGGACGGCGGGTTGGTCCGGATCAAAGGCCGATGGGTCGAAGTGGACAGGGAAAAGCTCTCCGAGGCGCTCGAACATTGGAAGCGGGTGGAAGCCGCGGCGGAGGAGGGAGGGATTTCATTCGTCGAAGGAATGCGTCTTCTCGCGGGCGCGCCGATCAACCTCGACGCCGACGACCCGCATGGTGAAGACAACCGCGAATGGTCGTTCGTGGGCGCGGGAGAATGGCTCGCGGACGTGCTCGCCGGACTGCGCAACCCCGACGGATTGCGCGGAAACGGGTCGGCGAAGGGATTTCGTGGGACTCTTCGTCACTACCAACGCGTCGGAAGCAACTGGCTTTGGTTTCTTTCGAGCCTCGGACTCGGCGCCTGCCTTGCCGACGATATGGGACTGGGCAAAACGATCCAGGTGCTGTCGCTTCTTTTGTCGTTCAAGGAGCGCGGAAGTTCCGGTAAGCCGTCGCTCCTGGTGCTCCCGGCTTCGCTTGTTGCGAACTGGCGAGCCGAAATGGCGCGGTTCGCGCCGTCGCTTACGGCGGCGTTCGTGCATCCGTCGGAGACCGACCGGGAAACCCTCGCGGCAATGGCCGCGGCGCCGGATGAGGCTCTTGCTCAGATCGACGTCGTTCTGACCACCTACGGGATGCTCTACAGACAGGAGTGGCTTCTCGACGTAGGCTGGAAACTGGTCGTCCTCGATGAAGCTCAGGCGATCAAGAACCCTTCGACGCGTCAGACGCGAACGGTCAAACGGCTTACCGCCGAGGCCAGGATTGCGCTTACCGGGACGCCGGTGGAGAATCGCCTATCGGACCTCTGGTCGCTTTTCGATTTCCTCTGTCCCGGACTGCTTGGTTCGGCGAACCGGTTCAAGCGATTCGTCAAAGCGATGGAGGATCGCGAACACGACCGATACGCGCCTCTGCGCAACCTGGTGCGACCGTACATACTCAGACGACTCAAGACCGACAAAAGCATCATCGCCGATTTGCCCGACAAGACCGAAATGAAAGCGTTCTGCGGCCTCTCGAAAAAGCAGATCGCGCTCTACACGCAATTCGTCGACGAGCTGGAAACCGCCGTCACCGAGCTGGACGGGATCGAGAGGCGGGGGATCGTGCTCGCCTATCTGATGAAGCTGAAGCAGCTCTGCAATCACCCGAGCCAATTGCTCGGCGACGGTGAGTACGATCCCGCCGACAGCGGCAAGTTCGCTCGCTTGCGGGAGATCTGTGAAGAAATCGCATCCCGGCAGGAGAAAGTACTCATCTTTACCCAGTTTCGCGAGATTACCGAGCCGCTCGCGGGTTTTCTCGCCGGACAATTCGGGCGCGAAGGTCTCGTGCTGCATGGAGGAACGGCCGTGAAAAAACGCAAGGATCTTATCGACATCTTCCAGCGAGAGGACGGTCCGCCGTTCTTCGTCCTCTCGCTCAAGGCCGGCGGAACGGGCGTCAACCTCACCGCCGCGTCGCACGTGATTCATTTCGACCGCTGGTGGAACCCGGCGGTTGAAAACCAGGCGACCGATCGGGCGTTTCGCATCGGCCAACATCGAAACGTCGTCGTGCACAAGTTCATCTGCCGAGGAACCGTCGAGGAGAAAATCGACGAGTTGATCGAAGAGAAGAGTAGACTTGCCGACGACATTCTCACGGCCGGGGGCGAATCGATGCTGACCGAGATGAGCGATGAGGAACTGCTCAGGGTCGTGACGCTCGATGTCGACCGTGCCGGATTCGCAGGAGACGAAGGATGAGTCGCTACGGTTGGAAACCCTACGTGCCGGTCGCCGCACGTCGCGCGAAAGCGTTAAAAAAGATGGAGAAACTCCGGAAGCGGGGCGTCGAGATCAAGCCCGTCGTGATCGAGGGAAGGACGATCGCGAGAACTTTCTGGGGCAAGGCGTGGTGCGATCATCTCGAGTCGTTCGGCGACTACGCAAATCGTTTGCCCCGCGGCCGGAGTTATGTCCGAAACGGTTCGGTGTGTCATCTTGATATCGCACCGGGCGTCATCGACGCGCTGGTAAGCGGAACCAGTCTCTACACGGTGACGATTTCGATCAGGACTCTTCCTGCAAAAAGATGGAACTTGGTCAAGGAACGCTGCGCCGGACAGATCGGATCGATCATTGAGCTGCTTCAGGGAAAGATCTCGGCAAGTGTGATGTCGGTGGTAGCCGATCGAAACGACGGGCTTTTCCCGCGACCCGGTGAGATCAACCTCGAGTGCAGCTGTCCCGACTGGGCGACCATGTGCAAGCACGTAGCGGCGGCGCTCTACGGGGTCGGGTCGAGACTCGACGAGGCGCCGGAGCTTCTGTTTATTCTTCGCGGCGTTGACGTCGATGAACTTGCCGGCGCGGAGGTCGAAGCGGTCGCCGCGGTCACCAAATCCGCCGGTACGCGCCGACGCATCGCGCCCGATGCGCTTGAGGAAGTGTTCGACATCGACATCGCCGAAGAGCCGTCGCCGACCCCGGCGCCGAGGAAGTCCGCGCGTCGGGGCGCGGGGGGCTCCCGGCGGGCCTCGGAAACGAATCGCGAAACCGGCGCGAAGCGCGCGCGGAAGCGGAGCCCGATCGGCGCGGGAAGCGAGACCCGGGATCGAAAGCCGCAGGCCGAAAAAAGCGCGTCGCGATCCCGAAAACCGTCGACCGGAAACGGGTCGGACACTCCGTCTGCATCGCGCGCACATCGTGTCACGGGGAAGAGCGTTGCGGCGCTCCGGGCCAAGTTCGGCATGTCGCAGAGCGAGTTCGCGCGGCTCCTCGGCGTAAGCGTGCCTTCGGTCGGGATCTGGGAGAAGAAGACCGGTACGCTCACGCTGCGGAAACGAACGCTTGCCGCTCTGGTCCAGGCGCGAAAGTTTACCAAGCGCGAAGCGTTACGAAAACTCGATGAATCGTCACGGGAGGACCATGCATGAATAATCAAGACGACCGGTCGGGGATGAGGGAACGTCCGGATCTCATGGGGCGGATAAACAGAGGACAGTTCCGGTTCTCGCTCTGGTACCTGGTCGCCGGCGTGATCGGCTTGATGCTGCTTAACGCGTTGGTGCTCGGACCGCGGAGCGTCGAGACGATCGACTACAGCGAGTTCCGCGACCGGATCGAACAGGGCACGATTCGTCGGGTCGAGATGAGCCCCTCCTATTATGTGGGCTCCACCGTGACAAAAAAAGAAGCGATCGAGCTTGCCCGGCAGGGAGCGCTCGACAAGATTCGCGTGTTTCGCGCCGCCAGGATCGACGATCCGGGTCTTATTCCGCTGCTCGAAAGGCAGGAGGTTGAGTACTTCGCGGTGCCCGAAGAGAATCGACCGCTTCTCGGATTCCTCTTGAACTGGGTTCTCCCCTTTGCGGTCCTGTTCGCCTTCTGGAGGCTAATGTACAACCGCCTCGGAAAGACCGGTCCCGATGTTCTCTCCTTCGGCAAACACCACGCGGAGATCGTTGCCGAAGGCAACGTCGAGGTGCGCTTCGACGATGTCGCCGGATCCGAGGAGGCGAAAGTCGAGCTCGCCGAAGTGGTCGATTTCCTCAAGCACCCCGAGCGCTACACCGCAATCGGCGGACACATTCCCAAAGGCGTACTTATGGTAGGACCGCCGGGAACCGGGAAGACGATGCTCGCCCGCGCGGTCGCCGGCGAATCGGGCGTGCCGTTCTTCCGCATGAGCGGCGCCGATTTTGTCGAAATGTTCGTCGGCGTGGGCGCCGCGCGCGTCCGCGATCTCTTCCGGCAGGCGCGCAAGAAAGCGCCGTGCATCATCTTTATCGACGAGCTCGACGCGATCGGGAAGAGCAGGGCGCAGACGATGAGCTCGAACGATGAGCGAGAGCAAACGCTCAACCAGTTGCTCGTCGAAATGGACGGATTCGACTCGCGCACGGGAGTCGTGGTCCTCTCGGCGACCAATCGACCCGAGATCCTCGATCCCGCTCTGCTGCGTCCGGGTCGGTTCGATCGGCAGGTGTTGATAGACAAACCCGACGCGAACGAGCGGGAGGCGATACTGCGAAAACACGCCGAACAGGTAAAGCTCGATCCGGACGTCGATATGAACGCGATCGCGCGGGCGACGGCGGGTCTCGTCGGGGCGGACCTCGCCAACATCGTCAACGAAGCGGCGCTGCTCGCGGTCCGCGCGGACAGGAATTCGGTGACGCAGAGCGACCTGGAGGAGGCGATCGAAAAGGCCGTCGCCGGTCTACAGAAGAAGAACCGCTTGATCAACCCCCAGGAGCGACGAAGGGTCGCCTATCACGAGGCGGGGCACGCGATTGTTACACACATGACCCCCGGCGCCGATCCGGTTCAGAAAGTCTCGATCGTACCGCGCGGGCTCGGTGCGCTCGGCTACACGCTGCAGTTGCCCACCGAGGAACGTTATCTTCTTACCGAAGAGGACCTGCTCGGGCGCATCGATATCTACCTGGCCGGACGCGCGGCGGAGGAGATCGTTCTCGACAGCATCTCCACCGGCGCGGCGGACGACCTGACCAAGGCGAGCGATCTTGTGCGACGCATGATTACCGAGTTCGGGATGAGCGAAGAGTTTCGTCACGTCTATCTGCCGGCGAAACAAGCCGATCGTTTCCTGCGGGACGATCGAACCGTGTCGGTACGCGAGTACTCCGAAGCGACTCAGCAGTACATAGACCGGGAAACCGCTCGGGTTCTGCGGCAACGCTACGACGGCGTCAGGCGGAAGCTCGAATCGCACAAAGACGTACTCGTTGCGACCGCCGAGCGACTTCTTGAGAAGGAGGTCCTCGAACGTGCCGACCTCGACGAAATCCTCGGCCGTATCGACGCGACGCCGACCGGATAACCGTCGGACGACCCCGTCAATGCGCGAAGAAACGCCGTGTACGTAAGGCGACGCGAACGAGCAGAAGCATCAGCGGCACCTCGATCAGGACTCCGACGACGGTGGCCAGCGACGCACCCGAAGAAAGCCCGAAGAGCATGGTGGCGGTAGCGATAGCGACCTCGAAATGGTTCGAGGCGCCGATCAACGCGCTCGGCGCGGCGTCGGCGTAGTCGAACCTGAGCGCTCCCGCGAGCGCGTAGCCGAGTGAGAATATGAGAAGCGTCTGAATGAACAGCGGTACGGCGATGTAAACGATCGTAAGGGGATTGGAAACGATCACCTCGCCTTTGAACGAGAAGAGGAGAATCAGCGTCGCGAGAAGCGCGGTCATCGTTATCGGTGAAAGCATCGGCAGAAACCGCCCCGTGAACCAGTCGATCCCCCACACCGATATGATCCATCTGCGGACAAGAAACCCGGTGACCAAAGGAAGCGCCACGTAGATTCCGACCGAAAGCGCGAGCGCCTCCCACGGAACCGGAAGCCGTCCGACGCCGAGCAATAGACCTCCGAGGAGACCGTAGAGCACGAGCATCGCAAGCGAGTTGATCGCGACCATCACGAGCGTATGACCGTCGTTCCCGTCGGCAAGATGTCCCCAGACAAGAACCATCGCGGTGCACGGGGCGATTCCGAGGAGAATGGACCCGGCAAGATAGCTTCGCCAGAGCGGGACCTGGAGCATTTTGACTCCATCGCGAAGGATTACGACACCGTCGCCGTACTCGCTCCCGACGGGAAGATCGAGACCGAACGGCATTTTCACGAAATCGACGGCGTCTGCGCCGATCAGTGCGCGGAACACGAAGCCGAGAAAAAAGACCGCTATTCCGTACATGGTGAACGGCTTCACCGCCCAATTGATAAAGAGAGTCAACGCCACCGGCTTCGCGTTTCGCCCCGCCCGTATGACTTCGCTGAAATCGATTTTGACCATGATCGGGAACATCATGAAAAACAAGCATACGGCAATCGGGATCGAAACTACCGGAGCGCCGTTCGAATAGATCGCCAAACCGTCAAGGAACTTCGCCACGCCCGGGACGAGCCGGCCCAGACCTATTCCCGCGAGTATGGAAAGCGCCACCCAGACGGTGAGATACCTACCGAAGAAACCGAGTTCGTTCTTCGGTCGTTGCGTCGTCTCCTCGTTGCGCATCCGTCACTCCAAAGCTTCGGGCAGTTTTTCTACGAACGATTTGATCTCGTCGCGGACACGGCGATAGTGTGCGAGCACTTCTTCTTCGTCCGTCGCCCGGGCGGCCAACAGGGGAGGATCGTCGAATCCGACATGCACATGCTTCGAGGCGCCCGGGAACACGGGACAATTCGCATTCGCGTGGTCGCATACCGTAACGACGTAATCGAACCGGAGGCCGAGCAATCGATTCACGTGCTTCGATGTCTGACTCGAAATATCGACACCCGCCTCTTTCATCACCCGGACGGCGGTCGGATTCAAACCGTGGGTTTCGATTCCCGCCGAGTACGGCTCGATGAGGTCGCCTTTGAGTGCGCGCGCCCATCCTTCGGCCATCTGGCTGCGGCACGAATTGCCGGTGCACAGGAACAGAACTCTTACCTTCTCAACCACGCCCGCGCTCCTGCGGACAACGCAGCCTCGGAATACGCGACAAGTCGCCAAAGACAACCGGATCGTCGGCCGCCGACGACATCACGAGCCCGATGACCTGCGCCGCCGCCCCTTCCGGATCGTTCGGAAGCGAGTAGTAGGTCCATTTCTTGTCGCGTCGGCGTACGACAAGCCCCGCGCCCGCAACGATGCTCATGTGCCTGGAGACGGTAGAAGGAGCAAGCCCGAATAGCTCGACTAGTTCGCACAGGCAGAGTTCGCGCCCGCGGAGAGCGGCGAGAGCGCGAACGCGTAATGGATGATCGATGGCCTTGCCGATTCGGACAATCAGGTCTACGCCCTCGCTTTTTACGCGTGATTTCGTCATATGACGAAATGATACGTGCCTTGCAGGGGATGTCAAGAACCCAAGGCCGGTAACGAGTAGCAACCGGTCGTCCCTTCTCTCAAACGGCGGGTGGTCAAGTGCGCCGTCCGCTGTGGTTGTGACGGTACTTAACGACTCGAATGTCTTCGAGAGTGACCAACCCCTCCAGAATGACCTCATCGAGAAAAGGGAGCAGGCGGTCGATTTTTTCGGCCGCGTCCACTATCTCGACGACGATCGGGAGGTCTTCCGACAGCGCGAGCAATCTGGCGGAATGAATCCTGCTGTGCGCGCCGAAGCCCAGAGTGCCGCGGGTAACGGTAGCGCCGGCAAGGTCGAGCTCGCGCGCTTTCATGACGATCTGCTCGAAGAGCGGCTTGCCGTGATATCGATCGCTTTCTCCGATAAAGATCCGAAGTAGAACGGCCTCTTCAGGCACTTTCATATAGACCTCCCGTGCGGATTCCCGGACCACCTGTCTCACCGCCTGCCGAGTAACCGGACGCCCGTCCGAGCCACGATGATTCCGAGTACACACGCTGCCAGTCCGAAAACGACGCTCATTGCTATATTAAGCAGCGCGGGTTGCCATTCCCGAGCGCGCAACAGGGTGATTGTCTCCAAAGCGAAGGTCGAAAACGTCGTCAGAGCGCCGATCACCCCGACCGAAATCAGCGCCCGCGCGTTCGGCCCGATTGAAACCACTTGGCTCACCTCAACAAACAATCCCAGCAGAAAACACCCCGTCACGTTGACCGTCAGCGTGCCCCACGGGAAAAGCGAGCCGACGCGCTGTGCGACGGCATATGAAATGATGAATCTTGCCGTGGCTCCGACGGCGCCGCCGAGAGCGACCGATACGAGGAGCAGAGCGTTCATCCGCTAGGAAACCCTTCGTATCCGTAGAGGACATCTACGACACGTCTCCATATCCGCTGCTGCTGCGAATCGAGTTGCGGCCTATTCGACAACGAGTAGTTGCACGAAGCTATGTACCGCTCGAGATCGACCTGATGTGCACGGTATCTGTCTCGATGGAGTCGAACAAACCAATCGGGGAGAGGACGATACCGCCGTTTCATCCACCGATAGTGAGGAATGCACAATCCGCCGCCGCTCGATAGGCCGCGACGGACATCCGGTTCGTCCACAAATCCGTGCAGGATGTCGAGGAATCGCCGCCCCCAAGTCTTCTCGCGATCGCAGAGCAGACAACCGTCATGGACATTGTAGGAATTCCGCTCTCCGGCGTCGAGTCGCCGGACGGCGTGATCAAGGACTTCCGTGTACAGAATGGCTGCGGAAAGGCCGTCGCCCCGGCGAACAAGACCGTACGCGTGATGCGAACAGAAGCCGTGACTCATTGAAAAGTCTCTCCGAATTCCGCGGTCGTTGGTGTTTTCGTACAATAACGACTGATAGAATCTCTCGGTCGCCGTAAGCGTGTAGGAGCAGCACGGACAACGCCCCGAGCCGAGTGCATCGAGTAGCGCGAAATAATGAAGGTGTTTCTCCCGCCCTGCTTTCATGCAACGTTTCCTCGTATAGATGGCGAAACGACGGCCGCGCGCAGCAGGAGTCATCAGCCGGGGGCGGTTTTAGGTGGACTCCATCACCCTTTCCGCCGAAAAGGCTATTCCGACCCGAGGTGCCTGTCAAGACGCCGCATCGCCCGCACGGATCGAAAACGCTCGGCGCGGCCCGGATCCGCCGGTGAAAGCGCGGGCGACCTCGCGGCGCAAACCGCCGACGGGGCGCGATCCGATTCGGCAGACGGCATCCCGATCGGCGAAACCGGCCCCGCCGACGAGACGAGTCAACGGGCGTTCTTTGATTTCCCGGGTCCGTTGCATCGGCTGGATATCAGGCCCGCGACCGCAACAACGACGGTCGGCGGGATCCGCAAGCTCCACGCCCCGGCGCGGGACCGGTCGCGTCGAGCGTTGGATTCGGACGTGGAGATCACGTGGCACATCGAAATGGGCGCGGGCAGACTCGACCGGAAGCACGGAGAGTATGTCGCCTATCGTGCGCCGGAGGAAGCGAACCTGCGCTGAGCCGGGTCGAGCGTTCTCGCCGCCGCACCGGCGGCGAAACTCGGCGCCGATCTATCCGATTCCCAGAAGCCGCATAAACTCCTCGGAGTATTTGACGACGAGCCCCGCGAATACGACCGAAACCATGCTCATGAGTTTGATCAGTATGTTCAACGACGGTCCCGACGTATCCTTGAACGGGTCACCTACGGTGTCGCCGGTGACCGCGGCTTTGTGAGCCGCCGAGCCCTTCCCGCCGAAACGCCCCTTCTCGATAAACTTCTTCGCGTTGTCCCACGCGCCCCCGGCGTTGTTGAGAAGACACGCGAGCGAAAACCCGGCGGTTAACCCGCCGACGAGGAGGCCCAGAACGCCGGCGACGCCGAGAGTCAGTCCGACTACGATCGGAACAAGAATCGCGAGAACCGAAGGAAGGATCATCGCCCGCTGCGCGCCGGCGGTGGAAATCGAAACGCAGGCCGCGTAATCGACTTTCCCCGTACCGTCCAGGATCCCCGGGATCTCGTGAAACTGGCGGCGCACTTCGTTTACCATCTCGCCGGCGGCCTTCCCTACCGCACTCATCGTCATCGCGCTGAATACGAACGCCATCATCGCACCGATAAAAATGCCGCCGAGGACGAAGGGATTCATCAACGTCAGGTTGTACGCCTCTTCGAAGTGAAGCAACGTCGCCTTCGACGCGACGATTGCGTTCGCCCCCTCGGGAACTCCTTCAGGAATCTTGGAGTAGAAGACCACCTGTCCGACCCGAAACCCCTCGGTGCCGCCCAGCTTCCCGAGCCACAGCTTGATCTCCTCCAGATACGCGGCGAGCAACGCCATCGCCGTCAACGCGGCCGATCCGATCGCGAACCCCTTTCCCGTGGCCGCCGTCGTGTTTCCGAGCATGTCGAGCGCGTCGGTCCGCCGTCTTACCTCCGGGTCGAGCCCGCTCATCTCTGCGTTTCCCCCGGCGTTGTCGGCAATCGGACCATAAGCGTCGGTGGCGAGAGTAATACCGAGGGTGGACAGCATTCCGACCGCGGCGAAACCGATGCCGTAGAGGCCGAAACCGACGTCGGTGAAACCCCCGGAGAATCCGAAAGCGAGCAAGATGCCGAGTACGATCGTAACCACCGGAATTGCGGAAGAGGAGAGCCCGACGCTTATTCCCGCGATGATCGTCGTAGCATGACCCATGTTCGACTGCTCGGCTATGGACCGAGTCGGACGATAATCGTCGGAGGTGTAGTACTCGGTCGACTTCCCGATAACCAGGCCGGCGGAAAGCCCGACGACCACGGCCGCGAAGACTCCCCATGTGATGAAATGGACCCCGGCCATGAACGCAAGCACCGCCAGAGTCAGCACCGAGCTCAAAAAGACTCCGGTATTGAGCGACCGGAGCAATCGCTTCATCGACGAGTCTTCACTCGTTCGTACGGCGAAGATTCCGGCGACCGAAAGCACGGTACCCACACCCGCGACGATCATCGGGGCGATGACCGGCCGCAGTATGTTCATGATCGTCGCCGCGTCGCCTCCGCCGGTGCGGATGGGGAGCGCCGCCCCAAGAGCGGCGGTCGCGAGGATCGAACCGCAATACGACTCGTACAGGTCGGCGCCCATCCCGGCCACGTCGCCCACGTTGTCGCCCACGTTGTCGGCGATCGTCGCCGGGTTCCGCGGATCGTCCTCCGGGATTCCGGCCTCCACCTTTCCGACCAAATCGGCGCCCACATCCGCCGCTTTGGTAAAAATACCTCCGCCGACACGAGCAAAGAGGGCCTGCGTCGAGGCGCCCATGCCGAAAGTCAGCATGGTCGTGGTAATCTCGGTCATTTTCGCATGGACGAATGCCGGAATCGTCGTCGTGGCGCGTTGCGCGTCGGTCGCGAGCTCGACGAAAGCCCCTTCGAGATGCGCCTTGTGCATGAGGTTCACACTCAAACCGAATACGTTGTGATCGTAAATCCAGTTCAGAACGACATACCAAAGCGAAATATCGATCAACCCGAAGCCGACGACGATCAATCCCATGACCGCGCCGGACCTGAACGCAACCCGCAGACCGCTGTTGAGAGAACGCCTCGCGCCGTGCGCGGTTCTGCCGGAGGCGTACGTGGCGGTTTTCATCCCGAGAAAACCGCTCAGAGCCGAAAAGAAACCACCGGTCAGGAACGCCACCGGCACGAACGGATTCTGCACGCGCAGAAACGCGAGCACGATAAGAACGCACATGAGCCCGAAAAAGACCGCCGCAACGACCCGGTACTGCTTTCGCAGGTATGCCATGGCGCCTTCCCGGACGTAGGAGGCGATCTCGATCATTCTCGGAGTGCCCTCCTCGGCACTCATCATTTGCCGGTACAAGTACACGGCCGTCAGCAACGCAACGAGCGCCCCCGCAGGCGCGACATAGAAGTACGCGTTTTCCATTCCAGCTCCTTTCCCCTTGTCAAAGCTCCTAATCAATGCTGTCGATGCTGAATCGACGGCGACGCTTCATGAGTCTATCGCTTCGGCGCGCTTCTCCTCAAGGAACTCCCGACCGTAGGCCGGATCATCCGAACAGAAGCAGAGGTTCTCGTCGGTATCGCAGTCGCGGGCGTACGCCGGCGGCCACCGTTTGATCTTCGCTTCACGGTAGGACTTCTGCGCTCCGCCGCGATGAATAGAGGATGTTGCGTCTGATCTTCGACCCTGTACTCGGTCCGCAGCGCAGCAGGATGTATCGGTCGGGCGGCGTCTCACCCCCGTCGGGTTCGACCAACGGCACCAAACCCTCCGATGCGGGCTTCCGACACGTCGGCCACCCACGCGTGTTCCGACGCCTCGCGCGATACTCCGAGCGGAGCGCCGCCGACCTTCCGGACCATGAGTCGCTTCCGTCGGGAGATATTCGGGAGATATATGGAAATCGACCATGCGGCCGCCTCCACCGTTTCAACTCGGGCATATTAACCTCCTCGCGCACGCCGTCTCTACCGTGACTGCGCGCGGGCGCCGCCCATCAGCGGCAACGTGGCGATGCTCGCGATGATCATCAATCCGAGAACCACGAAACCCGCCCGGAATCCTCCGGCGGCGCCGACGGCGGACAGCACGAACGGGGCGATTCCGCCGCCTGCAAGATTGGCCGGCGGAATCGCAAGAGCCACCGCCAGGTTACGCGTTTTGGGCGCTACGATCTCGGTAAGCTCACGTACTCCCACGGGGAAAAAAGCGCCGACGACGGCCGGCTGGATAAACACGCCGACGAGAAGCACCGACCCGCTCGTCAACCCGATCATGATCGTGGCGACGCCGGTTAACCCCATGATGACCAAAACGACCGCGCGAAAACCGAACCGATCGGAAAGGGCGCCCGCGGAGAGGATGGCCGCGAAGGCGATGATCCGCGACGCGCCGATCACCGTATTCACCAAAGTCTCATCGAGCGCGTGCTCAACAATGAGATAGGTCGGAAGCTCCGAATAGACCCCCATTGCGCCGACCGAAGAGATCGCGAGAAGAAACGAAACAACCCAAAACGAGCGGTTCCGCGCGATGACGCCGATGTTACGGAAGTGGGGAGGTTCGCCGCGCGCCCGGTCGGCCCGGCCGAATGACCCGAACGACAGCGCGACGAGAACGGAAGCGGCCCCGGCGACCGCCATGACGCCGCGCCATCCCACGAAAGGCGCCAAGGCAGCGGTTGCCAGAGGCGCGACAATGAACGCGAGGTTGGGTCCCGACTCGTGTATCGCAAGCGCTTTGCCGCGGTGCAGATCGGGAACCATGCCGGCAACGGAAGCGACGCCCGACCCCGGATAGAGCCCGTTGGCAAAGCCAAGCGAGAAAAGCGTCGCGTGGAGAAACGACAGCGAAGGGGCGAGACTCGAGGCAATCATCATAGCGCCGGCCAACGCCACCGACCCGGTCACGGTCCATCTGTGCGTAATACGTCTCGCCACGAACCCCGAAGCGAACAAACCGATGATGAACCCCGTAGAGACTGTCAGAAAGAGTCTGGAGGCCGCGTCGAACCCGACGTCGAATTCGTCCGCGATCCGGAGCAAAAGCGGCGCGATGAGAAGGCGCGGAAAAACGCAGAAAAACACCATGAGCATCAGAAACAGCACCCACGGAATCGACGGTGCAAACCGATCGGGTTTCGACATGAGGCGTAGTGTGGCCCGATCATGATCGGCGATGCAAGCTCGTTTTACGGCGACCGACGGCTGCGAACACTATGTTGTTCGATCGACCGATCTCGTCCACCGGAAGCCGAGCCCGAGCAAGCCGCTCCTGCGAGCTTCGTATCAAGACCAGCAATTCGAAATCCGGCGCGCGAGATTTCGAATTGCTCTATCAAGACAGACTCATTTGCGACGATCGCCTCGGCGGCGCTATGCCGTTTATGATCCTGAAACCGAAAGGTCGTCGATGAGGATCGACGGCGAGCTGAACCGCCTGCGGGTTATCTCCCTGCGGTCGTTCGCCTTTCCCACAATGCGCTCGACAAGCTCGTAAAAATTGCCGGCGACTACCATATTCCTGATCGGACGCGTCCTTTCGCCGTTCTCGACCATGAATCCCACGGCCGAAAGAGAAAAATCGCCCGAAACAGGATTCAGACCCGCGTGAAGTCCTTCGATTTCAGTCACGAGGAGACCAGATCCCATCTTCCGCAGGAGAGCGTCGGGCGTCTCCGCACCGTTGGTGAGGCATGGATTATGCAGCGCGGTCGCAACAGTGCCGCGATACCCACCGCGACGCCCGTGCCCGGTGCTTTCGGCGCCGCTTCGCGCCGCCGAATAGATGTTGTGTATCACCGAAGCGAAAACACCTTCGGCGACGAAAGCGAGTGTCGAGGTCGGAACTCCCTCGTCGTCGAACCGTCGTGGAGTGAGGCCGGCCGACGGCTCGTCCACCAGATTGAAAAGCGGCGACCCGATCTTCGCGCCGACTTTCGCGTCGAGGCGGGACCTCCCCTTCTGGATGTTCTCGCCGTAGAAGGGCGACCCGGCGCCGGCGACGAACGCCCCGAACAGGTCCGAGGCGGCCTCCTCGTCGAACACGATCCGGTATCGTCCCGATGCAGGTTCAATCGATCCGAGCCGCGCCAGCGCACGTTCGACCGCCGACGAGGCGATGCTCTCGGCGTCGATTTCGTCGAACGACCTCGCGACCACCGTTTCGATCCCGACCTCCGTTTCGTCCCCTTCGCTCGCCATCACCTCGACGAAGGCGTAGCAGTATCGATAGGTGTATTCTTGCAGTACCCCGAAAGTGTTGCCGAGCACCGAACGTCCGGTCACGTCCCCGTACGAGGCGTACGGTACGTTGACGATTCGTTTGTCGGAGGACAGTGCCCGTCGTTCGATCGCGAGGGCGATTTCGCGCTTTCGTGAAACGGCGACGCCGGCGAAATCCTCGGCGCCGGCGTCAAACGCGTCGACGCCGGGCTCCTCGCGAAGGCGATTACCCACGTCGGGCGCCGGATAGACGGCGTTGCGTCGCGCCTCGGCGACGACCCGACCGAGTTCCTCCGGCGTCACCCGCTCGCTGTACGCCGACCCCACACGCTCGTTCAAAACGACGCGTGACGAAACGCCGGCGGTCTCCGCCAGCGAAAAAGAGGCGACCTCGCCATGGAAGGCTCGTATCGAGAGTCGCGTCGACGCGCCGAAATAAAGCTCGGTGTTTTGGTGTCCTTCGAGGGCCGCCGATATCAGCTCCGCCTCTCCGCCCGTGCGCCGCGTCATGATCTTCCTCCCACGACGAGCCCCGAAACCTTGATCGCCGGCTGTCCGACGTTGGCCGGAATCGACCCCGACCGGGAGCCGCACATTCCGGTGCCGTTTATGTCGAGATTATCGGCCACCATTTCGATGGTACGCAGGATCTCCGATCCCTTGCCGATCAGAGAGGCGCCCTTGACGGGCCGATCGATCTTCCCGTTCTTGATAAGGTAGGCTTCCCGCACCGCGAAGTTGAAATCGGTCGTCGGGGGGTTGACCGACCCGCCGCCCATGTCCGCGCAGTAGAGACCTTCGTCGATCGTTTCGATCAACTCTTCGCGTGTGTGAGGTCCTGCGAGGATAAAGGTGTTGGTCATTCGACTCGTTGGGGCGTATTTGTAGCTCTCCCTGCGTGCGTTGCCGGTTACCGGCATTCCCATCTTGATCGACCCCAGCCGATCTATCAGATAGCAGGTCAACCGTCCGTCGGTAATCAGTTGATTCCGTCGCGTCGGTTCCCCTTCGTCGTCGAAGGCGGCCGAACCCCACGCGTTCGGGACGGCGCCGTCGTCCACCGCGCCGACCACTTCGGACGCGATCATCTCCCCGAATCTGCCGCTGAACACCGACGCATCGTCGGCAACGGAGGTGGCTTCAAGCGCGTGCCCACACGCTTCGTGAAAAATCACGCCTCCAAACCCGTTGTCGATAACAACGGGCATTTTGCCCTGTGGAGCGTGGTCCGCCTCAAGCATCAGCACCGCGATTCGAGCGGCTTCCCGAGCCACCTCTTCGGGGGGAAAAACCTCGAAGAACTCCCACCCGAGGGACCGGCCCGGTCCGTACATTCCGGTCTCTTTCCGCTCTCCTTCCCCTGCGACGGCCGTTACGGAGAAGCGCGTCCGCACCCGTCTGTCGGTGACGAACCGACCGTCCGACGCGGCGATCGAGACGTTCTGTTCATAGTCCGCGTAACGCACCACCGTCTCCGCTATCTTCGGCGAATACTCCCTCGCGGCGGAATCGGCGCGTCCGAGCAATTCGACCTTCCTCGAAAGATCCACCGACACCGGATCGATCCGAATCGGACTCAGCTCGCGCGATTCCGCCGGGCGAGGATCGCCCAGGTTCCCCGCCTTGCCCGCCGCCGTCGCATCCGCCATCCGGCGCGCCAGATCGAGAAGACGTTCCGGGGTCGGATTTCCGGCGTACATATACAGGAAGTTGTTCCCGACGATCACCCGCAGCCCGACGCCGACGGTCAGCCCGGTGGACAGTTCTTTGATTTTGCCGCCGTCCAGCGTAACGGCGGTGTCGCGCCGATTCTCGAAGAAGAGGTCGCAATAGTCGCCCCCGCCGGAAAGAGCCGTTCGCAGCGCGTCGAAACATGCGGTCTGATCGATCATTCTCCACTCCTCGCCTCAGCGCTCCCCCCTTGAGGCACACGAACGACAGGATATCCGCGCGCGTGCGACCCGTCCAGTTCCCGCCGACTCGTCGTCCCGTCGTCCCGACCGAACACCCACGGGCGCATCACGGGGCGCGGCGGCCGGATCGGTCGGCGTCCGACCGCCCGGCATCCTACCGCTCACCCGCCCCGGAGGCGAAGCGCCGAATCACCTCCCTCGCATCGCCGCCCAAACTAAACGCCTCGACGGAGAGGCGAAGCCGCTGCTCTTTCAGGGCGAGGAGATCGTCCATCGCGGTTTGCAGCGCAAGCCGTGCGCGCGCGAGATCCGTTTCCAGAACCTCGCCATATTCGAATCGAAGAGAAAGCGAGTCGACGTCGGTCCGCGCCAGATCGAGATTGATCTTCGCCGCCTCGCTCTCGATACTCGCTGTGGAGATGTCGAGCGCGATTCTCGCCGCCCGGTCCTCTATCGTCCATCGTGCGCTTCGCAGTCGACTTTTCGCGGCGTCGACCGAATCTTCGAGCTCGGAGAGTTCCTGCGGAGTAAATGCGGGCGAACCGGATTTGAGCGAGAGCTCCCTTGTAAGGAGATCGAGCATACGCAGCGACTGATGGTAGTCCGGGTCGCGCGACGCGATCGCGTCGGGGTCGATTTGCGGCCCGTCTTCGCCCGCCTCGTCCCAATCGATGTCGAGAACGATTCGTCCGGCCTCTACGTCGATCGGACGAAAGAGTGCGTTTCGCGCCTGCAGCAGCACACCTCGGGCATTCAGCAGACTCTTCCTGGCCTGCAGCAACGACGCTTTCTTAGTGAGCAGCGTGCGCTCCGTTTCCTCCTCGGCGTGGTAGCGGTTTTCGACTATCCGAAACTCTTCCTCGGCGATGCGAAGAGATTCGGCGGCGGAGGACAGGCCCCGCTCGGCCCGAGCGCAGGCGAAGAATAACTCCAGCGCGTTCACGACCTCCGAGTTCCTGACCGCGTCAAGCCTCAGCCGCTCCGATTCAAGCTCGATCGTGATTCGCTCGATCGCGAGAGGCGAGTCCCTTCGGGCTCGGGCGGATTCGAGGTCGGACTCGAGCGAGTCTATTCGGTCGATTTGATCGGAGATCGCCTGAGAACCGTCGAGGTACAGATCGAGATAACGGAGAAGATCGTAGCCGGCGCCGCCGGCGCGCTCGCCCTCGGCGGAGAGCGCGCCGGCCGCCGCCATCGCGATGAGCGCTATCGGAAAAAAATGCTTCAAGCGGCATGACCTCCATCGGTGAACGGATCGCTTCTACTGTATCGCGCGGAGAAAGCGGCGCGGTTAAGGCGAGGTAAAAGGATCGTAAAGAGTGTTAAACGAATCGCCGACGTTTGACACGCGGCGCCGGCGGTCGTACGATGTGGGCAGGCACTCGCATCAGGGGAATAGTAAAAGGAAGAGGTGCAATTCGCCGGAAGGCGCAAAAGGAGCTTGAAAATGGATCTTGACGACGTAGTCCGGACGATCAAGGGTAGAATCAGCGACGACCCGACGATCGAAGGAGCCGCCCACATTCTCGTGTTTTCCCGGAAGACCGGCGTGTGGCCGTTCCAGAAACACGATATTCGCATCAGCGGAATCGTACACAAGGAATCCGACAAGGTGAAGGCGGAAGAACACGCGGTCCAGGCGGCGGGTGACACTCCTGTAGTGAACGAGATCGAAGTGGTCGAGCCGCACAAGCGGTAGCGGAGGTTTTCGTGTCGATCCGCCGGCCAAACACCCACGGACAACGTGAGAGTGTGGCGTGCTCGATTGTTTGGCGTAGCGTTGGTCGATGAACAGGCAGCCGGACCATGCCGTCCGCGTCGATCACCGACGACTTGAAGCGTTCGTTCACGATGTCGCGACCGCGGCAGGTATCGTGGAAGACCGCGCGCGGCTTCTCGCGTCGCTTCTCACGGAAAACGAGCTCCGCGGCGTCGTCAGCCACGGAACGATTCAGATCGCCGCCTATGCCAGACTCATCCGCGACTGGAAGCTCAACGGGACGCCCGACGTGCGCGTTGTCCGGGAATCTCCGGTCAGCCTGCTCGTCGACGGGGACGGTGGCCTGGGATACTTTCCCGCCTACGAGGGGACGCACCGTCTCTGCGAGAAGGCCGTCGCGTCGGGTATCGCCGTCCTGGTAACGAGGAACCACGGCCATTTCGGCGCGGCCGGCGTCTATGCGCGCATTCCACTGGAGCACGATCTGCTCACTTTCGTGACCTCGGGACACCAGCTCAGTCTGAGTTCTTCGGCGCCGCTCTACTCCGCGGCCGGCGGTTCCCCCATGGCGTTCAGCGTCCCGTCCGACTCGACGCCGATTGTGGTCGATTTCGGATGCATGCACGATCTGTACGCGAGTAGCCCGCATCGCGACACCATCGCGCGTCTCGCTCCCGGACTGGTTCTTCGCTCGATCGGACTCGGCGAAATCTGCCAAACATGGGGCGGCTTGCTGTCGGGGCTCGACCTCGACCCCGATCCCCCCGCATGGAGCCTGCCCGCGGCGAACCAAGGCGCGCTGGTCGTATCGTTCAGAATCGATCTCTTTACCGACCCCGATCGCTTCCGTCGCGAAGTGTCACGATACGTCGAGCGGATCAGGGAACTCTCTCCGCTGCCCGGGTTCGGCGAGAGCTTTGCGGCCGGGGACGTCGAGGCGCACAACGAGGCCGAGTATCGGAACAGGGGAATCCCCATGGCCGTCGATAGCATCGCCGAACTGAACAAGATCGCCGAGGAGCTCGGCATTTCCGCTCGCCTCTGACGCGGCCGCCCTCGGCGTGAACTTCTTCGTTTCCCGTCATTGATTCTCCATCGCGGGAATCGTGCGGTGACGTTTTCAGCCTACGTCGACGAGACCGGTGAAACACGGTATCTTCTCGACGGAGGTCGCGCGTATGGAGAATATCGTACCCGAAATAGAACGACGCAGGGCGTATCGGTCGCTCGATTCGCGCAGGATCCCCGAAGCGACCGTCGATCGCATCATGACCTCGGCGACGCTCGCCCCTTCCTGCTCGAACAATCAACCGTGGCGATTCATCGCGGTAACCGATTCGAAAGTGCTTTCCGACATAAAAAGGCATCTGGCCGGCGGCAACTATTGGGCCAAAACCTCGCCGTTCATCGTCCTCGCGTGCACGAACATCGACGACGATTGCCGGCTCTCGGACCGTCGCGATTACGCGCTTTTCGACACGGGGCTCGCGACGCAGAATCTCATGCTCCAAGGGGTGCGGGAGGGACTCTACGCACATCCGATCGCCGGATTCTCCCCGACACCGATAAAACAGGTGGTCGGCATCCCCGACGAGTATGTCCTCGTTGCTCTCGTCATTCTCGGATATCCGGGAGACGGTTCGGGGCTGAACGACAAACACGCCGCATCCGAACAAGCCGATCGGGTCCGCAAACCTGTCTCCGAAGTTGTCGCTTTCGATCGGTGGCCGGCGAGCTGGTCCGGATAACCCCGGCGGTCAGAATGGAAATGCCGAGCCGGAATCGTCGCCGCCGGCGCCGCGCCCGCCGGTTTCCACCTGCCCGTCCACCCCGCGATCGGGCACGCGGGCGCCCCCGTGAATCGCCCGGCCGATCACGTAGATCGCTTTGTCCGGAATAACCGGGCACGCGAACTCGCAGCCGCCGCAGCCCGTGCAGTATTCGTCGAATGTCTCGGGAATATGCAGGCCGTCGCGATAAGGCGTCATTCTGACCGCGTTGGTAGGACATACCTCCGCGCACGCACCGCACTCGGTTTCATTCGTTACCACCACGCAACGCTCTTCTGCGAATACGACTCGACCGATCTTGACCGCCTGCTTTTCATCGAGAGTCAGAGGCAGGATCGCCGCACTCGGACAGACGACCGAGCACGTGTTGCACTCGTACTCGCAGAATCCTACCGCGTAGTCCAAGGTGGGCTGCATGATTCCGACGATGCCGTACTCGAGTAAAGACGGTTGAAGCACGCGCGTCGGGCACCGCGAGACGCAGAGGTGACACGAGATGCACAAACGGGTAAAGCGATCGACCGATTTCGACCCCGGCGGTGCGATCGGAGTCTGCGGAGCCTGGTCCGGCGTAAGCGCTCGCCGCCGAACGGAAAACGTAAAAGGAAAAAACGCCGTTGCACCCCCGGCTATTCTTCTCAGATCGCCGAGAAACTTGCGTCTCGACGGATCCGTCGCGTTGGAACCGGACGCCCGTGCACCGCCGGTGGAAAAGTGTATCGCGCCGAACCGGCAAGCCGACAGGCAACTGAAGCAGCCGATGCATCGGCCGGCGTCGACGGCCATCCGAGCCCCGTCGATACACTCCGCGCTGCACACGTGTTCGCAGGCGTTGCACGAGACGCAGCCGTTCCGATCGATTCGGATGCGAAAAAGTGAGCGGAAAGCCGAGAAAGAAAGAAGCGCCCCGACCGGGCAGAGCGTATTGCAGAAAAGCCTGCCGCGCCGCGCCGCGGCGGCAAACAGCGCGACCGCCGTGCCTGTGCCGACGATGAGCAGCATCCCGTCGACGGGAACGGTCATCGGCGCGATGTATACTCCGATCGGTTTGAGAAGGTAGAAAAGAACGTGCGATCCGAGCGCCGCGGCGGGCGTCAGAAAATCGTGGACGATCATCCCGAAAATCCGGTAGGGTCCGAGCAAATCTATCAGGACGACCGACCCGGCGGCCGCGGTGGCCGCGACACCCAGGAGGACGACCAACCGAAGTCTCATGTGTGACGGATGGAAGCGATACGAACGCTCCCTGCGAAACCGCCCGGCGAGCGCGCCCACGCCGTCCTGAACGGCGCCGAGCGGGCACAGGCTTGAACAATAGACCCGGCCGAAAAGCAGAGTCGATCCGAGAACGACGACCCAACCCAGCGCAACACCGCCGCCGCCGACCGTAGCGAGAAAGGAAGGGAGAAACTGCGTACGTGGAAGTACCTCCGCGAGTCGGTGGGCGACGGCAACCGGCGCCATAAACAAAAACACGAACAGCCCGAAAACCACCGCGGAAACGACGATGCGGATGAGATGAAGCCGGTGGCGTCCGGGGCCGTTCTTCACAGGAGGATACGTTCAATCGAAAGCGAATCGAGATCCTCGGTTCCGAGCCCGTTCTCGGCGCCGAGCCCGATGTAGCGCACCCGTTCGGGGTCGATTCCCCATGTCTTTGCCGCGGCCACGTCGGCGGCGACGATATCGGCGCTCAGAATCTGCATCTTCATGATCCGAGATTCGAGAGCGTAGGAGCTTCCGCGGGGTCCGCCGCTCATCATAACGCGGTAAGCATCGACGACATTGAGGTCGGGAACACGAAACAGCGG